>JALZHI010000051.1 GCA_030913985.1 Chloroflexota bacterium | reverse complement strand
CCTATGCTCTTCAAGAAAGGGGGAACATCGCGGTAAAGGACGAGATTTCTCACTGCGTTCGAAATGACAAGGCGGGGCCTCATGCTTGTATTTAGCACCTGGGGCAAAGCCGGTACTATTGAACGTAGCCTTCCGACTTGAGCAGTTCGGCAATGAGCAGCACGCCACCCGCCGCGCCTCGCACCAGGTTGTGGCCGAGCAGCGCGAACTTCCAATCGAGCAGCGGGCAGGGACGCAGCCTGCCTACGACTGTAGCCATGCCGCCCTCTTCGTCACGGTCGAAGCGAGGTTGCGGGCGGTTAGACTCGGTCCGCACTACCACGGGGCGAGAGGGGGCGCTGGGTAGGCCCAACTGCTGGGGGGCGGGTTGCCAGTTCTCCCATGCCTCTACTATTTCTTGATGTGTAGCAGGGTTCCTAAGCTTGACCGACACCATCTCCATGTGCCCGTCGGAGGTGGGCACGCGGGTGCACTGGGCGCTCAGTCTCAGGTCTTGTGGCGGCGTGATATACGAGCCGTTTTGCTGCCCATCGGTGAGCGTGCCGAGCAGCTTAAGCGGCTCAGTCTCGATCTTGTCTTCCTCGCCGCCGATGTACGGGACGATATTGTCCACCATGTCCAGGGCGCTCACCCCGTTGAAACCGGCCCCGGAGATGGCCTGTAGCGTGGTTACGTAGGCGCTATCCAGGCCGAACGCCCGGTGCAGAGGGGCGAGGGCCAGAGTGAGGCTGATGGTCGAGCAGTTGGGGTTGGTCACCAGGAAGCCGGACCAGCCCCGCGCTCGGCGCTGCACTTCGATAAGGCGCAGGTGGTCGGGGTTGACCTCCGGCACCATGAGCGGCACGTCCTCTTCCATGCGGTAGGTGCTGGCGTTGGACACCACCCCAATGCCCTGCGCCGCCAGCAGCGGCTCTATCTCCTTGGCGGCATCGGATGGCAGGGCGCTGAACACTATCGCGCACTCGGAGAAGGAAGCCGGCTCCGGGCACCTTAGCTGCATATAGAGCACGGCCTCTTCCACGGTCCCGGCAATCGCGGGGGCGGGGCGCATCACCTCGCCGTACCGCTTGCCCGAAGTCCGCTCCGAACCTGCCAGCGCCACTATCTCGAACCACGGGTGGCCGTTGAGGAGGCGCACCAATCGCTGGCCCACCGCCCCGGTCGCTCCCAACACTCCTACTTTGGTCCTGTCCATCAACTTTCTCTCTTTCCGGCTCCTCACGTGGAGCACTATGCCGTGACCGCCACCTGCCCGAACAGCGCCTGCATACCTTCCAGCGCGCCCGCAAGCTCTTGCCGGTCACAGGCGGTGCTGAATCGCAGGTAGCCCTCACCTGAGGGTCCAAATATGACGCCGGGTGCGGAACCGATCTTGGCCTGCAACAGGAACTTGGTCATGGCCCAGGAGTCGGTGCTACCGTCGGGGGCCGCCCAACCCTCGGCGATGCGCACGAAAGCGTAGAAAGCGCCCTTGGGAGGCGTGCCCCGGAAGACAGGCAGCGCACGCAGTCCTTCGTAGAAGAAGTCACGCCGGGCGCGGTACTCGTCTCGGAAGGCGGCGACGCAGTCCTGCGGCCCGGTGAGCGCGGCCACGCCGCCCCACTGCGTTACCGAGCTAACCCCGCTGATCGTGTAGAGCGCCACCTTCTGCAATCGCTCCATCAGGTGCTTGTCCGGAGACACCACGTAGCCCAGGCGCAGCCCCGTCATCGCATACGACTTGCTGAGGGTGAATACGCTCGCCGTGCGGGCGTACATGCCCGGCAACGAGGCGAAGCTGACGTGCTCCGCGCCATCGTAAGTGATGTGCTCGTAAGCCTCGTCGCTGATGACGGTGAGGTGAGGGTTGTCCTCTACTATCGCCGCAATGGCTTGCAGGTCGGACAGCGATAGCACCCCACCCGTAGGGTTGTGCGGAGAGTTCAGCATCAGGCCGCGAGCGCGAGGGGTAATGGCCCGGCGCAACTCGTCGGGGTCGAAGGTCCAGCCTCGCGCCTCGTGCAGACGGACGCGAATGACCACGCCACCGCACAGGGTAATCAGGTGCTGGATGCTCGTCCAGGTGGGGTCGGGTATCACTATTTCGTCGCCCGGCTCTATCAGGCCCTGAAAGAGACAGTACAGCCCGTGCATACCGCCGTTGGTGATGAGCGTTTCGCCCACGCCCTCCACCGGGATGCCGTTGTCGGCCCGGACCTTGTCCACCACCGCCTGCCGCAGCTGCGGGATGCCGGATGAGGCGACGTAGTGGGTCTTGTTGTCGTGGAGGGCGCGCGACATGGCCTCTTTAATATGCGAGGGCACGTCGAAGCTAGGCTCGCCGCTCTCCAGGCGGAAGGGCTTGTCGAGCTTCAGGAGGGCGTCGCGTAGCACCGCGATTCCAGACAGTTCGACCCGGTCAATCACTTGAGCCATTTGCCGGTTACCTCCTTACGCTAGCCGTTCTGACGTACGCACATTACGCGGACACGCTCGTGGATAGACCACCCGGACGGCAGCGGCCAGGAAAAAGCTTGCGACTCTGCAAAGCGGTGGGGGTGCTCGACGTGCGCTGCAAGGGTGAGGCTAAGCTCTCATGTAACGCCTTGCTTCGCGTGCGCGGGGGTGCGCGCATGGTTTGGTCCGCCGGACTGCGTCGGCGGGGGCAGACGACGGGTTATACCTTTACCCTGGTTGTGCTGATTGTATAACAGGCTCCAAGCAGTGTCAAGACATACGGAATTTTGCGCTTGACAGCCAGGCTTCCACATTGCACACTCAACGGTGAGCTACCTGCTAAGCTAGGTAGGGGAGGCTGTATGGAACACCGCACGCTGGGACAGAGTGGCTTGCAAGTCCCGGTGGTAGGCATGGGCACATGGCAGACGTTCGACGTGCGCGGTGCCGAAAACGAGAAGTCCCGCGCCGCCGTGGTGGAGACCGCCCTGTCGGAGGGCGCCAACTTCTTCGACTCGTCGCCCATGTACGGTGAGGCCGAGCGGGTGCTTGGAATGGCCCTGAGTGACAAGCGCGACCAGGCCATCGTCGCCACCAAGGTGTGGGCGGCAAGCCCGGCGCAGGGCCGAGTGCAGATTGAACGGGCGCTACAGTTCTTTGGCGGCGGGGTTGACCTCTACCAGGTCCACAACCTGCTGGCCTGGCACGACCAGCTAATCCTGCTGGAGCGGCTGCGCGCCGACGGCAGAATAAGAGCCATAGGGGCGACCCACTACAGCCACACTGCTTTCGGGGAGCTTAGCACCGTCATGCGGACCGGGCGCATCGACGCGATACAAATCCCTTACAACCCGTTGCAGAGGGAGGTAGAGCGCGATATCTTGCCGCTTGCCGCCAGCCTGGGACTGGGCGTGGTGGTAATGAGGCCCTTCGCGGAGGGTGCGTTGCTCCGGCGTGAGCCTCCCGCCTCGGAACTGGCACCCCTGCGCGACTTCGGAGTGACCACATGGTCCCAGGCTCTATTGAAGTGGATTCTGAGCGATCCCCGCTGCCACGTAGCCATCCCCGCCACGTCTTCACCCGACCGCATGCGGCTCAACGCCCAGGCGGGTAATGAGCCCTGGTTCGGGCGTGAGGAGCGCGAGCTGGTGTCACGCCTCGCCGGTCTCTAGCATGCGGCAGTGACAAAGTCTAAACGCCTAGACACCAAGACGCGGAGAACGCGCCAAGTAGATTATGGTTTGGAGAGTAGAAAGAGGAGCAGGGTACGTAATACCGTACCCCGCTCCTCTTGCTAAGAACACCCTCTATACTCTTGGCGTGGTCCTCTGCGTCTTGGCGCCTTGGCGTTTAGACGTAAAGACTCTTACTTGTTGCCCTGCGCGATGTAGACCACCTTGGCCGCCTGGCCGCGAGTGACGTTGTCGTTGGGGCGGAAGTTGCCGTCGCCGTAGCCGCTGATGAGGCCGCTGCTGTAGGCAGACTCGATGAACTGGAAGTAGGTGGAGCCGACCGGCACGTCCGCGAAGTGGGCTGTATTGCCGGCGTTGGTCTGCATGTCGAAGCCCGACACCACCATCTTGGTGAACTGGCCGCGAGTCACTTTGCCGCCGGGGCGCAGGTAGGGCCGCTTCTGCCCGTCGCAAGGCTCGCCGGTGCCGCCGCAGGGGTAGCCGGAGATCACGCCGCGAGCGGCAGCCGTCTCAACGTACTGGTAGAAGGTAGAGCCGACCGGCACGTCCGCGAAGGTGTTGGTGCGAGGCTCGAGCAGTTTCCAGCCGACGCCCAGCGCCACTACCTTCACGCTCTGCGCCCGCGTCATGTTGTCGTAGGGCCGGAAGCAGGGGGTGCCTTTGTCGCATGGCGGGTTGGCGGCGTAGCCTGAGAGCACGCCTTCCCTGTTGAGCGACTTGACCGCGTTGTAGAAGTAGTCAGTCTCGCACACGTCCACGAAGAGGCAGGCCGCGGGGGGAGTGGTTGGAGTAGCCGTAGGCGTCGGACCGTCGGTGATGGCGAGCGAGGCGTAGTAGTTCTCCTTGAGTGTATCATCGCGGTTCGAGCCGAAGACCACGTGCGCGACGCCCGTCGAAGTTTCGATAGAAGGTTCCTTGGAGAAGCTTGCGCCGTTCCAGGCGGCCCAGGGACTGACCGGCGTGCTAAACGTGGTGCCCTTGCCAGCGGCGTACATCAGCAGGAAGTTGGAGTACTCGCGGCCTGTGGTGTCGGCCCATACTATGTGAGCGGTGCCCGAATTGTCTACTGAAATGTCGTTGTAGTACGAATGGCCTGCGTTGTTCACTACGCGCACCAGGGGCTTTCCCGCCCAGCCGGTGCCCGGTGACCACTCGCGGTAGTAGATGTCGTTGTAAGCCAATTCCTGGCGGGCGTCGCAGCCCTCGTCGGACCAGGCCATGCGAATGCCGCCGTCGGGGGCAGCCGCCAGGCTGGGCAGGTATGTGCGGGAGTTGTCGGGGCAGCCGGTGCAGCATTCGGAGGTGGCGTTCTCCGCTACCCACTTGCCCGCGCTCTCGCGTATGGCGGTCATGATGTCACTGTAGCCGCCGGGGCCTGGGGCCTTGTAAGCCGCCATGACCACGCCGTTCTTCGACTCGACGATTGCGAGGTCGGCCACGGGCGCGGTAACCACTTCCTCACCCTCGACGGTCCAGGTGCCCTGCGCCGAACGCTGGTAGTAGTATGCATCTCTATTGTTGGAGCCGAACAGGATGTGCACGGTGCCGGTGGGACCTACCGCGATAGCCACGTTCTTGCGGTTGGTGCCGCAGGTGTTGGGCACGTCCTCGGTGAGGACCGGGGTGCCCTGGGCATCAAGCTGGGTGTAGCGCCCGCAGGCCCAGTAACCCTGCACCAGTTCGAAGTAAGCCGCGTGTACCCTGCCCTGCGAGTCGCGGGCCACTCGAATGTTGCCGAGGCTCCGGGGGAACGCTGTGCTGGCGGTCAGGCTGCTGAAGTTCGCGGTGGCGCTGCCGTTGGCCGCCTTCAGGTAGCTGGAAGGTGTGATAACGTTGGTGGGGTCGTCCTGCATCCAGAGCACGCTGACCGCGCCGTTGGACGGCGACACGGCCATCGCGGGTGTCTGGTCGTACAGCGGGCTGTTGGTCACGTTCTTGGGAGTGGACCAATTCGCCTGGGCTGCCGCAGGCTCTTGCTGGCTCGCCGGGGCTTCATAGGCAGGGGCCGTAGCTGTAAAGTCGGGAGTGGAGGAGAGCGCGAAGTTGTCGAACGACACACCCTGGTCGGCTGTGCCCCACAGGCCGGACCAACCCGCGGCGGGCGCGGAGTCGGTGTAGCTCAGCACGCTCGCGCCGTCAACCAGCACTTCTACGCGGCCACCGTCTAGTGCGACCCGCACCTCATGCCAGGTTCCAGTGGTGTAGCCAGGCCACATCGAGGCAACGGCTAGTGTGGAAGCATGGGTGCCGCCCTTGGAGGTGGTTACTTTCTCCAGGACTGCCTTCGCCTTGTTGTTCGGGGCGGCGGCGTACAGGGTTACGCGATAATGGCCGAAGTTGGTGCCCCGGAACAGCACGCCGAAAGGCTCGCCGCCGGTGGGGTAAGCCATGACGCGCACCGTGCCGTTCTGTGCCGAGACGCCATTCACCAGCGCGGCGGGGCCGTTCGAGAGGCTGCCGTCGCCTGAGGCATCGCCGGTCTGCTGCAACCGGCCGCCCATGACGCGCCAGCTACCTTCGTAGCCCGACGGGGTGTTCCAGGCGGGCTGCGTGTCGAAGTTGCTAGCCAGCAGGTCGCCCTCGGCGGACGGGCCGCTGAGAGGAGGGGCTGCGGGCACGCTATTGCGCTGGCCGGAGTCCGCACCCGCATTTGGCGAATCGACCACGGGCGCGTTGGCGGCCACACTGTAGGTTGCGGCATGAGACCTGTTGGCACCGGCTGCTACATGGGTGCTGCTCGCGGGGAGCACTGTAAGCGCCAGCGCGCCCAGACCTAACAGACTTGCTAAGACTCTGCGGTTCATAGGATGTCCCTTTCTAAACGGTACTTAAAAACGATAAGGAATATGACATCCTCAGTCTATCCAACGGCACGCTCCCGCACAGTAGCCCGATGGTACCGCAGTGCTTAGCTATTTCTAACCAAGGACCACTACCCCAAGGTACTACTACTTTGCCTGCGCCACGCACTAATGCAGGTGAGAAATTAGCGCAGGTCCTAATCATGGCAGCAGACACTCCCCGAGCCGTTGCTACTTTCACAGGGACGATGCTCCCTTTAGTCTTGTTGATCGTTGCAACTTAGACACCGCACCGTTTAGGAACGCGGCTGCCGGAGTTTTGGGGTAGCCGGAGTGAATGTTGTATCATAGGTAAGCGGCGATGGGACGCGGTGTCCCGCACGCGGGTCAGGTACATCAGAAGAGGGACGGTCGAATGGCTGATACAAGGACGGAATTGATAGAGAAACTGCGCCGTAGAGAGGCGCGGGTGGGCATCATCGGGTTGGGGTACGTAGGCTTGCCGCTGGCGGTGATTTTCGCGGAGGCGGGCTACCACGTCACCGGCATCGACGTAGACAGTCGCAAGGTGGACGCGCTCAACAACGGCGAGACGTACATTGAGGACGTACCAGCGGAGGCGATTAGGCCGCTGGTAGCCAGGGGGTTGCTCAAGGCCACCACCAATTTCGCGGCTCTACGAGACATTGACGCCGTGTCTATATGCGTGCCCACCCCGCTGCGCAAGACCCGCGACCCGGATGTCTCCTACATACTGGCAGCCAACGAGGAAGTAGCCCGGTACCTGCACCCCGGCATGGCTATCGTCCTCGAATCGACCACCTATCCGGGCACGACCAGCGAGTTGGTGCTGCCCAAGCTGCGGGAAAGCGGCCTCAAGGTAGGCGAGGATTTCTTCCTGGCCTTCTCACCGGAGCGCGTGGACCCTGGCCGCACCGACTGGACCACCCGCACCACCCCCAAGGTGATCGGCGGGGTGACCCCTGCCTGCCTGGAGGTGGCGCAGGCATACTACGGCGTGGCTATCGAGAGGCTGGTGCCCGTCTCCTCGCCCGCGGCTGCCGAGATGGTGAAGCTGCTGGAAAACACCTTCCGGGCGGTGAACATCGGGCTGGTGAACGAAGTGCTCCTCATGTGCGACAAGCTAGGGCTGGACGTGTGGGAAGTTATAGACGCCGCCGCCACCAAGCCGTTCGGCTTCATGAAGTTCACCCCAGGCCCCGGTCTCGGCGGGCACTGCATACCTATCGACCCGTTATATCTCTCGTGGAAGCTAAAGACGCTCAATTACAACGCCCGGTTCATCGAGCTTGCCTCGGAGATAAACACCGAGATGCCCATCTACTGGGTGCAGAAGGTGCAGGACGCCCTCAACGACGAAGCCAAGCCCGTCAGAGGCTCCAGGGTGCTGGTGCTGGGGGTCGCCTACAAGAAAGACGTGTCGGACATCCGCGAGTCACCCGCCATGGACATTATCATGCTGCTCCAGGAGAAGGGCGCGCAGGTGAGCTATCACGATCCGCACGTGCCCGCCTTCCACCACGAGACCCTGGAGATGGCGAGCGTCACCGACCTGGAAACGGCCCTCAGAGAGAACGACTGCACGATGATCGTCACCGACCACTCCTCCTACGATTGGAGCTTGATACACCGGCGCGCCAGGCTACTGGTAGACACCCGGCACGCGCTTGGTGGGAAGCCGGAGCCTGCCGGGGCGGAGGCGCGCTAAGGGTAGCTTAAGGATGGTACGGACTGGGATTGGAACGGCGAAGGGGCACGATAATCGTGCCCCTTCGCTTATGATGTCTCAGCATGCTTAGCGGTGCCATCCTTACCCGCCCACAATAACCTCCCTGCCGCACGTCGGGCACCTGAAGAGCGTGCCGCCGTCTCGCTGCTCTCCGGTATCCTCCACCCGGTGGCCGTTCTCGCAGACGTAGCCCGCCAGGCGCGCCGGGTTGCCGTAGACCAGGCCGAAGTCCGGCACGTCCCGCGTAACCACGGACCCGGCACCTACCAGCGCGAACCGCCCGATTGTGACGCCCGCCACGATCACCGAGGCCGCCCCCAGCGAGGCCCCTTCCTTCACCAGTATTTCCCCTACCTCCCAGTC
The DNA here is from genome assembly GCA_030913985.1 of Chloroflexota bacterium. Lineage (GTDB taxonomy): Bacteria > Chloroflexota > Chloroflexia > QHBQ01 > JADMIH01 > JADMIH01. The sequence goes on along the minus strand of JALZHI010000051.1, from coordinate 23,297 downwards.
CGCATCGCTCTTCAGCGAGCCATCGGCGTTAATGGCGCGGGGCAGCCTGTCGTTGGTGAATACCACGTGCGGCCCTACGAACACCCCGTTCTCCAGCGTAACGCCGTGGTAGACGCTGGCGCGGTTCTGGACCTTCACGTTGTCACCGATGCGCACGCCGAAGTCCACATAGGCACCTTTGCCCAGGATGCAGTTGCGCCCCAGCACGGCCCCCTCGCGCACCTGTACCTCGTGCCATACTCGGGTGCCCGGCCCAAGCGTAGCCTTCGGGGATACGTCGGCTGTGGGGTGGATGTAAACGTCCTCTCTCACTCAGTTCCTCGCCGGTGTGATAGCTGGTGCGTGCCGCGTCAGTCCCTTACGTCAACGACCACCGCTTGCACCGAGTTGTTGCAGTAGCCGAGCCTGTTCCAGGGGGCAAGGTCCGGCTGCACGTTCCCCTCGGCATCTATGGAGCGCGCCCGCAGGACGTGGCGGCCCAGCTTGGTGGGGGTCCAGTCGAACTCCCAGCGACGCCAGGTATAGAGCGCGGGCGAGTCCAGCAGGCGGGCAGGTCGCCAGGGGCCGCCGCCTTCAACGCTCACCTCCACTGACGCCACCAGCCCACGCCCGGACCAGGCCACGCCTGAGACAATGTGGCTCCCCGGCGTTAGAACCGCCCCAGGTGTGGGGCTGGTGATTAGCGCCCTGGCCTGCATTTCGCGCACGGGCACGGACTCGGAAACGCCTGGAAAGTCGAGGACGTAACGCTCTTTCTGGTAGAAGCCGGTAAATGGCTGTTGCAGCACCGTGATAGACGTTAGCCACTTGACCGAGGCCATGCCATACCAACCCGGTACCAGCAGGCGCACTGGGCCACCGTGCTCCGGCGGAAGGGGCGCGCCGTTCATCTCATAGGCGAGGAGGGTGTCGGGGTGCAGCGCCTTCTCCAGGGGCAGCGACCGGGCGAACGGCGCTTCCACAGCGCCCGCGGCAGGCACCCCTTTATCTGCCCCCTCGAACAGCACCTCGACGGCACCATCGCCCAGCCCAACCCCTTCGAGGAGCGAAGCCAGCGACACGCCACGCCACATAGCGGTACCCACGGCCCCGACTCCCCACGGCTCGCCCTGCGGCAGAGGTGAAAAGCCGGTGCGACCGTTGCCAGCGCACTCCAAAGTGGCCGGAAGCTCCCGCACGGGCATGGACAGTAGATCGTCCAGGGTGAATTCCACTGGCCGCGTCACCGCTCCACCCAGGCGAAGCCGCCACGTCTCGCCTGCTATGCGGGGCACAGGGAAGTTGCTGCGCACGTAGAAGTTTTCGTTCGGCGTGAGATATTCGCGCAAGGCGAACAGGGGTGTCTCAGCGTTGAACGGCTCCTGCTTGACGATTACCAGGCGCTCGCCCGCGTCAGCCGTACCGGGGAGGCTTGTTTGTGTGTCCATTGTGGCAACTTCCAAAGTGCAAAGGTGGGTTCCGAAGAGCCATTATACATCAGGTAATGCTGAAGTCCACGCCGTAGAGGACCGCACCAAGTCCCACCGCACGGCCTGTTGATGCTTGTTCTCCCACCATGTGCTGAATAGAGACAGCCTGCCGATATGAGGCCGCAATGGAATCCTGCTAGCGGAACTTGCCCCGGCCAGCCACCGGCCACACATCCAGCACCGTGTCGCCATCCACGAGGTAGAACTCGTCGTGCATGTTGCATGTGGCGCAGGCGTGGTTGGGGATTACTTCCACCCGGTCGCCCACGCGCAGGGGGAGGTCCGCGCCCTCGATGATGCCGTGCTCTTCGCTGGCGCGGGTGATGATAGCGCCGGGGTAGTCTTTTAGCTCACCATAGGTCCAGGTGGCGTAGTGGTCACTCGACAGGGCCTTAGTGCCGCTATCGAGGATGTAGCGGCCAGGGGCGGGAGTGCTCACCACCGTAGCCAGCACGGTGAGCGCGCACTGGTCGCGTTGCAGGGTGCCGAGTTCCACCTGCTTCAGGTCGCCAAATACATAGACGCCGGGGCGCACCTCGGTCACGCCGGGCGTCTCCGCGACGAAGGGCATCGAAGGGGTAGAGCCAGTGGAAATCACTCTCACAGGCAGGCCCAACTGCGACAGGCGCGCCGACGCTTCCAGCAGCATGGACGCTTCAGCATGCCCTATCACCCGCCGCTCCTCCTCCGAGCAGGCAGCGTAAGAGTGGCCCGAAAACTCCATCAGCCCTTCAAAGGCGAGGCCGGGGGCGCGGTCAACCGCCTGGGCCAGGGCTACCGCCGCTTCCGCACTGGGGAGGCCAGTGCGCCGGAAGCCTGTATCTATCTCCACCAGCACGGGCACGCTCACCCCACGCGGGCCGAAGAAGGCCGACATCATCTCCACACCTTCCAGCGAGTCGGCAGCCACGGCAATTCGCGCGCGTTCCAGCAGGGGCAGGAGCCGACGGTACTTGCTCTCGCCTATCAGTGGGTACGCGACGAACAGGTCATCGAACCCGGCCTCCACCATGACCTCCGCCTCGCCTAGCTTGGCTACCGTGATGCCCCGCGCGCCCGCCGCCACCTGCAAGCGGGCCACGGCGGGCGACTTGTGCGTCTTGGTGTGCGGCCTTATGCCCACGCCGTTGCGGTCGCACGCTGCCTGCATAGTAGCGATATTGCGCTGCATGCGCTTGAGGTCCACCAACAAGGCGGGCGTATCAAGCTCGTTTACCCCGGTCATCTGCTGCTCCCTGCATCCAGTTTGGCTTCCAGCCGGTACCAGTATACCGTGAAAACGACCCTTTGCCGCTGTTTTGTTGTGTTATATGTAGATAGAATCCTTCTTGCCGGGAGTATCTGCCTGCCGGGGAAAGCATCGTGATAAAGAGAGAAGCGCGAACCAAAGAAGCTGTAATTGAGCGGCGGGAACTGGATATCCCTGCACCCCCTCCGGGCAACCCGATCAACTATTCCGACATGCTCCTGATGCAGGCGCGCTCGGCGCAGACCAACATGGGCTGGCGGTCGGTGTTTGTGACGCTCCTTGTGGTGCTGGCCTGCGCGGGGGCGACTTCGGTGCTCTATGCGTTCAGGCCACCCTCAGACGATTTCACGGCTGCACTGGTGGATAGCCAGATGCGCTCGGGCAGCAGACTCTACCGGGCGGGCCTATTCGATGACGCCATCGCGAAGTTCAGCACAGCCATCCAGCATCGCAGTGACTACGACATGGCCTATTACAGGCGGGGTATGGCATACGAAGCCAAAGGCGACAAGGAGCCAGCCACCGCCGACTACCGCAAGGTGCTGGAGATTAGCTCGAACGAGACGATAAAGCGCGACGCAACGGCCAGGCTCCAAGGGCTGGGTGTAGCCTCACCATAGGGGCTGCGTCAGGTCCGCGTCACGAACAGGTGGGAGCCGAGGGCTTACTTCCAGGTGTGGGTTGGGCGGGCTGGGCAGAGGAGAGCGAACGGGCGCGTGCGGGCAGCGGTTGCAACGGCTCGAACGCGCTCATTACCCCTTCCACTTCAAGGAGGCGGCGCTTCATGTCCAGGCCGCCACCATAGCCGACTAAGCGCCCGTTGCTGCCGATGATCCTATGGCACGGCACGATGATGGGCACCGGGTTGGCACCGTTGGCCGCGCCCACGGCTCGCACGGCCTTAGTTGCACCCATGCCCGACGCGACCTGCCCGTAGGTGCGCAGCTCGCCGTAACCGACCTCTTGCAACGCGGCCCACACCCGCAACTGGAAGGGCGTGCCCCGAAGGTCGAGCGGCACGGTGAACTCCCTGAGGGTGCCCTCGAAGTAGGCGGTCAGTTGCTCGCCCAGGTGTTGTAGGCCCGTTTGCCGATTGGCGCGAGCCGCCCCAGGTTCCCAGCGCCTCACCCACGCGTCGCACTGCCCGAAGTCCTCTCCGGGGAATATCAGGCGGCTCAATCCGCGGGAAGTGAGCACGGCCCCAAACACCCCGGCAGGAGTCTCGACCTCTGCAACCACGACCTCTATCTCAGCCAATGTTTCCACCCCTCTATATTGCTATCACTTAGCCGCTGTCCATTTCCACTATACGGAGCGATAAGATGGCCTGGAGGACGTTGCATAGCGTTGCTTTGTCCCTCTGACTCGGTTCCGCTTTCATCTTACACCATCGGTGGCGGCATGCCCTGTCACTCCCCCATGATCTGCGCGACAACGTCCCTCTTGCGCGGGCGGGTGTCAAAATCCACCAGGACGATTTGCTGCCACGTGCCCAGTACCAGCTTGCCGGACACGAAAGGCACCGAGAGCGATGGGCCAAGCAGCGCCGCCCGCACGTGGCTGTGGCCGTTGTCGTCGTGCCACCTCAACTCGTGCTGGTACTCGGCGTCACGCGGGGCTAGCTGCTCGAACACCCGCCCCAGGTCGGCCACCGCTCCCGGCTCGAATTCGAGAGTGGTAAGCCCGGCGGTGGACCCTACGACGAACAGCGTGACTACTCCACTGCCCACGTCCGCCTCTCTGACTGCCTTCTCCACTTCGGTGGTAATATCTATGGTGTGCCCATCGCCGCGGGTGTTCGTGCTGATCTTCCTGGTTACTACCATCATCGGACCTTTCTCCTGGGTCTGCTACTTGCTTTGCTGTAAGTGTCCCACCCGTACGTCCTGTATAAGGCAGGATGTACCCGGCGGTCAACAACCGTGAATAATTCCCTTTGGGATGCATACGTACACGTGAGCTTCTACAACATACTTTGACAGGGTGAATCGGTGGGGTCTATACTTTGTTTAGAAGCTTGCAAAGTAATGTCCTTCGTATTCTTACATAGCAGCGTGGCTGCCCAGGTGAACTATCCTGCGTCAAATGCTCCTCATGCTCCTTATGTGCGGTCCCGCGCGCGTATGTCATGGGACCGCTTTGACTGGCTGCTTGCCGCGCTCGTTACGCTCTCCAGCCTGTGCCTGTATAGCGCTACCCTCGCCCCCACCATCAGTTCCACCAGCTTCGACTCGCCTGAGCTAGTTACCAAGAGCGGCCTGCTGGAGATGGCCCACATCCCCGGCGCGCCCGTGTACGTGTGGCTGGGGCACCTATTCACCTGGCTGCCCTTCGGCGAGCCCGCTACCCGCGTCAACTGGATGTCGGCGCTGTGCGCGGCCCTGTCGGTAGGCGTGCTCTACACCGTAATCTCCCGACACCTGACCGGCGACCGGCTGACCGCCCTCGGGGGCAGTGCCTTGTTCGCCCTGTCGCTCACCTTCTGGTCGCAGGCTGTGATTGCGGAGCTTTACGCGCCCAACATGTGCTTCCTGGCGTTCGTGGTGCTGGCGGTGTTGGAGTGGGGGGCCGCCAGGAGCCACACCAACTCGACTTCGTCCCGGCGGACAGCTCGCCGCTGGCTCATCGCGGGTGCGGCGGTGTTCGGGTTGAGCCTGGGCATCCACCCATCCAACGTGCTCTACTTACCCGCGCTGGCAATATTCGCGCTGCTCGGCTGGCCGAAACCGGAACGTGCCGCCACCGAAGACCGGGCACGTACACCTGCCAAGGTGAGCGAGCTACTTCGAGGTCTCGACTTGCGGGGCGGGTTGCTCGGGCTGGCCCTGGCGCTGGTAGCGGTCGTGGTGCCCTACACATGGGTGTACTTTGACCTGCAAAATGTGCCCTATGGCGATTTTTTCCCCAGGGTCGAGCAGGGCTGGCCCCTCTTCAAAGCGGTTACGCTGGACGCTTTCAAAGAGGCCCGCTTCGGCTACACACTCCAGGAGGTGCCCGACCGTATCGCGCTCTTCCTGCACCTGCTTGGCCGCAACATGGGGCCAATCGGGGTGGCGCTCCTGCTGGTCGGGGCGTGGCGGCTGCTTTTCACCCGGCTTCGGTGCTTCTTCCTGCTCGTACTGTTCATGCTGGCGAACCTGGTCTTCTACATCAACTACAAGGTGCCCGATAGCGACGTTTACTACATCCCAACATACTGGGTTGCGGCCTGTTTCGCCGCGATGGGTCTCGAAGCGATGGCGGCGGGCCTGCGTGTGCTTCTCCGCGTTCCATACGGGCAGGCGCGGAGGCCCACTATCAGCCTGGCAGCCGAGAGACAAATTGGCTTGCAGCCGGGACCACCGAGGATGGTGGAGTTCAAGGCTGTGCTGCCCGCGCTGGTGGTGGCTACCCTGGCGTTGGGCGGGGCGGGCTGGGACTGGCAGCGCAACCTCGCGCCCAACAACATGTCGAAGGACCTCAGCTTCCGCGACTTCTACGGCAACGCCCTGGGCATGCTGCCGCAGGGTGCCAACCTTTACCACAGGGGCGCTTCCCTCGGCTACGACCTGCTCTATTACACCAGGCTGTGCGGCGTGCGGCCCGACCTGCGCGTGCAGGCAGGCCCGGCAGCGGGCGACCCCCCGCCCGGCCAGGTGCCGTGGCCGGAAGGCCCTGTCTACTCGAGCATCCACAGCGGCGATACCTGGCAGCCCAACTTCATTGCCGACCCTGAGGGCAACAACCTCAAGTGGTACGAGCCTGTGCTGACCGGCATGTTCCACTCGGACGTGGGCATGCAGTACGGCTGGCTGAACCTGTACCGCGTGCGCCCCGCCGACGACCCGCCACTCGATTGGATGGTGTCGATAGAGGACCCTGCTTCGCACCCTTCGCAGAAGCTCGACATCCATTACACCTCACTGCTGACGCTGGTCGGGGTGGATGCGGAGCCACAAGCCACTGCGGGCAAACCGTGGCGGCTGGTGCGCTACTGGTACGCCAGGGGCGACTGGATTCCGCCGATGGTGACCGTGCTGGGGGACAACCTGGCGATGGAGGGCCACGTGCCTCTGTTCGACCAGTTCGAGGACTACGTGGCCGCCCGCGAAATAGAAGACCTGGGCAACTACGTGGTCCGAGACGAAACGTACCTGGTGATCCCCTCGAATATTGCCCCAGGTCGCTACGAGGTGAGCAACGCGATGGCGAAACCCCTCCTGTTGTCCCTGATGCTCGACCCCGCCAGCCCCGACGAGCTAATGAGCCAGCGAGAGGTAATCACCACCGTCGAAGTATTGCCCGCCAATGAAGCCCCTCCCGACCCACTTTCCCAGGCTACAAACGGAAGGTGCAGGCGATGAACGGCACCACAATGCGGTCCTGGGTTCTGGGTATAGCCGTGGTATGCTTGCTCCTGCTTGTGGCTTTTGGGCTGGGCCTGTACGCGGGCAGCAATGGCTGGACCACCCCGACGGTGCCCCCGTGGCCGGAACCCGCCCAGCGAGTCGCGCCATGACAGGACCAGGCAGCGAACACCAGGGTACCCTCAGCGATGAATCGAGCGAGGCTAACCCGCGCGGGCTGCTTACCCTTGGCGCGATTTTGTTGGTAGCGATGCTGTTCGCCGCAGCCTTCGCGTTGGGGGTGTACCTGGCGGAGCGCAACCTGCTCTGAGGCCAGGTTGTAGTGCGCGGATAGGCTGAAAGTAGAAAGGGCAGGACTCCTTTCAGCGAGTCCTGCCCTTTCTGTCTTTGCTAGTCTCTAGCCCTTATGGCACGGTGCCCAGGTCCACCACGCTGTTGTTGACAGTATCGACCACGTACACGTTACCGGCCGGGCCGATTGCCAGGCCCGTTGGCAGGTTGAGCGTGACGGCACCCTTGGCGTTCTTCGTGGCTACTAACTGCCCGTTCGGGTCGAACTTGAGCACGGTCTTGCCTGTAGGCGCGGTGGCGTACAGGTTGCCCGCCGTGTCAATCGCCAGGAACGGCTCAAGATAAGGTCCTGGCTCCCAGTTGGGGGCGGGTACCGGCCACTGCGCTACCGGCTGGCCCGCCGCGTCGAACTTCTGGATGCGCCTGTTGTTCGCGTCGGCGACGTAGACGTTGCCCTGCGCGTCCACCGCGATGCCGATAGGCTCATTCAACTCGCCCGGCTGGTTGAACGCGTAGTCCGGGGCGACCCTGGTAGGACTCATGCCGGAATCGATCTTGCGCACGAATTCGCCGTCCGGGGTGAATATGAGCACGCGCTTGTTGCCGGTGTCGGTCACGTACACATTGCCGTCGGGGCCTATTGCCACGCCGCGCGGGCCGTAGAAGCGGCTGTCCCTGTCGGGCGCGTTGGCAACGGCGGGGTCGGCAAGACTGATGAACGAACCCCAGGCGTTGACGAAGTGCCCGTCCGAGTCGAACTTCTGGATGCGATGGTTCCAGGTGTCGGCCACGTAGATGTTGCCGTCGGCGTCCACGGCCAGCCCGCCCGGCCCGGTGCCCACCGACTCCTCCGAGATAGCCGCGAACTGCCCTACCTGCGTGCCCTCGGCCCCGAACGCCAGCAGCCACGCGCCCGATGGGTCGAACTTCTGGATGCGCTTGTTCTCGGTGTCCGACACGTAGAAGTTGCCCTGTGCGTCTATCGCTATGGCACGCGGCAGGTTGAACTGGCCTCGGTTGGGGCCGGGGCCTGCGCGGTCGAGCAGTGCCTGCGGAGGGGCGTTGGGATCAACCTGCTGCCCCTCCGCGCCGGGCGTGACCTCTGGCAGCGGGGTGGGCACCACCACGTTCGGGTCCACCCGCGCACCTTGCACCCCATAGATTACGGCGTTGCCGTCGGCGGACCGGAAGACCTCCCGTAGGGTCGCCTTCATTACGCTCTCGGCGTAGGGGGTAATCCGCTCGGCGGCGCTGATTTCGTTGGTCCGGGGACCGACCACGCCGCGCTCTATCGCGCCCACCACCACGTAGTCCACACCATAAGAGTTGAGCGTATCGAGCAGCTTCTGCGGCGTCAATCGAGCGCCGTTGTCGGGATCGGTGCCTTGATAGATGGCGTTCACCACCTGTCGCCTGCGGTCCACCTCCGACGACAAGGCGGGCTGGCTGGACCGCCACAACTTTTCGTGCGACGTGTCCCACGCCACCAGCGTGGCTAGCCCGGTGAAGGCCGAGATGCGCCCCGGCCAGTCGTACTCATTGCGGCAGCATTCCAGCACCACGTCGCGGGGACCGGCGTTCGCGTTGAGCCACCTGACCGCCTCGTAGTCAGCGGGGTTTCTCCTGCGTAGGAGCTCCAGCCCATCGAGTCCCACGGGCGACTTGTTCTCGACCATGTTCCTCTGTTGAGAGCCGAACCAGGCGTAGGGGAGCGCGGACAGCACCAGCAGCAAGAGGGCCACCGCCCACGTGCCCACCAGCACCTTCAGGCCGGTGGAAGTGTCGTTCACCGCCCACTCCACGCGGTCCTGGCCCCGCCCAGTGCTCATCAGGTGGTTCTTGCCGAAAGCCGCCTGCAATGTGCGCCAGAAGCCGTAAGCCGCCGCCAGCGACCAGAGCACCCACATCTGGTAGTAGAACTTGAAGAGGGTGTTCATCCGGTTGCCGAAGTTGTCGTGCAGGTAGATGATCTCTATTCCGAGGCCGATCGTAGCGGCGACCAGGAAGATGCCCAGCGCCAGGTTGCGCTCGGTGCGACGCGGCTCCTGCCAGATGAGGTACCCCGCCATGATGATGAGGGGCAGCAGAAACGCGAAGAGCGGGAAGCGCGTCCACACCGCAATCAACAGGATCGCCATGAGCACGATGCCGAAGATGAGCAGCGTATTGACTCCCTCTTCGCTGGTGCGGGCGCGCTTGCGCATGTAAGTAGCGAACTCGTAGACGAGCCACACCACCAGGGAGAGCAAGAAGATGCCGAAGATGACTATAAAGCCGGTGATGGTCTTGTCGGCGGTGTTGAGCAGGAAGAGGCCGCTGAGTCGCTGCAACAGGCCGCCAAGCACGGGTATGTTCGCCACGTTCTCGGGCAGAGCCACGGGGCCACCACCGGCGAAGGATGTGAAGGTCAGGTGGAACGGCAGGTAGGCCAGCAGGCTAATCACGATAAGCAAGGCAGCGTAAACGACAAAGGGCCTGGCCCAACGCCAGCCGCCGCTGTCTGGCCTGTGCGCCGCCGCTATATAGGGCAGCGCCAGCCCGCCTAGCATGACCAGCAAGTATGTAGGGTAGTCCCACGTATTGATCGTGTAGAGGGCACCCACGATGATGCCGGACAGGAGCAGCCCCAGCCACCCCGCTAGGCCATGCGGCAAGCCGTCGCGCCAGCGGTTGGAGCGGGCCACTTTGCGGCGTCCCAGCGCGTAGGCGGTCAGCGCGGCCAGCAGCACGAAGGGCAGGCCCATGACGTGCGGGTGCATATCGGCCAGCACGAACGAGAAGGCCGGGAACTCGTTGATAGTCTCGTAGCCTACCTGCGATTTGAGCATGGTGCCATCCGGCTGCTGCACGGTCCGGTAGTCCATGATGATCCGGGAGGGGTCCCACCAGTAGTCGTAGCCTTGCTTTGCACAGAAGAAGCAGAACCGCCAGCCGTTGGAGTTGGCCTGCCCTCCGGGTGCGTCTTGATTTCCGAACGGCACCGCCAGGTTGCCCATCGCCACCACCATGAGGGCGGCCAGCACCCCGTAGAGGATGGGCGACAAAAAGAACGGCACGCGTCGTGTGGGGTCGTCGGTGCCCTCCCCCGCCACCGTCTCAACCACCGTAACCTCTTCGCGGTGCGCTTCTGCTCTAGGTCGGCGCGAGGGCAGCGGAGTCGCGGCTACCTCTTCATCTACGGCAGTGGAGTAGGTACCGGCTGAGGCACCGGCGAGCGCGAACCGCTGAGTGTGCGCCTGCCGTGTTGGCAAGGGATTGTTCGGCGCTGGCTCCGGCCTGGTGCTGCGGCGGCCGTTGCCCCTTGTCCGAGGTGCGGGGGGTGGAGGCGCAGGTGCCACGACAGGGGCGGGCCGTCCAGACCGCCGCAGGATGGTGCCCACGATGAGGTTGTAGACCACACCGTAGGCGAGCAGGCCCGTCATGGCGAACAGGAAGACGTTTGCCAGGTTGAAGCTAATCGAGGGCGCGACCCCGCTCAGGCTGGACATAGCGGCCATGAGGATGTAGCCGAAGTAGTAATAGTTGAGCGAGTGCCCGGCGAGCCACATATCGGGCGGGGGCATGCTGCCGCTACGCAGGATGGCGTTCAGGATGCCGTAGTCCATGAACTTCTCCTGGTCCAGGATTTCGGGGTTGAAGGCCCGCATCCAGGCCCAGAAGGCGAACAGCACCGCGAACAGCAACTCGGCGGCGAGCAGGTGCCGCAGGAACGAGCGCGTGCGGAAGTGAGCGCGAAGCTCCCACAACAAGGCCCGGTTATCGCGGAACAACAGCCAGGCGGAGAACAACGCGACGAGCAGCAGACAGCCAAACAGCAGGAGACGCCCGAACGGCACCGCACCCGTCATGGAGAACGTGAACGCCAGCCAGGTGACGAGCAGCAGGCCAAGCGGCTTAGTGGCTATGTACCCCCGGTCGGGCACCCCGCGCATCAGCATCGCCGCTACGGGCAGCGCCACCAGGCCTAGCACCTGTATTGTCAACCACCAGAGAAATGTCTCACCCATTAAGCGTGCTCCAGAATCGGTATCAGCGGAGAATATTGCATGAAGATTGAGTTGTAAGGCGTGACACGTAACGAGTAACCCGTAACGCTCTTAGGAGGCAGGGTGGTGGCGTGTTGCCGTTTAGTTAGTGTGTGCTGGATGGAATTATAGCAAGTTTGGGGGAATAAAATCTAAGGTCCTGCATCTCTGGAGGCAACAGCACCAATTACCTGCCGAGGGGCAGGCGAACGGTGAAGATCGATCCCACCCCAGGCCGGCTGTCCACACTGATCGTGCCGCCGTGTTGCTGCACCGCGCGCAAGGAGCTTGCCAGGCCGATGCCGGCACCGCTGATTCGTCCCGACACGTCGCTAGCACGCCTGAACCACTCGAATATGTGGGGCATGTCCTCGCCGGAGATGCCCAGGCCCTGGTCCCTGACGGTAATAGTCGCGCAGGTCTCGGCTCCCTCGCCCGACTGCCCGGCGGCCAGGGCCTCCCGCGCCACTTCTACCGTGATATCCCCGCCGTTCGGGCTGTACTTGACGGCGTTGGACAGCAGGTTGGCAATTACCCGCTCAAGCCGCTCGGCATCCCACGACCCTACCAGTTCCGGCACGGTTGCCGCAATGCGGATGTTGTGCCGGTTGGTGCTCTGTTGCTGTTGCGTAACGACTTCGTGTACGAGCGTCATAAGGTCGGTGGGGCGGCGTTGCAGCGTGAGTGGAAGCCCGGCCTGCAAGCGGCCGAAGTCCATTAGCTCGTTGATGAGCATGTTCATCTTTGCCTGGGCCTCGTCAATCCTGTCGAGTATGCTCACAACCCGGCCTGGGTCCGCACCGTTCGTTTCCTGCACGCGCCGACGCGCCAGTTGAACGTTCCCCTTTATCGCCGCTAGCGGGTTCTTGAGGTCGTGCGAAACGATGGCAAGCAGCTCATCGCGCATCCGCAACGCTTCCTCGGCGGCGGTACGGGCCGACTGTTCGCTCTCCAGCAGTTGGTTGCGCTCTTCCTCGTTCTTCCGCCGCTCGGTAATGTCACGTATAACCTGGCAGAGCACCCTTTTGCCTCCATACGAGACCGGGGTAATGCCCACTTCCACATTGACCAGGGAGCCGTCCTTGCGGCGGTAGAGACGGTCGCTTACGTAGTATTCCCCGGAGTCGAGCGCCCGCTGTACGGTGCGGTCTATGCGCTCGCGCTCGTAGGGCAGCACGTCGTATATTTGCATGCCCGCCAGTTCTTGAGCCGTGTATCCCAACAACCTCTGGAACGCGGGGTTGGCGACCACGAAGCGCTTCGTATCGGGGTCGAGCAGGAATATGGCCTCGGAAACCTGCTCCAGTACGGCGCGGTTCCGCTCCTCACTCTCGCGCAGGGCCTCTTCCGCCAGCTTGCGTTCGGTGATGTCGCGGGTGAAGCAGCGGGTATGTACGAAGTGCCCATCGTCGTCCCACAGCACGTTGGAGCTAATCAGCACGTGCTTGACAGTGCCGTCCTTGGCTCGCAACCTCGCCTCGTAACCGTGCAGGGTCTCTTTGGCGCTCAACCTGCGGAGGATGTCGCTGATGATGTGCCCATCGGCGTGAAACTCCGCGATGTCATGGCCTATATATTCGTCCTCGCCGTAGCCAAGCAACTGAAGCTCGGCCCGGTTGGCCCAGAGGATTTTGCCGTCCGGCCCCACCCAGTGAAGGCCGACCGCCCCATTCTCGATGAAGTCCCGAAGCTCCTGCTCCCGGCGGCGGAGGTCTGCCTCGGCAAGGGTGCGCTCGGTAATGTCGCTGATGGTAACTACCACCCCCGCCACTTGCCCCTGCTCGTCCGAGTCGGGCACCAGGGAGACATGCAGGTAGCGGCCCTCGGCGGAGGCAGGCGCAACGTCAAAATCGAATGGCTGTCCGTCGAGTGCGGCTTCCAGGTTGGCGCGGATACCGGCGTAGGTGCCTCCGTCGAGCACCTCCTCCACCCGTTGGCCGAGGACCTGAGTGACCGTGAGGCTATAGCACTGAGCGAAGGCGTTGTTGGCAAACGCAAAACGATAGCCCCTATCTACATAGGCGAGGAGCACAGGGGTGGCATCGACAGCCAAAGCGAGGTGATTGGTGCCGGGCATGGTGCCCTCGGTCGCGCCTGGCGACGTGTGGTTGGTTATATGCATGATAGCCCCAGGTCTAAGTAAGGAGAGCAAGCGGTCGTCTGGTTGATTAGCTAACTGCCAATGATTATAGCAGAATTACCCACTTCGAGTGGACAGGTACCTGACGGTCAAGACGTTGGACAGAGACAATGCGCTGAAGGCGCTGCTCGACTCGCTCAACGGCATAGCGTACGAGGACGACAGCCAGGTGGCAGAAGTGGCTCGGAGTGGAACCAGCCACTGTTCGCGCACGGGAAACCAGCCAAGTGGATATGTCCCAACTGACATAGCTCCGGTTGCGCAAAGGCGTGTACATTCTGGGAAGAGGCAAAAAGAAACCTCGAACGATCTGGTGAGAGATCCTTCGAGGTCCTTGCACCACGAGTGAACGCGATGCCAGATGATATTAGCAGAAGATGGTAGGCGTGTCAATAGGTTGTTGGAGCTTTGCCTCCTGCGAATTGGAGGTGTTTACGTGAAAGTTGAACGTCGATCCAAGAACATCCTGTTCCGCGCGTACCAGTTTCTAATAGATACCTGGTTCGTGGCGGCTGCACGTCCATACTCTATGCCGAAGAATCTTTTGAGGATCTATCTAAACGGGCTCCTGGCCTGCGATAGTAAGTGCCACAGTTGCGAGAACAAGCCGTAGAGCCGCACCAAACTTGCGCCAGAATAGCAGACTTGCCGCTACAATGGCCGCATACAGGAATCGTAGCTCCATCTGTAGGAATAATGTGAGCGCCCATCGACGGTGCGCTATACTGAATACTGGCCTCAACACGGCGTAGCCACGGTAGACCAGCATCAGCCCGAAGGAGAAGACCCTTGCAATCGGCGGAAGCCGGACCCACCAGTTGGTACGTGCGCCCCTACAGGCCCGGCGACGAGGCGGGACTGGCCTCCCTCTATGCGGAGGCGTTCGGTAGGGAGCGCCCGGTGGAGGTGTGGCGGTGGAAGCTGATGGAGCGGGAGATTTCCCCGGCTGCGGTGTGGGTGGCGGCGACACACGACGACGAGCGCATTGTGGGGCAGTATGGCGGCATCCCGCTCCGGGTGAGGCTGCGGGGCGAAGAGCGCCCGGCGGTCCACGCGGTAGAGGCGATGTCGGCGCGCGACTTCCGGCGACAGGGGATACTCACCGGGCTGGGCGAGGCGGCGCATGGCGCGTGGGCGGCAGCAGGCTACGCGGCGGTGCTGGGCCTGCCCAATGAACAATGGGGCACCCGCAACTACGCCCTCGGCTACAGGCGCGTCTTCCCGCTCGCATGGTTGCGCTTCCCCCTGCACGCGGAGCACGCCGTGGGCGAAGGTGGTGTGTTGCCGGGGCCACTACGCAAAGCAGCAGCGGTCGTAGCGGGGGCAGGATCGTTCGTCTGGCGCACGCTGTTTCGGAGCATTATGAATGGCAGGACTGGTAGAACGGGCGTGAGCGTGGACCAAGCCTCAGGGCCCGACGACTTTGACCGACTCTGGTCCCGCGCGTCAGGGGGATACGAGAACTTGGTAGCCCGCGGTGCCGAGTGGGTAGACTGGCGCTTCACTCGGGCCGCTACGTTCTCCTACAAGGTGCTCGTGGCTCGCAAGCAGGGCGAACCGTGCGGCTACATAGCGTACCGGCTGGCGGACCGGGGCGCGCGGGTCAACGGCTACATAGCCGACGTCTTCATGGCGCGAAACGACCCGGCAACGACCGCCGCCCTCCTGAAGAGCGCCCTCGATGCCCTGTCGGCGCGGGGAGCAAGCATGGTGCTGGCAACCGCCGCCCCCGGCTCGATGCTGTACCGCCAATTGCGTGGCCTGGGCTTCCTACCAACGCGCAAGGGGACGGCCTTCAACTTCGAGATTGTGCCCCTGCAACCGGACCTGGAGGTCGCCGGGCTGTCGGACCCGCGCGCCTGGCACATCACCGCCGGAGATTTCGACGTGGTATGATAGCCGCTATATTTAAGAGCCTGCGAGTCGTCCTGCGATGGCTGGCGCGTGGAGCAGTCTTCCCGCTGGTGGAGCGCGGTTGGGAGTTGGGCTTCGCGCTGGCGGGGATGCTGCTACGCCCATCCGTAAGGCGCATCGTGCCCGGCGCTTCGGAGCGTGTGCTGGTAATCGCGCCTCACCCCGACGACGAGACGCTCGGCAGCGGGGGCACAATTGCTCGCCATGTCGCCGGGGGAGACCGTGTGTGCGTACTCGTTGTGACAGACGGTGGTAGCTCGCGGGCGGGCGGCATAGGACGCGACGAGATGCGGAGGCTGCGCGCTATGGAAGCGATGCAGGCGGTAGGGGCGCTGGGGCGTGTAGAGTTGCTTCAACTGGGGCTACCAGAAGGAAGCTGGTCGCCTGGCGACCTCCAGGAGCGCCTTGAAGACCTGCTGCAACGCGAGCAACCGGCAGTCGTCTACGCCCCTTCCCGCGTAGATTTTCATCCTGAGCACCTGAAGGTGGCGCGGGTGCTGGCCCGTACCTTGCACGCGCTCAGAGACGTGACTCACCCCAAGATCAGGATATACGAGCTACAGGTGCCTCTTACTCCGGTCCTCGCCAACGTAGCCGTGGAGGTGGGAGGCTGGGCAGCCAAGAGGAAGGCAGCGGCGCTAGGGCACTACAAGACGCAACAAGGCTCGTTTGGTTGGGTACCCAGGCATAGCAAGTACCTGCGGAGGCTGTACCGCACGGGTGACCCGGTGGAGGTCTTCTGGGAGTTGGCGGCGGAGAGCTATTCCCAATTAACGGAGGCCAGCGTAGGGAGTACGAAGTACAGGAGCATACGCCTGCGCCCCTTCGGTGATGGCCTGGCATGGTTGGTGGGATTGGGAGAGCGGCGGCAACTGAAGGGACTCCTACGGGACGGGGCTACGGAATGAATAGTGCGCCCGCCGTAGCCGTCGTGATACCGACGTACAACCGCGCCACCCTGCTGCGCGAGACCCTCCTGAGCGTGATGTCGCAGACGGTCATGCCCGCCGAGGTAGTGGTGGTGGACGACGGCTCAACCGACGACACGCCCGACGTGGTGCGCGAATTTGAAGGCGCAGGCCCGACCGTCACATTCCTCCAGTTGCCCCACTCCAACCGTCGCGGCCCTCTGCGCAACGCGGGCGTAGCGGCCAGCATAAGCCCGCTGATCACCTTCCTCGATTCCGACGACCTATGGCAACCCAGGCGCATCGAAAGGCAGCTTGAGGAGTGGGCGCGCGCACCGGACGCGGGCTTCGCTTTCTGCAACGCCTATCGCTTCGATGAACGCGGTCTGATTGAGCCTCCCTGCCTACCCCTCACGGCTCAGTGGAATGGCTACATCCTGGGTGACGTGCTGGAGGAGCCTGTCGCGGGGGGGAGCACGCTGATGCTGAAGCGGGAGGCGTTCGAGCGGGTGGGTGGCTTCCACGACCTGCGCATGAACGAAGACTACGAGCTGACTCTGCGGCTCGCGGCCCGGTATAAAGCCAGCTACGTGCCCGAACCCCTGGTGCTGGTGAGAGAGCACGCGGGCCGCACCACGCTGGCCGGGCGAGAAACGCCAATGCTCGATTACCTGCGCATAGTCGAGGGCTTCCTGGCGGCTAATCGGAGTCTCAAGAACAAAGTAACGGCGCGCGCCAGAGTCGGTATGGCGAACGTGCACTATAAACTGGCGCGGCTTTACCTAGCGGCGGGCGATAGGGCCGCTGCCCGGCGGCACCTGTGGGCGATGTCCCGGCTGAAGCCTCTCGACCGGCGCGCCCCCACTGCCTGGCTCCAGGCGCTGGCACCCACCGCGAACAGGCGGCCAGCTAAGGCGAGGGCATTACCCGGCGAACACTCAGAGGGAAGGCCGCGAACGCGTGGCTAGCAAACCTGGGCTGGCGGACCTCGTGGGGATGGCGCGCGGCCGGGTGGCGGCAGACCTGGCGGTCACGGTGGGCGGGCGCGGAGTGCAACTGCTGCTCGGGCTGGCGGGCAATGTGGCTTCGGCCCGCGCCCTCGGCCCCACCGATTTCGGTAGGTTCGGCATAGTCATGGCTACCGTGATGATTTGCGGCACCCTGGCTGACATGGGCCTCACGCAGGCGGCCATCAAGTACGTCGCCAGAGAGCGGGAGAGTGGCACGGAATACGAGGCCGCCAGAGCGTACCTTGTGCTGCGCCCCCTGTTCGGCCTCATAGTTACAGCTCTCAGCCTGCTGCTATCAGCGCCCCTGGCCGCCTTCGTGCTGGGGCAGGCCGACCTGACGCCATACCTGCAACTGGCTTTCCTGACGCTCCTCAGCCTGTCTATCAGCAGCTACCCCGGCACCGTGCTGGTGGGGCTGGGCTTGTTCGGTCGACTCGGAATAGCTGGGGTGTTGAACGCGGTGCTAACGGTGGGCGGCATCGTGGGGTTGCTGGCGGCGGGGCGGCTTGACCTCAACACCCTGATCGCCTGGAACGTACTGGTGCCCATCGTCAGCAGCCTACCGGCCTGGTTCCTCATGCCCCGCGAGTGGCTGCCCTGGCGATTTCCGGGCGGTAACTTGCTCTCGCTACGAGGGTTGTTGCAGCGGGGCGGGCTGGGGTGGAGAATGGTGGACTTCGGCAAGTGGATGGGGCTTGCCACATTGGGCGCGATAGTGGCCGCACACGCCGATGTGCTGCTCCTGGGGCGGCTCTCCACGCCGGAGACGGTGGGAATATACTCGGTCGCGCTGGCCCTCGCCATGAGACTCGATACGCTCAATCAGAGCCTTATCCTGGTAATGCTCCCCAGGGCCAATCGCCTGCGAGGGCAGGCCGATATCCGTGGCTACTCGCGCCGCGTGCTGGGCGGTTCGCTTGCGCTGGCGGCCATGCTGGGGACTGTTGTATTTGTGGCCCAACCGCTTATTGAGCTACTGTACGGGGAAAGCTACCGCGCCTCCGCCGGGCTGTTCATGCTGCTGTTGAGCGTCGTATTGTTCGACTTAGTAACGAGCTCGCTGTTCCTGGTGGCGATGCCGCTGGAGAAGCCGCAGGTGCTGGGGGTGGCCGAGTGGCTGAGGGTGGCTACTATAACAGTGGCCGGGGCGTTGATGATACCGGCGCTAGGCGGTTGGGGCGCGGCCGTGTCCCGGCTGCTGTCTCGCATCGGCGGTGCCGCGTATACCTTCATAGGTATACGCCGGGCGATGAATGCTGCCCCGGCAGATGAAGAACTGTGAGCCTAGGACTATTTATTGCGTGCGTAGGGGCAAGCCCCCGTGCCCACCCCTACGCATTTTGTCCGTCCAGTCACCGGATGGTCACCAACCACCGTACATTGTGAGCACCCAAACTCCCCCCCTGTCATTCTAAACGCAGTGAAGAATCTCGTCCCACAGCACCCAAGTGGCACCTTTCCTACAGTACACATCCAAGCACCGGCACCACTCCCTAAGAAAAGGGCCACACCTGCATAAAGGACGAGATTTTTCACTGCGTTCAGAATGACAAGGTCCACGTTTTGTGCTGGTGGTTAGACATGCTACTGTGAGATAGTTTCTAGTAACGCGAACCCACTCTAGCCACCAAGAGTTCAAGGAGGACGAGTGCAGAAACCCGCCCTCCTTGAACTCCAGTGATCTCACAGCGCGGACGACTATCTCACTGTGCGGCGATCTTGGTGATTACCCAGTTGGCGACCTGCCAGCCTCCCTGGCGGCGAACCAAGGTCCTGGCGTGGCGGAAAGTGCCCTTTAGCGATTTCCTGCCCTGCTTGCCCTGCACCGTCACTTCAAGCACGACATCGGCGGTGTCACCCGTGACGTTTACACCAATTACTTCCGAGGCTACGCTTTCCAGCTTGTGTGAGGGAGCGGCGATAGCGGCCAAGTACTCAGGCTTGCCGAGCGTCTTGCCCTGTGCGTCCACGTAGGTGAGGTCGTCGGCGAGCACCCCAGCGAGGTAGTCCACGTCCTTGCGCTGCTCTGCCTGCCCAATTTCGAGGTTGAGGTCCCTGAGGGAAGGCTCGAACGCGGCGTTGGCGGTCTCAGGCGTTGGGGCCACGGCCTGCGGGGACTCCGCCTCCGTAGCCGCTTCCGATGCTGGCGCTTCCTCCACCGCCTCGGCTGCGGGCAAGGGGTCGGGCTTGAGCAGCAGCACTGAGAGGGGCGGCACTGCCAGGTAGAGCGCGCAACCACCTTCAGACCAGGGGTCCGGCACCGTCTCAAGGCCGCCCGCGTTGCCTACATTGCTGCCCCAATACGCCGACGAATCGCTGTTGAGTATCTCACGATAATACCCGTTGCGAGGCACCGGCAGCCGGTAGTTGTAGCGGGGCAGCGGCGTGAAGTTGCACACCACTACCACCATGTCGTCGGGGTCCTTGGCCTTACGGGCGAAGGCGATGATGCTGTTGTCGCTGTCGTTGGCTATGAGCCACTGGAAGCCCTCCCAGCTAAAATCGACTTCGTGCAGGGCGGGCTGGTTGCGGTAGGCGTGCAGCAGGTCTCGCATGAAGACGAGCAGCCTGCCGTTCGGCTCATTGTTTAGCTCGTGCCAATCGAGGCTGCGTTGCTCGTTGAACTCGGTGCGCTGGCCGAACTCGCCGCCCATGAACAGCAATTTCTTGCCGGGGTGGGTGAACATGTAGCCGAACAGGGCGCGCAGGTTGGCGAACTTCCGCCACTCGTCGCCCGGCATCTTTTCGAGCAGCGACTTCTTCAGGTGCACCACCTCGTCGTGCGAGAGGGGCAGGAGGAACTGCTCGTTGAAGGCGTACATGAGCGAGAAGGTGATGAGGTTGTGATGGTAGCGGCGGTACACGGGGTCCTGCTCCACGTACTTGAGCATGTCGTTCATCCAACCCATGTTCCACTTCATGTCGAAGCCGAGGCCGCCGAGGAAGGTCGGCTTGGTGACCATCGGCCAGGCAGTCGACTCCTCGGCCATGGTGAGGGCGCTGGGGTACTCCAGGTGCACAAGCTCGTTGAACCGCTTGAGGAAGTCTATCGCCTCCAGGTTCTCCCGGCCGCCGAACCTGTTGGGCACCCACTGTCCGGGCTGCCGCGAGTAATCTAGGTAGAGCATCGAGGCCACCGCGTCTACCCGCAGGCCGTCGATGTGGTACTTGTCGAGCCAGAAGAGGGCGTTCGACAGCAGGAAGTTACGCACCTCGTTGCGCCCGAAGTTGAACACCAGCGTGCCCCAATCGGGGTGCTCGCCCATGCGCGGGTCGGCGTGCTCGTAGAGGTGGGTGCCGTCGAAGTAGTTGAGACCGTGCACGTCCTTGGGGAAGTGGGCGGGCACCCAGTCGATGAACACGCCTATGCCGTTCTGGTGGCACACGTCTACGAAGTACATGAAGTCCTTGGGCGTGCCGTAGCGGCTGGTGACGGCGTAGTAGCCTATCGTCTGGTAACCCCAGGAGCCGTCATAAGGGTGCTCTGAGAGAGGCATTAGCTCGATGTGGGTGTAGCCAAGCATTTTGACGTAGTCCACCAGCTCGTGAGCCAGCTCTCGGTAGCTGAATACCCGATTCTCCTCCTCCAACTTGCGCCGCCAGCCGCCCAGGTGCACCTCGTAGATTGAAATGGGTGCGTCAAGCCCGTTGTAGCGGCTGCGGTCCTGCATCCACTGGCCGTCACCCCATTCGTAGCCGCCGATGTCGAACACCCTGGAGGCGGTGCGCGGGCGCTGCTCGGCGTAGAAGCCGTATGGGTCGGCCTTCTCTACCTCGTAGTTGTTGTACAGCGACCTGATGTGGTACTTGTAGGCTTCACCTTCCCCCAGGCCGGGGATGAAGATCTCCCAGATGCCGAAGCCTGGGTGCTGCCGCATCGGGTAGATGCTGGGGTCCCAGTGGTTGAAATCGCCCACCACGCTCACCCGCTGGGCGTTAGGTGCCCATACAGCAAAGTGCACCCCGCGGACGCCGTTGACTTCTAAAACGTGAGCGCCCAGTTTTTCGTAAGTGCGAAAATGGTTGCCCTCGCGGATCAGGTGCAGATCGAAGTCGCTGAGGCAGGGGCCATACGAGTAGGGGTCTTGCACATCTACGGTGCCGCCAGCGTCGTCAGTCACACGCAACGTGTAGCCGAAATGCTCTTCATCCGGCACGATGGCCTCAAAGAGGCCGGAGGGGTGTAAGCGGGAAGCTTCGTGGCTCTCGCCGTGGTGTTTGACGACTTGCACCGCCTGCGCCGAGGGCAAGTAGACGCGCACGGCAGTGCTCGCCTGGCTGTCCTGGCTGGTACGGTGCGGTCCCAAGACTGAGAAAGGGTCTGCGTTGTAGCCGCCCACAATCGAGTCGATTAGTTGCGGCGAAAGTTCCGACATGATATCTCCTTCTAGTTCGTCGCATGCCTCGTGTATTTGCCCATGGTTGATAGCCGTCCGTGCAGGGCAACAATCCTTGCGACACGAATGTATTCAGCATAAGTGGGGCCAAGGGATAGCAGCCCAATGTGGATGTTATAGGCCACGGTTCGTGAAGTCACAACAAAGCCGGTAATCACCTTATACGATTAATGGATTAGATGTGATATTAGCTAATTAACCAAAGCTACGCAGGAGCCGGATACGTACGTGCCAACATCACGCCTTTGAGAGCTGGTTTTGCGCTTGAAAGTACGGGTTGGAGGTTTCATTGGAGCCGCAAAGTATCTCAAATCATATCAAGAACATTGCACACCGGGTATAATGTGCTCGCACGCTGTAGATCCGTTTCGTACGTGTTCGGGTGCCTGGATGTGCTACATAGCAAGTGCAACTCCGCACACGCCGACAAGTAGGTACAAATGACTAGTGTGGGTTAGGCCAGGAGTCTAATTGCACACCGTGGGCTTGTGCTGTAATCTACGAGGGCACTAGCCGCATTGTTATGTTAAACTAAGTTATTCCTGGTTTATGACCCAGGCATGTGGGCGCATGGAAGTACCAATGTCGAGCAGCATACCGGCCACGCGAATAGAAGGTCGAGCGGAGCAGAGCGAGGAGCCTGCGGCCCAGGGATGGCGGCTGCCTTACCTACCGGGCCTCGACGGGCTGCGCGCCATCGCCGTGATGGGGGTATTGCTCTACCATGCGGGTATGCTCTGGCTGCCCGGTGGTTTCCTGGGCGTCGAGGTCTTCTTCGTCATCAGCGGCTACCTGATTACCTCCTTGCTGCTGTCGGAGTGGCAGCGACACGGGAGCGTCAATCTTCCAGCGTTCTGGCTCAGGCGCGCGCGCAGGCTGCTGCCCGCCCTTTTCCTGGTGATAGCAGTTACGCTCGCCTTCTGTGTGCTCTTCCTGCCGGAAGAGGTAGCGGGGCTGCGGGGAGACGTGCTGGCTGCGACCGGGTACGTAACCAACTGGTACCTCATATTTAACCAACAATCTTACTTCGAGGTAATGGGCAGACCTTCGCTGCTGCAACACCTATGGTCGCTGGCGGTTGAAGAGCAGTTCTACTTGCTATGGCCCCTGTTGTTCGTGGCGGGCATGCGTTTCCTGCGCCGGGGTGTAGTGCTGCTTGCCGCGCTCGGCGGGGCTGTAGCTTCCTTCGTGCTAATGGCCCTGCTCTACCAACCCGACGTAGACCCCTCGCGCATCTACTACGGTACGGACACGAGGGCCGCAGGTCTGCTGATGGGGGTATCGCTCGCCTTCGTATGGGCACCCTGGCAGCACCGCGCGGCCGTACAAGCCGCGCGATGGCGGTGGGCAAAGCCGCTTCTGATCGACCTGGTGGGAGTGGGGGCGCTGGCGGGTATTGTGTGCTTCTTCCTGTACCTGGATGAGTTCCAGCCTTTCCTTTACCAGGGAGGTTTCGCCGCGCTCGGGCTTGTCACGGTTGCCGCCATAGCTGCTACCGTCCACCCCCGTGCTCGACTGGTGCCGCGTCTGCTGGGCGTAGGGCCGGTG
>JALZHI010000050.1 GCA_030913985.1 Chloroflexota bacterium | reverse complement strand
GTCTTCCACACACCGCCACCATCCGAAGCGATGTACGCTATGGTGGGGCTGATCGGGTCAACCACTATATCGTTGATGCGCCCCGCAACTATGCCGAAGGGGAAGCATACCTCGCAAGTATCGCTGTCTTGCGGCTGTGGACCGAGGGAGATCCACTGGTTTGCGTTGAGGGCAAGCGGAGCGTTGGGGCTGGACGGGTCCTTATAGGTCACTCGCCCGGCAGGTATGCCCGACGGTACCTTCTTGTCTTGTTTGTAGGCCTCCATGATCCAACGGCGGTCTGCCTTACCTGTTGGGTAAGTATAGCGGGCTTCCATGAAAGCATCTCGCCTGCCCAGCATGATGCCCTCTTCCTCTCCACTCTCTCCCGGCTCTGCCAGGTAGAGACTGCTCTCTACGTCCGCCCTGGTGAGGGACGTGCTCGGCTGCGCTGCCGAGTTACGCTGGACGGACTGCGCCGCGAAAGCTGCCGTGACTATCAACGCCAGCAACATAATTGCCAGGGCCAACTTGCGGCGGTCCATTGCTATCCTGCTTCTCACTCCGTGCTCCTTCCTTTAACGACTAGGGTTGACATCTTTGTCCCGGTAGATGTGGCCGAGCAACATAGACGTGGGTGGTCATGTTGCGAGCACCCGGACCATAGTAGCGGGTGGAACTTCGCGTGCCCCAGGGTTCGCGTCACCGAGGCAGATAAGCTCCACGTAACGTCTTATGTGCCGGGAGGTAAGAGTAGGACTGATATGTACGGCTGTAGTACGGCTGCACAAACTGTGCCTTCATTAGTGCTGTAGATAGGATTCGGGATAAAAAGGCCGGAGTACTTGGTTTGTACTCCGGCCTTTTTATCCCGAATTTGACCTGTGATCTTACCTCCTGGCAGGGGTCTGGCAGTTGGGATAGAAGGTGTTAGCCACTATCTTGGCTGCCTGTCCTCTGGTCACGAGGTTGTTGGGGCGGAAGTAAGGGCGGTTCTGCTCGCCGCACGGTTCGTCAGGCCCGCCGCACGGGTAGCCTCCCATCACACCGCGAGAGGAGAGCCTCTGGATGTAGGGGTAGAACGAGCTTGGATTGTTGCTCGGCGGCACGTCAGCGAAGGTCTGCCCGGTAGGCTGCTCGTTGTAGCCCGCCGTGTTGGACACGATCTTCGATAGCTGCCCCCTTGTGGCATTGGCGGACGGCCTGAAGTAGGGCCTGTTCTCCTCACCGCAAGGCTCACCAGGGCCGCCGCACGGGTAGCCACCCATCACGCCCTGGTTGGAGAGCCGGTTGATCCAGACGTAGAAGGGCGAGCCTGGTGCCACGTCCTCGTAGAGTTGGTTACCGGCATCGTCGTTGTTGCGAGATGCCTCGGACACCATCTTGGATATCTGCCCTCGTGTGACGTAGTTGCCAGGTCGGAAGTAGGGGTTACCTGTAGCACCGCACGGCTCGCCGTCACCTGTTTGAGGGTTGGTACCGCCGCAGGGGTAGCCTGTGACGATGCCACGGCAGGCAAGGCAGCGCACGAACGGGTAGAAGGAGCTTTCGTCGTTGGTAGGCGGCAGGTCCTGGAACGTCGTGAGGCAGGCCGTGGGAGTGGCCGACGCGGCGGTCGCGGTCCTGGTGCCGGTGGCTACGGCGGTAGAGGTACGTGTGGCTGAGGCTGAGGCTGTGCGGGTCAGCGTGGCTGTGGCCGAGGCTACAGCGGTGGAGGTACGTGTGGCTGTGCCGGTGGTTGTGCTGGTCGCTATGCTGGTGCCTGTGCTGGTCGCCTGTGTTGTAGTTGTTGAGGTGCCTGTGGCTATTACTAGCGCTGTTGAGGTACCTGTCGCAGTGCCTGTCGCCACCGCTGACTGCGTTAGTGTGGCAGTGGCGATGCCTATCTGTGTGGCTGTAGAGCTAGCGCCCCCGATCGCCGTCTGAGTGGCGGTGGCAGTAACAGTGGCTGTGCGGGTGGCGGTCCGCGTCTGGGTAGGTGTGGCGGTAAAGGGGCAGGTGCCGGTGTAGGTAATTACCACGTTGTCCACGTACCAACCCTCTGCGTCGCCGCTGTCGTCGCTGCCGTGCCGCCACCGGAGCTTCACGCTCTTGCCCTTGAGGGTAGTCAGGTCTACGGTCACGCGCTGGAAGTCCGGCCAGTCGGCGTTTGTGCCGCCCCAACCCGGACGCCCGTTGAGAGGATTGTCGGGGCCGGTGATGGTACTATCGTAGCCACCTTCCGTGGTCATAGTGAGTGTTTCAGACCAGTTGACGCCGTTGTCGGTTGAGTACTCCAGGACGCCGCCATCGAAGGACGCAGGCTCGGAAATCACCTCAAACTTGTAGCGGTGATAGAACTGTAGTTGCGCGCTGCTCGCTGACGCTGGAATCATCACATTTGTAGGCGATATGACCAGTCTCTGGTCACTGTCCACGTCGTTATTCTGCACGTACGCGGAATACAATCCGGTATGGGATGCCTGTTGAGTTACGGTCCATTTCCTGGCGGGGTTGCCCAACGCCATCTCAGCCTGGAACACCCCCAGCGTGCCACTCTCGAACGTCTCGTACAGGAGCCGTTCCGAGCCGCAGGCCAGCATCGTGGGAGATGCTAAAGGCGTGGGAGTAGTGGGCACGAACGGGGTGTAGGTAGCAGGTATTTGAGGTGTGCGTGTCTCGGCGGTGGCGGAAGCAGTAGCTGTATTGGGCGGGGTGCCCGTAACGGTGGGCGTGGCCGTCTGCTCGAAGGGGCCAGAAGTCAAGGGCCAGACGAAAGCGCCACGGCTGCGGGTGAACGCTGCTAGTGTGGTGAAGCCCCGGTCTATGGCGAAGTCCCAGATCATGATGTTGGGCATGCCCTGGTTGAAGCGGTACCACACCGGAGTGACCGCGTTGATGTTGTTGGTGTAGTACACACCCCAGTCGGTACCCGCAAACACCTGCTGCGGGAAGTTCGGGTTGAGGGTGATAGCGTTTACAGGTATGTTCGGCAGGTTGCCCGACTTGTCGAGCCAGCTGAAGCTATTGCAGTTAGCGCCACAGGTCACCTGGAACACATGCCCCGGCTGATTGGGCGTATTCTCGTTGAAGCCGCCCACCGCGGCGTAACCAACCGGAGTGGTCGTGACGCTGATTACTTCTGCGGAAAGCACCACGTCCAGTATGGGGCGGTTGGGCAGCACGGCATTGCCGCCGGTGAGGTTCTTCCAGGTGGAGGTAATACCCTGCCCAGCGCCCAGGCCGAAGCCTATCCAAACGTTGCCGTCGTTGGTGCCGGCTATGGCTATCTTGTCGGTCCTGAAGGCGAAGGCTAGCTGGTTGATGAACGAGCGGTCCGACAGGGTGCCCTTCGTCAGCACGGGGCTGGTAGGATACCAGCGACCGCTGGCTGTAGAACCGTCACGCAACCCGGTGAGATTCTCCCACACGCGGTTGGTGCCACCAATGAAGTGCTTGCAGCCTTCTCCTGGCGTCAGATCGCACTCGTCTCCAGGGCCTTTGGCGGCTGGCACACCCTTGTAGATCTCATACGGGAAGATGAAGCTCCGGAAGGGAGCATCCAGGTTAAAGTTGGTCGGTATGCAACCAGGCGCGTTAGGAACATTCGAGATATCGAGACAATTCAGCACGTAAGGCCCGGTGTGTCCGCCGTCCGACCGCCGCATCGCGCCGTTTTGCGCTTCCATGTAGACGCGCTGGCCGAACACAGGCTCTATGCGGGCGAACATACCGTCGCCGCCGATGCGCTGCTGCCACAGTTTAGGGACAGCATCCCCACTGGCGAAGCTACCCGTCCACGAGGATGAACCGTTGTCCTGAGCGCCCGCCACCGCGAACGGATTGTTCGAGGTTGCGAAGTTTGCACTGATGTCGCCGCCGTAGAACTCGATGGTGCTCAGGCTGTTGTTAAGCTGTAAGTATAACGGCTGGTCGGAGTTGGCGTTTTCAGTGTAGTAGACGCCACCGTCGTTGCCGATTAGCTGCCTACTTGACGAACCGGGTAGGAAGGTAATCGCGTGCTGGTCTACGTGCACCGAGTAACCGGGAGGCCGAGGCGTCTGGATGTATGCGTAGCCGCAGGTGAGGTCTTTCACCGTCGCGCCGCCGTCGTTGGACCTCCAGACGTTGATGTTGTCGAAGAAGATCACCTCGGGGTTGTTAGGATCGACCACTATGTGCTGGTCGTACCAGTTCTGCGCCACGTCGCCGCAGACGTTCAGTAGTGAGTCTTCCACACAGGTGCCGCCGCACTCCGCTTCTGCGTCTTCCAGGTCCTGGGCGGTGGTGCGCTGCTGCCATGTTTGTCCACGGTCGGTCGAGCGCCAGATGCCAAGCATACCGCCCCGCTGGATGGCACCAAAGCCGGGGTTGATCGCCTGCACCTCGGCATAGATGTAGTTGGGGTTGCTTTCCGCGTAAGCCAGGTCGATGCGACCTAGCTGGTTGCCGCCTACCTTGTACTGGGGAATGCCGGTGCCGGAACCCGGAGGCCAGCCGTTGTCGGCTCGGCTCACGTGGGACCAGCTAGTGGGGCAGCCGCTGGAAGGCCAGGTGGTCTTGTAGATGCTGTTGGCACCGTTCTCGGCCAGGTTGTACTGCACGGTCGTGCTGTAGCCCCTCGCGCCCACCGCCACGAAAAGGTCCGTGAGGGTGTTGGTCTGGGTCATGGCTAAGATACCGGTAATATCCTGCCTCTGGTTGGGGAAGGGATCGGGCAAACATGGTCCAGCCCAGGTCTCCCCTTCGTCATAGGAGAAGTACATGCCATGCTTTGTGCCCACGGCCAGGTCGTTGTTGTCGTGGGGGTTGATGGCTACCTTGCCTATCGAATTGTACTGTGGGTAGACGCTAGCGGGCTGCTCATATGCAGGCCCAAACACGTCGTAGCCTTTTACCTGCCAGGTAGCGCCCAGGTCTGTGCTCTTGAGCAGTCCGGCGCTGCCGAAGGAGAAGGAACCGAACCGCAGGTCACCCGTACCGGCGTAGATGGTGTGTCCGTCCGGCTCTATCGCCAGGTCGCCTATAGCGAGCGTGGAGAGATACGGGTCGTCCATAGTGGGAGCCCAGGTGGTGGCGGCGCTACAGCAGTTGGTGGTCTTCCATACCCCACCACCATCGGAAGCGATATAGGCTATCGTCTGGCTGATCGGGTCTACCACTATGTCGTTGACGCGGCCCGCGACTATGCCGAAGGCGTAGCAAACTTCGCAGGTATTGCTGTCTTGCGGCTGCGGACCGAGGGATATCCACCGCGAGGCGTTGAGCGCCTCAGGGGCGTTGGGGCCGGAAGGGTTCTTATAGGTCACTCGCCCGGCAGGTATGCCCGACCGCACCAGCTTGTCTTGCTTGGCGGCGTCGAGCACCCACTGGCGGTCTGCCTTACCTGTGGGATAGGTGTAGCGGGCTTCCATGAAAGCATCTCTCTTGCCCAGCATGATGCTCTCCTCCTGCCCGCTCTCTCCCGGCTCAGCCAGGTAGAGACTGTTCTCTACATCCGCCCTGGTGAGGGGCGTACCCGGCTGCACTGCCGAGTTACGCTGGGCGGACTGCGCCGCGAAAGCTGCCGTGACTATCAAGCCCAGTAGCATAACTGCCAGGGCGAGCTTACGCCGGTCCACTGCTATCCTGCTTCTCACTCCGTGCTCCTTCCTCGAATAACTACAACAAACACCTCATAAATGGACACCTTCGTCCCTGGCTCGGTAGGCGTGGCAAAGCAACAAAGACGTTCAATGGTCGCACTGTGAACACCCAGGTCATAGTAGCCGGTGGATTCACATGCCCCACGTTCGCGCCGGTGAGGCAGGAAAATACCACATAACGTCTTATGTGCCGGGAGGTAAGAGTAGGTCTAATATGTAAGGCTGTAGTACGGCTGCATGAAATGTGCCTTCGTTCCTGCTAAAGATGAGGAACCCCAGGCACGCTGACTTGCATATATGTAATTACAGATAGCGAGCCGGCTACGGACCATGTAGCACAGGGGTGGCACCTTGAGCCGAGAGAGCAAGGCCATACGCACGGCTCGTGACACAACCCAAAGGAGAAACCATCATGCCGGTTCGGAACGGGCAGAAAACAGTGCGCCTATGCCTGGCGTTTGTAATGGCCTTGCTCGCCATACCCCTTATACCACCCTCACACGCGTACGTTCAAAGCGATTCACGCACCTTCCCCGAGACCGGCAAGACGGTAAAGGGTAGGTTCCTAACGTACTGGAACGAGCACGGCGGTCTGCCTCAACAGGGCTACCCGATTTCCGGCGAGATGCAGGAGAAAAGCGACACCGACGGCAGGACCTACACGGTGCAGTACTTCGAGCGCGCGGTGTTCGAGCATCACCCGGAGAACGCGGCCCCTAACGACGTGCTCCTGTCGCTGCTGGGCAACTTCGTCTACAAGCAGAAATACCCCAACGGCGCGCCCGCGCAGAAACCCAACACCTCGGCAGGCTCTCAGCTTTTCCAGCAGACCGGCAAGCGCGTGGGCGGGCTATTCCTCGACTACTGGCAGAAGCACGGCGGGCTGGCCCAGCAGGGCTACCCCATCTCCGACGAGTTCACCGAGAAGAGCGCGCTGGACGGCAAGACATACACGGTGCAGTACTTCGAGCGAGCGGTGTTCGAGCACCACCCCGAAAACCAGCCGCCATTCAACGTGCTGCTGTCGCAACTTGGCACTTTCCGCTACCAGGCCAGGTACTCCGCGACCAACGCCAACCTCACGCTCGACCAGTTCTACGAAAAGGCGTTCCAGGACATACTGCTGCGCGACCCCGAACTTTTCTCCGCGCTGGGCCTCCCCAAAAGCTACTATCCCGACTTTCGGCACAACCAGCTAACCAACCTTTCGGACGAGTACACCCACCAGACCTATGCCCTGATGAAGCAGACGCTCGACAGGCTGCGGGCCTACGACAAAAAGACCCAGACGCCGAAGCAGCAGGTCTCCACCGGCATCCTTGAGTGGTGGCTGGACGACACCCTACGCGGCGAGGAGTTCATGTACCACGAGTACATCATCAACCCTATATACGGCGCGGCGTACGGCCTGTACGACCTCATGGTGAACCTGCAATCGATCGCAAACAAGCAGGACGCCGAGGACTATATCGCGCGCCTGGAACAGTTCGACACCCGGTTCGACCAGCTAATCGAGGCGCTCAAGCTG
Organism: Chloroflexota bacterium; assembly: GCA_030913985.1. GTDB lineage: Bacteria > Chloroflexota > Chloroflexia > QHBQ01 > JADMIH01 > JADMIH01. The sequence continues at coordinate 24,713 of JALZHI010000050.1, read as the reverse complement.
CGGGACCAGAGGGGCCTCCACATGCCGAAGTGGCTGGCCCAGGCTTCTCTCGGCCAGATACGCAGCGCCCTCTCCGACAACGCCACGTCCAGCGCCTACTACACCGCCTTCCGGTCGAGGGTGGAAGCGTTGGGCAACGTGAGCGCGGCGGAGAAGGAGGCCCTGTACGCCTCGGCTCGCAACGCGATAGAGGGCACGGTCAACCCGGCCTACCGCAAGTTGATAGACTACGTCTCGACGCTGGTAAACAAGGGCCGAAGCACGGATGGGGTGTGGGCGCTGCCCAACGGCGATGCTTACTACCGCTGGATAGTGCGGCGGCACACCAACACCGACATGACCCCCGAAGAGATACACAACCTGGGCCTGAAGGAAGTGGCCCGCATCAGGGGCGAGATACGCGCCGCGCTGGACGCTCTGGGGCACAAGAACCCCGACCTGAAGGCCGCCATGAACGAGGCAGCCAGGGCCAGTGGTGCCTACGCTACCAATACGCAGGCGGGGCGGGACGACATCCTTAACGCCTTCCGCAACGCCATCACCGAGGCCGAGAAGAACATCTCCGGCCAGTTCGACGTGAAGCCGAAAGCCAGGCTGGAGGTGAGGGCCGTGGAGGGTGGCGGCGGGTCCGGTGCCTATTACGTGCCCCCGGCGGTGGACGGCTCGCGCCCCGGCGTCTTCTACGTGAACCTGGGCCGCCCCAGCTACAACAAGTACGAGGTGCCCACGCTCGCCTACCACGAGGGCGTACCCGGCCACCATTTTCAGCTAGGCATTCAGACCGAGTTGCAGAACGTGCCGATGTTCCAGAAGTCGGGCTATCCGATGTTCACCAGCTACGCCGAGGGCTGGGCGCTGTACGCTGAGAAGCTGATGTACGAGGCAGGTGCCTACAAGAACGACCCATACGGCAACCTGGGTCGCTTGCAGGCCGAGCTATTCCGCGCGGCCCGCCTGGTGGTGGACACCGGCATACATTACAAGAGGTGGAATGCGAGCCAGGCCAACGCCTACATGGACGAGACGCTGTTCTTCCCGCCCGGCGGCTACTCCAACGAGGTAAATCGCTACATTATGTGGCCGGGCCAAGCCCTCAGCTACAAGGTGGGCGAGCTACGGATACTGGAGGTCCGCCAGCGCGCTAAGGACGCGCTCGGCAGTAAATTCAACATCAAGGAGTTCCACAACGTATTGCTCCAGAACGGCGGCATGCCACTGCCGGTGCTAGAACTCGCCGTGGAGAACTATATCGCGGGTAAGCGATAGACGATGGACGATGGACGATGGACGATGGTACGGCTGTGTCCCAGCAGAATTGCAGAACCACGCCCCACCCTGTCATCCTGAGCGCAGCGAAGGATCTCAAAAAGTTGGGGAGGGATGCTGTTGAATACCAGGATGGTGCTGAGGGTTCAGCATACGGATAAAGCCACCATCTGAGATCCTTCGCTACGCTCAGGATGACAGGGTGGGGCGTGGTTCTGCAATTCTGCTGGGACACAGCCGTAGCTGCAAGTAGACCTATGTGCCGCCATCGTCCATCGTCCATCGTCCATCGCTACCGTGTCAGGTCGTCCGTGATAACGAGGTTGTTCTCCAAGGCCGCCTGGACCTCTTCTGAGGTGGCGGGGCTGGTGGGGCTGATGTTCAGCCAGACAGTGAGGTAGGGCGGGGTGTTGCCCATGAAGGTTTCCAGTGCCTTTACAAGCTCCCAGCGCTCGTGCTCGCTGTAGCCGAGGACGTTTTCTATCTCGTCCAGCCACAGCCAAACCCGTCGGTGGTCGGACAGGTTGGCTTCCGGGGCGAGGCCCGAAATGCATTGTAGCACCACTCGTAGCACCTCATAGCGGTCCTCCAGCGACAGGTTGCGGGGGATGCCCATGCGGCGAAGCTCTATGTGGGTGGCGGTGTCCGACAAGTATGCGCGCAGCATGGCTATCTCGTCCTTGTCCATGCGCGAGCTTGCTTCCCAGAGCAGGTAGAGCAGGTCGGCCACGAAGTCGCTCTCGTCCTGGGGCAGACGGGCCAGTATCTCCTTGTAGCGGCCCGGCTCGGTAATCGCGGCCTGGGTCACCGCCTTGTTGATGCTCCCCAACACGCTCGGCATGCCCACGCTCTCCAGCAGCCTCATGTAGAGGGTGGCTGCCGGGGAATGCGACCAGGGTAGGCGGGCGGTCTTCACCACCACGTTGCTCACCGAGGGTCGTTCGTGTCTGCGGGCCGAGCGGCGCGCCCAGGCGGCTTCGAGGTCGCGGCGCACCTGCCCCAACTGCGCCTTGTTCAGCTTGCTTGCCACCAGCATGAACCTGTCCGAGTAGATGGCGTCCTCGATGAGGTCATGCACCGCCTCAGGTATGTCTACGCGTGGCTCAGGCGAAGGCGGCTCCGGCTCTGTTGGGGCAGGCTCACGGAAGGGTATGATCTGGCCTAACTGCACCGTGCGCAGGGTGGAGGTGGTGTCTCGGTCCTCCAGGTTGCCGGTAGCTTTGTCGGTGGGGACCGGCACCGGCACCGGCTCAGGCTCGTCGTGGCTGCCGATCCACGCCTTCAGCTCGTCCAGTGCCGCGCTTGCCTCGTTCCCGGCCCAGATCGCCGCCAACCTGCGTATGCGTTGGGAGGCGCGCACCGCCTGGGCGTGCTCCGGCTTGACCAGCACGAATACGTCCGAGTAGCCACGGCGTTGCGCCATGTTGTCGAGGTTGCGGCCCACGAAGCCGTCCCACCAGTTGGGGTTCTCGGCCCGCGTGAACGGCACCGGCACCGGCTCCTCCTGCGCTGCGGGTTCCACCAGGCCGTAAGCGTCCGACAGCACCAGCAAATCGAGACCCTCCGGCCAACGACCCTCCTTCTGGAGCGAGCGCACCGCGCCCAGCGCCCCACCCCGCGCCCGCTTCACGTCGGGCGGTCCGTCCTGGTCGCCGTTGGTGCTTTGAGAGGACAGTATCAGCAGCCTGCGCGGGCCGCCCGGATCGTTGCTCATGTTCTCCCCCTTCACGGGTATCTGTCGCTGAGGACAAGATATATTAGCAGACATTGTGGGGGGATGCTATGTGGACGATGGACGATGGACGATGGTTTAGGTGTATGGCGCTTTAGGTCGGAGGTGTCCTGTTCTAGATGGTGACGCCTGCAAGCGCTGGGTGTAAGAACCTGCCAGTGAAGGATTCGGGGACCTGGGCTATGTCCTCCGGCGTACCTTCGGCCACGACGTACCCGCCTGCCTCGCCGCCTTCCGGCCCCAAGTCGATGATCCAATCGGCGGCAGCAATTACGCCTATGTGATGTTCGATGATTACAACGGTGTTGCCGCCATCGACTAACCGCTGTAAGAGGGCGAGGAGGCGGGCCACGTCGGCGGGGTGCAAGCCGGTGGTGGGTTCGTCCAGCAGGTAGAGCGTCCGGCCCGTCGTGCGGCGGGCGAGTTCCTTAGCCAGCTTGATGCGCTGCGCCTCGCCGCCGGACAGCGTGTTGGCAGGCTGCCCCAGTTGCAGGTACCCTAAACCCACCTCGGACATGAGGGACAGGCGTGAGGCCACCGCCGGTACATCTTGGAATACCGGCATGGCCTCATCAATCGTCAGGTCGAGTATGCCGGCGATGTCGTAGCCGCGATAGCTAACGGCTAGCACCTCCGGTTTGAAGCGCCGCCCCCGGCAGGAAGGGCAGCGCACCTGCACATCCGGCAGAAAGTGCATATTCACCGTGAGCGTACCTGCGCCCTTGCAGCGTTCGCAGTGCCCGCCGGGAACATTGAACGAAAAGTGCCCCGGATTCAGGTTGCGTCGGCGCGCCTCCGGTGTTTCCGCAAAGATTTGGCGGATTGGCGTAAAAGCATCGGTATAGGTCGCCGCGTTGGAGCGGGACGTGCGCGTGATAGCGGCCTGGTCAATCGAGATGATCTTGTCGAGATGCTCCCACCCGTCTATGCCGTCGTGTTCGCCGGGAGCTTCGGTCGCGTTGTTGAAGTGCTGCCGGGCCCCCCGGTCCAGGATGTCGAGCATCAACGAGGACTTGCCCGAACCGGAGACCCCCGAAACTACGGTCAGCGTGCCCAGGGGTATCCCCACGCTGATATTCTTCAGATTGTGCTCGCGCGCCCCGCGAATGACGAGACGTTTGCCGTTGCCGCGCCGCAGCCGGGAGCCTGGCAGCGTAGCCCGACCGGCGAGGTAATCGCCCGTGACCGACGCCGTGTAAGCCGCGATTTCACCGGGCGCTCCCTCCGCGACGATGCGCCCGCCGTGCTGGCCCGCGCCGGGGCCGAAGTCGATTACGTGGTCCGCCGCTCGGATTACGTCCAGGTCGTGTTCGACTACCAGCACAGTGTTCCCCAGGTCGCGCAGCCGCCGCAATACGTCTATGAGTTGACTAGTGTCCCGCTGGTGCAGGCCGACCGTCGGCTCGTCAAACACATACATCACGCCGGTCAGGCTGGAACCGAGGAGCGCGGCCAGCCGCAATCTCTGGGCTTCACCCGCCGATAGGGTAGGCGAGGAGCGGGCCATGTTCAAATACCCCGCCCCCACGTTCACCAGGCGGCGGATGCGCTCGCCCAGGTCGTCTATGATTGGCTGGATGATGTCTCTTTCTTCCGCGGGCACCGCTCCCGGCAGCCGCTCTACCCATGTTTGCAGCGCCGTAAAGGGCATCTGCGACACGTCGATGATGCTCAACCCGGCAACGGTCACGCGACGACTTTGCGGGCGCAGGCGAGTGCCCCGACAATCGGGGCAGGTTTGCGTCACCAGGAGTTGTTCCATGCGCTCGCGGTAGTCGGCGTCTTGCGCGTGTTCCTGGTAGCGGCGCATGAGGGTGGTGACCACGCCCTCAAACCGCCCCTGGTTGACGTTTTGCGGCGGTTCGATATGGGGGTAATGCCGACGAAATTGCGTGCTGTGGCTACCGTAAAGCAGCAAATCGCGTTGGGCTTCCCTGAACTCTCCGATGGGCGTGGCCGGATCGAACGCCAATCCGAAGTGCCCGGCGGCAAGTTGCAGCGTTTCGAGGTGCCGCTTGATTTCCGGTGAAACCCAGCGGATGACGCCGCCGTCCGGGATGTTACGCGCCGGGTCGATCAGCAGGGACAGGTTGGCCGCGTACACGACGCCTAGGCCGGTGCAGTTCGGACAGGCACCTTCGGGCTTGTTGAAGGAGAAGTGAGCCATTCCCAGTTCGGGCACGCCCGCGCCACAGTGAGGGCAAGGGTATGTGTTCTCGGCGGCTGCGCTGGGATCGTCTGCAGAGTCTTCTTCTAGCAACTCAAGCCCGGTGACGTTGTGGGACGGTGGGACCCCCTGGCCGCAGGCGGGGCAGGGCTGTTGGCCGACGCGGGCGAACAGGATGCGCAGGTATGTGAACACTTCCGTGACGGTGCCCACCGTGGAGCGTGGGCTGTGATTGGTGAGATGCTGGTCGATGCTGATGGAGGGGGATAGTCCTTCGATGCGCTCGACACTTGGCTTCTGCTGGTAAGTCACCATACCAACCGATTCGAGGTATTGGCGTATCGCCTCCTGGTGCAGGGTATCGAACGCCAGGGTTGACTTGCCCGAGCCGGACAGCCCGGTCAACACGACCAGCTTGTTCTTGGGGATGCTGAGGGTGATATTCTTCAGATTGTGAAGACGCGCGCCTCTTATGGTGATCGTGTCTGACATGACCTCCTCAGTACCCTCCTACTTGGTAAACAAACAATACGACGCGCAATATCCGATGGATTGCCGCCGTTCACTTGCCAGTCTACAGCCCTGGTGTGCTAGTGTCAACGCCGCCGGTAGACCGAGATAAAGTTCCTTCTATGATTCAGTAAATAGAACCGTTCTTGTCATTCGCAAGTGTGTCCTATACTGAGATCACATTCATTGGCACCAGTGTGTAGAAGTCATCTCAAAAATATCCACATGCGATATGAGCACATGAGGCGGCCCTTGTCATTTCGAACGCAGTGAGAAATCTCGTCCTCTACCGGCATGTTTCTTTTTTCTCCTGGTACTCTATTGCTGAAAGAAAGGTGGTATTTGGGAGGTGAGGGGCGAGATTTCTCACTGCGTTCGAAATGACATGGTGGGGCCATGTGCTCATATCCCATTCTGTCATTTTTGAGATGAGTCCTAGCTTGTTACGTACCTCCAAAGGAGGCCTCTTATGCCACGAAGCAAACAGTACCTCACTGTGATGGTAGTAGCAGCGGCGTGTATTGCGGCTTCTTTGCAAGGAGAGCGGCTACCTGTGGCGGCTTCTCTTGCGCAAACGCCTACGCCTGCTTCTCGCACGGTCCTGCTTACCGATCCGGTACCTGACCCACGCCAACCGGGCGTGCTCTGGTTCGCTCCCACGGGCCACACCCTGCGCGGCAATTTTCTCGACTACTGGAACAAGAACGGCGGGCTTCCGCAATTCGGCTATCCGATAACGGAGGAGTTCACGGAGCCGATTGGACCCGAGGGAGCGCCAATCATGGTGCAGTACTTCGAGCGCGCCCGCTTCGAGCACCACCCTGAGAACGCGGGCACTCCGCACGAAGTGTTGCTTGGTGCGCTTGGTAGAGAGTTCCACCCGCAAGACCCGCCCGCGGAACCCCTCATTGGCCCTGCCATCTTCCCCCCTGTGCTGATCTACTTCAACGAGACCGGGCACAACCTGGGCGGGACTTTCTTGAGGTACTGGAACCAGCATGGTGGGTTGGCGATACACGGCTACCCTATATCAGAAGAGTTTGAGGAGAAAAGCCCTATAGACGGCAAGACTTACAAGGTGCAATACTTTGAACGGTCGCGGTTCGAGTTGCACCCGGAGAACGCCGGCAGCCCTTATGAGGTGCTATTGGGGCCTCTAGGCACACAATTGAGCCGAAGAAATGGTTATCCCTATGACCGCTACCCTCCATATGGTCACGCGGCAGATTGGTCTTGGGTTGCAGGGCAATTCCGACCACCGTTCCTCATGTGTGCTGGTTGTCTCTGTGATTCGGTCCGGTATGAACAGAACCCTGGACGTGCACTCGGTCCTGTTGGTCCCGTATGGGAAAAAGCCCGTGAAGATCCGCTCATGGCAGAACCAAACTCCCGAATGGTAAGACCATGGTCTACTGTTGTGTTATTCGGTCGAAAGCTGGCACCCGACGATCCTGCAGCCGACGATTGTTTTAGTGGAAGTTACTTTGTGGCGGATTGGAAGCCCAACCCGCTACGGTAGATAACTTGCCAGGTATCTCTTTGCACTTCCCCGCGCTTGCGATATACTGGGGGCACTAATCCCCACCCCTAATGCGGAGGTCAACGATGCATCCGACGAAGGAGCCTTCCGGCGACGGCGCAGGCACGATTGAGAGCCTTTTGAACGAGGAGCGCGTTTACCCGCCCTCGCCCGAGTTCGTGGACCAGGCCAACATCTCCGACCCTGAAGTGTACGCCCGCGCCGAGACCGACCCTGTTGCCTTCTGGAGCAAGCAGGCAGACGTGATCGACTGGTTCAAGCAGCCTACTGACGTGCTACAGTGGGACCCGCCCTTCGCCAGGTGGTTCCAGGACGGAGAGCTTAACGCCTGCTACAACGCCGTGGACCGGCACCTGGGTTCCCGCGCCGACAAGACCGCCCTCATCTGGGAAGGAGAACCGGGCGACACCCGCTCCCTCACGTATAGCGACCTGTACCGTGAGGTGAACCGCGCCGCCGCCATGCTCCGCAACCTGGGTGTTGGCAAGGGCGACCGGGTAGCCATCTACATGCCGATGATCGTGGAGGCGGTGGTGTCTATGCTGGCCTGCGCCCGGCTGGGTGCGCCCCATACGGTGGTGTTCGGCGGCTTCTCCCCGGAGTCGTTGCGCGACCGCATTATAGACGCCCAGGCCAAGCTGGTAATCACCGCCGACGGTGGGTACAGGCGCGGCGGCATCGTGCCGCTCAAGGCCAACACCGACACCGCGCTCGAGTCGCCCGACCTGCCCGTAGAGAAGGTGCTGGTTGTCCGGCGCATAGGCGCGGGTGTCGAGGCTAACATGCAGGAGGGGCGGGACGTCTGGTGGCACGAGGCCTGGCAGGAGGTGCCCGAGGACACGATAGTGGAGCCGGAGCACGTGGAGGCCGAGCACCCGTTGTTCATCCTCTACACGTCGGGCACCACGGGCAAGCCCAAGGGCGTGCTCCACACCACGGGCGGTTACATGGTGGGCACGACCCTCACCTCCAACTGGGTGTTTGACCTGAAGGAGAACGACGTCTACTGGTGCACCGCCGACATAGGTTGGGTGACCGGGCACTCCTACCTCGTATACGGCCCGCTCTCCAACGGTGTGACCGCCGTGATGTACGAGGGCACCCCCGACCACCCGGACAAGGACCGCTGGTGGCAGTTGATCGAGAAGTACAAGGTAACCATCCTGTATACCGCGCCCACCGCCATCCGTACCTTCATGCGCTGGGGCACCGAGTACCCGGAGCGGTGCGACCTGTCGTCGTTGCGGCTGCTGGGCACGGTGGGCGAGCCTATCAACCCGGAGGCATGGATCTGGTACCACAAGCACATCGGCAAGGAGCAGCGGCCCATCGTGGATACATGGTGGCAGACCGAGACCGGCGCGATTATGATTACCCCGTTGCCCGGCCTCGTGCCCACCAAGCCCGGCTCGGCCACCCGACCCTTCCCCGGCATCGCGGCTCAGATCGTGGACGACCAGGGCAACCCTGTTGAGAAGGGCGTGTCGGGCGGCCTGCTCGTCATCAAGCAGCCGTGGCCTTCTATGCTGCGCACCATCTGGGGCGACGACGAACGGTACAAGCAGCAGTACTGGGGCAAGTTCGCCGGGCGGTATGACATCTACTTCACTGGCGACGGCTCGCACCAGGACGAGGACGGCTACTTCTGGCTGATGGGCCGCGTGGACGACGTGCTCAACGTGGCGGGGCACCGTCTCGGCACGATGGAGCTTGAGAGCGCTCTGGTGAGCCACCCCGCCGTGGCCGAGGCCGCCGTGGTAGGCGTGACCCACGAGTTGAAGGGGCAGGGCGTGGTCGCCTTTGTCACCCCCAGGTCAGGGCACCAGGGCACCGACCAACTGGCAGAGGAGTTGCGGCGGCACGTGGCCGAGAAGATCGGCCCCATCGCCCGCCCCGACCGTATCTACTTCACCGCCGAGCTGCCCAAGACCCGTTCGGCCAAGATCATGCGCCGCCTCCTGCGCGACATAGCCGAAGGCCGCGTGCTGGGCGACACCACCACTTTGGCGGACCCCGGCGTTATGGCCTCCATCAAGCAACAGTACGAGTCGTCCGAGGGGTAATAGACGATGAAACCGCAAAGGCGCAAAGGACAGCTAAGTAGATAAAGGTTTAGGTAATACAAAGGGCCAGGGTACGGGAATGTGTACCCTGGTCCTTCTGTTTAGAACACCTACTTTGTCTCAGTGTCCTTTGCGCTCTTTGCGCCTTTGCGGTTTCATCGTCTATTACCCCGTTGGTTAAGGCGTCAGTCGCTGCATGTCGCGGGGGAAGAGGGTTGTTTCGCGGATGTTGTCAGCGCCTACCAGCCGCGCCACCCAGCGTTCGAGGCCGAGGGCGCAGCCGCCGTGGGGAGGCATGCCGTACTTGAAGGCGTCGAGGTAGCCGCCCAGCGACTCTTCCGTGATGCCCCAGGACTTTATGGCCTGCAGGTAGTCCTCGTACCTGTGCAGGCGCTGTCCGCCCGTCACCACTTCCATGCCCCGGAACAGCAGGTCGAAGCTGTTGGAGTATTGCGGGCGCTCCGGCTCTGGGTGCGTGTAGAACGGGCGCTTTACCATGGGGTAGCCCACCACGTACAGGAAGTCGGAGTTGCATTCGCGCCGCGCCCACTCGCCCAGCCACCGCTCTTGCGCGGGTGACAGGTCGGGTTCGTGCGCCGTGTATTCGCCCGTAGCCTCGTGCATGAGCCTTTGCGCTTCAGCGAAGTGGACGGATGGGATCGTAGCGGGCACTTCCGGTAGGTTGATGCCCAGTATCGACAGCGCGCCTGGCGTTTCTCGTTCGATAGCCGCCTGCATACCCCGCAAGACCTCGGTCAGCAGCGCCATGACGGTAGTGTGGTCCTGGATGAAGCCGAACTCAAGGTCCAGCGATGTGTACTGGTTCAAGTGCCTGGGCGTGTCGTGCGGCTCGGCGCGGAACACCGGGCCTACCTCGAACACCCGCTCGAACACCCCCACCAGCATCTGCTTGTAGAACTGCGGACTTTGCGCCAGGTAAGCGGTCTTGCCGAAGTACTCCATGCTGAACACATTGGCTCCGCTCTCGGTGGCCGAACCGACGAGCTTGGGAGTCTGTATCTCCACGAAGCCCCTCGAGCGCAACGTCTCGCGGAACCCCAGCATGGAAGCCGAGGCCACCTGGAAGATGGCGCGGTGTCGCGGGTGCCGCAAGGCCAGGGGCGCGTAGTCGAGTATCGTCGGCAGTTGTGCCTGTAGGGTGGGGCGGAAGAGGTCTATCGGTGGTGGGGCGGAGGCCGCCGACACTACACTGACCTTCGGCTCCCTGATTTCGATGCCATTGGGTGCTTGAGGTTCGGCTGCCACTACGCCCTCTACCGATACGACCGACTCGTTGTATAGCTCGGCCAATCGCTCCACCAATGCCGGTTCCTCTATTACCACCTGCGCCAGCCCTCTCGCGTCGCGCAGGATGAGGAAGCTGACCCTGCTGTGTCGCCTGAGGCGGTGCAGCCAGCCGGCCAGTTGTACCCGCTCGCCCACACGGTTGGGTAATTCTGTTGTCCAAATTCGTTCCATGGTGACACCTCCAGATCTGCAATAGAATGCAAAAGCCCCATCGCCATGCGGACGATGGGGCTTTCGTGGTGCCACCGCATTTCACCGCCACGTTCCTCGTTGCTGCTGTTGAGGGGTGTAGCGGTCTTATTGCCCGGTAACGGGGGCGAGCCGTCGAGGCTTTATGGGCATGCGCGCCCGTTCTTCCCCGCGCTCCGGAGTGTCTTCACAGTGCCCGGAGGCAACCATCCCAGCAACGGCTGCTCTCTGTGCTCCGGCGTGACCTGCTACTCGTCTCCATCTACGCTTTGTAGGAGCAGATTGTACAGGACGGAGAGTATAAGGTCAATCGGTCCGTGGTAGTATTCGGGACTATAGCAAAGCAGTACGTGCCAGTTGAGGTACCCTATACTCCGGCCCCTATTGAGGCAATCCAGGCTTCTTTTACGTGCCGCAAGCAGTGCTATACAATGGGTGAGAACAACCGGGCACAGGGAGAGCGAAGTTGCGAGAGCGCACGCAGGTCAGGACCATCGAGGTAAACGGAATGGAGCTACACTACGTCGAGCGGGGCGAAGGGCAGCCGGTGGTGTTCGTCCATGGCGGGCTGGGCGATTTTCGCACGTGGCTGCCGCAAGTGGCAAGCTTCTCGGCAGGCTACCGGGCCGTCTCCTACAGCCGCCGCGCCCACTATCCCAACGCTTGGCCGCCTGATTACACGCTGGCGTTGTTGCACCTGCACGTCGAGGACCTGGCCGCGCTGATAGAGGGGCTGGGCCTGGGGCGGGCGCACATAGTAGCCAATTCTTACGGCTCGTACATCTCCCTGCACCTTGCGCTGAAGTATCCCCACGTGGTGGGCGCGCTGGCGCTGGCCGAGCCGCCGCTGCACCCACTGTTGCGGACGCTGCCGGGCGGGGAAGAGATGTTCGACAGCTTCATGCGCAGCGCCTGGGGTCCGGCGGGTGAAGCTTTCGCGCGGGGCGACCTTGAGGGCGGGGTGCGCCTCTTCATCGAGGGCGCGGTCGGACCTGGGGAGTGGGACAAGCTATCTCCGCGTGCGCGTGAGGCGATGCTGAAGGACGCGCCCGAACTGGCGGTTGCTACCCACACGCCTTTCGACGTGCACATGCCCCCGCTCACCTGCGACGACCTTGCTCGCGTCGAAGCCCCGGTGCTGCTCATGCGTGGCGAGCACAGCCCGCATATGTACACGCTCATCAACGACGAGCTAGCGCGGTGCTTGCCTTGCGTCGAGCAGGCGGTTATCCCTGGGGCATCTCATGTGCTGCACGTGCACAACCAGGGGGAGCATGATAGGGTGGTGCTGGGGTTCCTGGGAAGATGCTGACAAGCTTAAGGCACCCGCCATACGCGGGCTATCTCCCAACTCGTGGCTACAGCTATCGACTTACTATCCGGTGCAAAGGTTAAGTCATAGGGAGTGTGCTTACTGGCTAACCAACTCTTGATAAGCCTGCCGTCTTGTATGTCCCAGACTGCTAACTGCTGCCCCTCCAAGGTGGAACCGGAAGCAGTAAAGTACTCCCAGTTGGGCGAGAGGCTGGCAGGGAGGCCATAAGGTTCTGCAATCTCGATTTTCTTGACGACCGCGCCGGTATCTGCCTGTAAGATGTACAGGGCGGCCCTAGTATAGACGGCGAATTTGCTGCCATCAGGGGAGACCCAAACCCCCCACACCCCCGCACCGGGTGTGTCTATGGTGCGGACTACAGCCCCACTGGTGACACTAATAAAAGTGAGGTCTCCGTTCTGATCGGCTGTCACCAACTGGGTGCCATCCGGTGTAAAAGCCAGTGCATTGGATGCAGTATCCACTTCACGTATCAAGGTGCCCTCTTCAACTCGCCACAACGATATGGCTCTGTCTTCCGCATAGCCCGACGTTACTGCCAGCGACTTCCCGTCAGGCGAATACGCCATACTCGCGATTTGTCTTGCCGCACCCTCGGTCCCTAGAACCCGTAGCAACGACCCATTGTCCACTTGCCACAGCCGCACGGTACCATCCCAGGAAGCTGTGGCTACCGTACTGCCATCAGGAGAAAAAGCTATCTGAGCGACCCAATTCGAATGGCCGGATAGGGTCCGCACGCGGCTGCCATTGCGCATATTCCAAATTTCTGCCGTGTGCCTGGAGCCGCCGAATACCACCATTTGCCCGTCCGGTGAGAAGTTTATGGACTTTATCGCGCCGTCATATGTGAACTGGCGAATACAGCCACTCCGATTGAGGTTGGTATCCAGCCACTCACACACCTGGAGGCCAATGCTGGCAAAGAGCGGTGCGCTGCACAGGACCGTTGCAGTTGCTACCAGGCCGAACGCCGCATACCATCTCTTGCTTTCCGATCTGGTGGGGGTTTGGTTATCGCCTGCGCTCTCCGCGTTATTCTCAACCTTGCTTGATTGCTCAGGATTGCGGAAAAGGAGCACATCTAGAAGGTGTGGATGCGAAGGCCTGGGATTGTTGTTGCGTTTGGTAGGCGTGGTGGGTGAAAACCTGTACGAAATGACACCCAGGAGCGGAATTAGGAGGACCGCCATGAAGACGACATTGAATAGCAAGCCTCGCTCCGGGTTCCTTGGCACGATAATCAGGTTCATGAACAGGCCGAGTCCCAGGTACTGAAGCCAACCGAGCCAGTACTTTTGCCTCGTGCGCACATAGGCTACGGCAAGTGCAATACTCAACCAGGAGTATAACGGGACCAAAGAGTATAGACCCCACTGTTGCAGAAAGTCCCAAAAGTCCATCGCGCCCTCACTTTCCGGACTACTGCCTTAGTTTCTCCTTCAACCTCTTTATCCTTATATACGACTCCTCAATCCGCGTCTGCGAGATAGCGCCGCTTATCACAAAGCCCTTGATGATGTCTATGGCGCGGGAGGCGAGGTCGGCCTGGTAGGCGCGGCTGGGGGTCATGGTGATCATGTCCACCCCGGCGCTGATGCTGAGACCGAGGGCCTGTTGCAGGCTGTAGTGGCTGGTGATCGCCTTCATCTGCATGTCGTCCGAGAGCACCACGCCCCAGAAGCCTAGCTGCTCGCGCAGCAGGTTGGTGATCGTGCGGTAGGAGAGGGTGGCGGGGTGGTTGGGGTCGAGCCGCGAGTTGAAGATGTGGGCCGTCATCACAAGGTCGCACTCGCCCGCGCCTATGATGTGCCGGTAGGGCTGTAGCTCCTTCTCCGACCAGGTATCGCTCACGTCCACGAAGCCCAGGTGCGAGTCGGCGGTGGAGCTACCGTGCCCCGGAAAGTGCTTGAGCGTGCACAACACCCCCTGCTCGCGGTGGGCCTTTATCACCTCCAGGGCGTGCTCGGACACGGCGGCGGGGTTGGCTGAAAAGCTGCGGCCCTTGCTCCCGATAATGGGGTTGCGCGGGTTGGTGTTCACGTCCACCACCGGCGCGAAGTTCACGTTGAGGCCGTGGGAGGCAAGGGTGCGAGCTATACCTTGGGCCTGGCTGCGGGTCACCGCCATGTCGTTGCGCGAGCCGAGGTACTGCTGGCTCACCGTGGCGGGGAAGCCGTAGCGAGTCTTGAGCCGCGCCACCTGCCCGCCCTCTTGGTCCACGGCAATGAGCAGGGGCAAAGGCCAGCCACTCGCCAGGTTCTGTAGGCCCGCCGTGAGCGTCTTTAGCTGGGCGGGTGAGGTGATGTTGCCCAACGCCGAGCCGTTGTAGTCCATCAGGAAGACGCCACCCACGCCCCGGTCGCGCACGTCCCGCACCACCGGGTTGCTCGCTTGCAAGGTGCTGCCGGAGAAGCCAATCATCAGCATCTGGGCGATTTTGTAGTCGAGCGTCTCCTGTTTGCCGGGTGCCGCCCGGTCCTCGGTGGACGCCCATGTCCGCCCGGCCAGCGAATGCATGGCAAGCGCCAGCCCACTTCCGGCGAGCGTGAGGAAGCGGCGGCGCGAGAACGTGGAAGGCTGCTTGTCTTCGGGGAGCTGGGGTGGGTTATCGACGTGCTTCATACTCTCCAGTATAGCTAGCTGGGTAGTCCTAACTTCGGTTCTGCACCTTGCGAGAGGCGTTGCAGGTTGTCGCGGAAGCCGAGCGTCACCAGCACGGCCCACACGATAACGGCGGGCAAGGCCATGGCGGATAGCTCGTTCACCGCTACTAATATAACGGCAACGACCACCGCTCCGATAGTGCCCGCTACGGCCCCAATTACCATCAAGCGAGTGCGCAAGATACCAAGCAGCCCGAACACGATGGCCGCGAGCACCACCAGGGGGTGCAGTATGAGCATCGCGCCCAGTGCGGGGACGATACCGCGCCCGCCGCCCCACCTGCCCGACATGAGTCGCACCAGTACCGAGTAGTTGTGCCCCAGGATGGCGGCGGCCCCAACGCATGCTATCGCGGCGGCAAGCCACAAGTCGTGCTCCCACCGGGGAATGTAGGCCAGCAGCGCGGCCAGCGCGCCCTTCACCAGGTCCACGGCGAACACCACGGCAGCGGCCCCGATGCCGACGGCGTTCATGGTGTTGGTCGCCCCGGTCTTGCCGCTGCCCTTCGCCAGCAGGTCCACTCCCCGCATGCGGGCCACGAGCAAGCCGGTGGGAATGGAGCCAAGCAGGTACGCGAAGGCTCCCACCAGCAGGAGGTGCAGCAGTTCCACTATCTCCGCCCCTGCTCTATACCGGGCCTAGACGCCATACTCGTACAGTTGCTCGAACTGCAAGTTGAGGTCGTTGGTGGCCTGCCACATGGACGAGAGCGCCCGCCGGACGTTGCGTGCCGCGCATGGTGGTAGATCATCCCGCGCCGCGAGTCGCTTGAGGGACTCGTAGACGCGGAGGAGTTCTTGCTCCTGCTCGGTCATGGGGTTGCCAATGAGGTCGGTGTTGGTTTCGGGCATCATTGCCTCCTGTATGCTGTTTTAGTTAGGCTTTAGGACCCTGCGCGTATTCCGCCGCCGGTCGCGCGTCAACTAGCCTCTTCGCCTTTAGCTCGAACCTGGGCAGCGAGCCATATTCCACCCGGTCCACGTTGAAGCGCAGCCCCTCGTGCGCCTCGGCAAGGTCCTTGGACAGCTTGAGGTGCAGGTCGAGCCACTCATCCTCGAAGTCGGGCTTGATCTCCACCTTTACGGTGATTTCGTCGGTGCGCCTGTCGGTGCGCCAGATGTAGATCTGGAACTCGTCTATGGCCGAGTACTCGCGCACTATCGACTCCACCGCGCGGGGGTAGACGTTCGTGCCGCGTATGAGCTTCATGTCGTCCCAGCGGCCCCTGATGCCACCGTCGTAGATGTCCCAGGTGCGGCCGCAGTCGCAGGTGGAGGCAGGCACCTTCATCACCATGTCCTTGGTGCGGTAGCGCAGCACCGGGATGAAGCCGCGCCCGAACGAGGTCACCACCCGCTCGCCTAGCTCGCCGTAGCCCACAGGGTCGCCCGTGTCGGGGTTGATGACCTCCTCGATGTAGTGGTCCTCGATGATATGGGTGCCGCCCGGCTGGTGGGAGCACTCGAAGATCATGATGGTGCCAAGCTCGGTCATGCCCGCGGTGTCGCCCGCCTTCGCTCCCCACGCCTCCTCAAGCTGCCTCTTGGCGGCCGGGATGGACCCGGCAGGCTCGCCCGACAGTATCAGCTTGTCCACCTTGGTGTCCCTGGCGAGGTCGATGCCCATCTCGTGCGCCTTCTGCCACATGTTGAGGGCGTAGGTGGGCGTGGAAGCCACCGTGGTGACGCCTAACTCCACTATCTGCTTTATGCGCGACTCGGTGGGCTGCGCGCCGCCGGGGATGACCAACGCGCCCATCTTCTCGCAGGCGTAGTGCGCGCCCCAGAAGCCGATAAACGAGCCGTAGCCAAACGCGAAATAGACGGTGTCCTCGGGGCGTATGCCAAAGCCCCACAGGCCGTAGCACCACATCTCGCTGATCCAGTCCCAGTCCTTGGTGCTGTCGAGCACGCGAATGGGGGTGCGCCCGGTGGTGCCGGAGGTGAGATGATAGCGGATGGCGTTGCGCGGGTCGGTGGAGATGATGTCACCGAACATCGGCTTGTCCACCAGCGACTGCATCCACTCCTCGCGGGTCATAAAGGGGATGCGGCGCAGGTCGTCCAGGGTCTCTAGCTGGGCTGGGTGGAAGCCCGCCTCGTCGAAGCGCCGCCTGTGGAAGGGGACGTTGGCGTAAGCGTACTCGGCCAGGCGGCGCAGCTTGGCGAGTTGCAGCGCCTCCAGCCTGTCGCGGGGCAGGGTCTCGGTCTTGGGGTTCCAGTACTCTGAGTATGGCATGGTGACCTCCTTGTCAATATTGCCTGCTACTTCCGTGGACTATCTGTCGCTTTCTTTAATGCCAAACGGCCTACAGCGATGCAACTAACAGCCAGTAACACGACCGTCCACCAGACGGTACCACTCTCGTTGCCTGCTGTTGGCAGCGCAGACGGCTTGAAAGTAAACGGCCTAGAATCTGTAAAGTGCCCCTCTTCGCCGGCCACGATGCACAGGTCCGTTTCTGTGATAGGCCGCCCCGACCGCCAGGTAGCCGGTATTGTGGCTGTTGCAGTGAAGGTTCCGGCTGCACCGTCCCCTTCAGTTCCTCCTATTGATACAATTGGGCCATTCAGGTCGAAGGGGCATGAGCCGTTCATGGCCTGTGGCGCGAGCGACACGGCAAGAAACAGTGCCACCCTCACACCACCGGTTACACCTCGAACCTGGACAACAGTACCCGGCCCTCCTGACGATGGGCTGACTTCAATTATGGATGGTGGAGGCTGTCCCACGGCCACGGTTGTGCTCGGGCTGAAAGGGGTTCCCGGTAACGCGAGTAGAAAAAGTGCCCCACACCACGAGAGCCTGCGCGGATGTCGCATGGTCTGGCTCCTCAAGGTTGCTGCTCACATGACGTTTGTCGGTGCGCTAAGCTATATGGCTTACTCCTCCACCTTCATCTCTATCTGCCCGCCCTCCGACGCGCCCCTGACCTGCTCGGCGAACTGCCGCAGGAACGCGAGCCTTACCGCCGCCGGGACAGCCGTGACCGATACGCCCGACCTGGCCTCTACCGTGCAGAGGGGCGGGTAGACGTGCAGTAGCTCCCCAGGCTGGAGCGTGCCGCCACTCGACAGGAACTGCCGGAGCAGTTGCAGCCCCAGGTACTGGTCGGGGTTCGCCTGGGCCGCTTCAAGGAACTCGATGAGGCCGGTGCGGAGCGATTCGAGGTCGCCCGTCTCCGCGTAGAGCCAGTGCACAACGCCGTCGCGCAGCACGTACTGGTCGCCTATCGCGTCCTGGGCGAAGGGTACGTCGGTGGGGAGCACGTTGGGGTAATGTTCGTGGAGGGCAAACTCCCCTGTCATGGCTTCCCCGATGGAATGCCATACAGGCTCCACACAAGCGCCCCTCACGTGCAGCCCTCCGCCGAACTGTATGAAACCGTTGATTTGCTCAAGCAGATTCCGCAGGTCGGGAGGCAGCGGGTCAAGCAGCCCTGAGTCGTCGTTCGGGGGGCCTTCATACGTGACATCAACTAACTGCATCGGTTGCTGTCTCCCTCTCCTTACTTACCCGCGCTGGCTCTATAGTATCACCATTAGGGTCTAGTCGCGCTACCAACCAGGCGCTTGGAGCCTATAGCCATATGGCGCGCGCATAAATAGCTGTTGATGGCTGTCACCCTCGCCTTCGTAGCAGTGTTGTCGCGGCCCCGCCGAGCACCGCACCACCAATTGCCGCTAACACAATCCATATGACCGTGTTATCGCCGCCCTCGTTAGACCCTGGTGGAATGGCTGTAATACCAGCGGTGACAGTAGCGTCGGGCCGGGTAGCCGGTGCCGTTGATGAGGCTGTTGAGGCTGTTGAGGCTGTTGAGGCTGTTACACCGGGTTGGTCCACCGCTGGTGGTGTGGTAGGGGAGATGGTGGGCACAGCTATAGCCTCACTGGTCTCGGTGGGCGGCACGACGGTAGCAGCCGGTGTCGGCAGATCAGGCACCAGGGTGGGTGTAGGTATCGGAAGGTCCGGCACGAAGGTGGGCGTGCCCAGCGGGAGAGGCTGGCCACTCGCGGCGTCCATCTCCCTGTACAGGTCCTGGGCCGTCTTGTTCTGCGGGTCGAGGGCAAGGGCCGCGCTTAGCTCGTTGAGGATGCGCGCTATCCACGGGTCGCCTTCGTCGGGAAAGGCTTGTACCGCCAGTTGGTCCCACATGAGCAGAGCAAAGTCGGCGTGTACCTGGGCGTCGTTGGGTTGCAGGCCGATAGCACGCGCATAAGCCTGGTGGCTGAGTGCGGCGAATGGGTCGCCGGCCACGATGGGGTAGCGGTTCGTTGTGGCAGCGTCGTATGCCTCTGCCAGCCTAACCCAGGCCTGTGGGTCCATGGGACTTGCCTCTGTCGCGGCACGGGCATCGAGGACGGCCTGCCATGTTGCGGGTGCGAGCACAGTCACCGCGAGGTTGCTTTCGCGGGTCGGCTCGAGGTTGTCCCAATGCCAGCGAATGAAGTTGCCGTCGAACCTGCCTCCCGGCGTGGTCTGGCTTTCGGAGTATTGCAGCACATTCTCGCTCGTGGCTGTGTATGGCAGGCGCACGCTGATGTCTACGGAACCAATGGAGTCCTTCCACCCCGCCCCGGTTTCCAGGATATAAGTGAACTGTTGAGCAGGTGGATAGCCCGTACCCGAGATTGTATAGAGCACGCGGATGCGTACCTCTTCACCTGGTGGGAAGGTGACATCGAAGGTGGCCCAACGAATTGGTGGTGCTTCCGAGCGAGTTGGATTGGTGGTGGTTAGAATACCAGTGCTGACGGCACTTCCGTTTACGCTGGCGTCAAAACCCTGGACCTCCGGGTACCTTCCGAAACCACTGCCTTGTCCCCCTGGGTCCATAAGGGGGAACCGCACCTGCATCTGCTCGGCTGAATCGCTCGTGTTGAGCATGATGAATTCACATCTCACCTCAGCTATTGCTTCATCATTGTTGGCCGATACATGTAGCACTACCTCCTCCGCCTGCATCCTGACCTGTGTCGTGCCCTCGGCGGGGCTGATGTTGCTGCCAGGTGGCTGCTGGGGCGGGGCAACGTCGGCAAAGCCAGTTCTAGCTGGAGTTGCGAAGGCGAACAGCAAGGCCAGCATGCTTATCAGGATTCCCGCCATGCAGGCCATCCGCCCTGGTGTTACACGGTGTGGGTAGGTCGTCATGTTATGGTCTCCGGCGATGGATGTTGAGATGTGTTGAATGGGTAGCACAGTCCGGCTGCCAGTTCGGCGTCTACGTACGATCTTGTTGCTGTTTCACGACTTTGCCGTCAGCCGTTCTGTCGATACTGCCCTGGTTGGGACCAGTAGGCTTCGGTTCTCGCCCGACCAACTCCCGAGCGATGATGATCCGCTGGATGTGGCTGGTGCCCTCGTAGATTTGTAGGCCCTTGATGTCCCGGTAGTATCGCTCGACCGGGTGCTCGTTGGAGTAGCCCCGGTTGCCGTGGAGCAGCACCGCTTCGGAGGCCGCGCGCACGGCGGCTTCGGTGGCGAAGAGCTTGGCGATGGAAGTGGCTTTGGTGGCGGGCAGGCCCCGGTCTTTCGTCCAGGCGGCCTTGTAGACCAGCAGGCGCGCGGCTTCCACGTCGGCGGCCATGTCAGCGAGGGAAGCCTGCACCATCTCGAAGTCGGCAAGGCGCTGGCCGAACTGCCGTCGCTCCTTCGTGTAGGCTACACACGCGTCGAGGCACGCCTGGGCCACGCCAACCGCCCCCGCCGCCACACCCAGCCTGCCCCTGTCCAGCGCCGACATCGCCACTTTGAAGCCCTGCCCCCGCTCCCCCAGCATGGCCGAACGTGGCACCCGGCAGTCGCGCATGGTGATGCGAACGTGCTCCGAGGCCCGGTGCCCTAGCTCCACGCCGGGCATCGCCTCTCGCTGAAAGCCGGGCGTGTCCGTCTCCACAAGGAAGGCGCAGATGCCCCGGTGTTTGGCCTCCCGGTCGATGCTGGCGAACACGATGGCGAGGTTGGCGCTGGTGCCGTTGGTGATCCATATCTTCTCGCCGTTGAGGAGGTAGCCGTCGCCGTCCTCGGTGGCGGTGGACTCCATCCCGGCCACGTCTGAGCCTGCGTTCGGCTCGGTGAGGGCGTAGCAGCCTATCCACTCGCCCGAGGCCAGCCTGGGGAGGTAAAGCCGCTTCTGCTCGCCGGTGCCCCAGTCCTGTATGCAGCCCGCCACCAGCCCCACGTGCACCGTGAGGAAGCCCCGCACCGAGGAGTCGGCCCGCCCAAGCTCCTCGCAGATGAGGGCGTAGCTCAAGTAGTCCATGCCCATACCACCGTACTCCGGCCCGACAATAGACCCCAGGAAGCCAAGCTCGCCCATGCGCGGCACGAGGTGCAAGGGGAATTCGCCCCGTTCGTCGGACACGCGCGAGATAGGGGCAACTTCCTGCTGCGCGAAGTCGCGGGCGAGGGACTGTATGCGCTGTTGTTCGGCTGTCAGTTCAAAGTCCATAGACCAAGTGCTTTAGATACCTCAGAGCGTAACTAGCGCACCTCTGCGCGAGAGCACCCATGCATCCAGGTGGCTCTCGTCAAGGTTCCATCTTTTTGGCTCAAGCGAGCCGCCCCAGACCGGCAGGCGAGTCGTATCCTGTGGCAACTCCAAAATATGCTGCTCTACTCCATGTAGCAAGACAAGCCTGGACGAGTGGTGGGTGATTGCGGCCTGGGTAATCCGCGACCCTGCCAGCTTGCCGGTCAAATCATCCCAGTTCAACGTCTCACCAAAGTTGCTGAACAGAGGACGCTGAATATGGTACTGGTTCGGGTGGGCCTCGATCCACTCTCCGTCAAGCAGCAACCACCCGCCTGCTCCCCACAACGTCAGCACCAGCCATTCCCTCGGGTAGCGTCCCTTCGCAGCTAACTCCAGGCCGAAAAAGCCCGGCCCGCCCATGCCGTAGCTGCCACGATAGCTCCACCTGATGATCTTGCGTCCCACAATGCGTTGGATGCCTATCCAGCGTAGCGTCTTCGGTCGTGGTCCTCTAGACCGGTGCCTGCGGTCAACCTCCATGCACCTGATAATGTTGCGGCGCTCCTGTGCCTCCTCCATTCAAGCGCCTACCACCGGCTGCCCACTACCGCTATGCCCTCTATCTCCACCAGCACCTCGTCCTCGAAGAAGCGTGAAATCTCGAACAGGGAGGTCGCCGGGTAATACGTACCGAAGAAGTCCTTGTGGACCTGGCCTAGCTCCTTGAGGTGGGCCTTATAGTCGTCGCGGTCCTTGACGAAGATCGTCATCTTGGCGATACCGGTCATCTCGCCGCCCGCTTCCTCGACCACCGCCTTGAGGTTGGTCAACACCTGCCTGTACTGCCCCACCACGTCGCCGGGCGCTACAATGTTGCCTTCCTGGTCGGTGGCGGTCTGGCCCGCCAGGAAGAGCATCTGTCTGCCCTCAGTAAAAATGCCGTGGCTGAAGCCGGTAGGCCGTACCAACGTTTCGGGGTTGACTATGGTGTGGGTACTTGTTCGCGAAGGGTGATCCTGCGGAGTGGGCGTTTCCCTCCGGTAGGCTCCTGGGTTGCCCCGCAGTTCGCGCAGGGCGGTAGCTACCTTCTCCTGGTCTATGTCGGTATCCCTGAGGATGCGGCCCGTAGCACCTCCGCTTTCCACTACGAGAGCGAGAAAAAGGTGCTCAGTGGAGATGAATTCGTCGTTGAGGCGGTCTGCCTCCTCGACGGCACCTTGCAACACGCGATTAGCACGGAGGGTGATGTAGCCGGTGGTCACGCCCTTACCCACCGTGAAGCTCTGCATATTACCGAGTGCAGCTTCCAAACGTTTGACTATCGCCTCTACGTCCCCGCCCAGCCTGGCGATAATTACGGCTGGAAGAGAGTTGCGTTGCTGCAAAAGAGCCAGGAAGAGGTGCTCCACGTCAAGCTGCGTGTGCTGCCTGGCGAACATAATCTGCTGCGCCCGCTGCAACGCTTCCTGCGCCCGCTCCGTAAACCTGCTCATCATAGGTCTTGCACCCCTGATCGTAACTCGTAATTCGTAATTCGTAATTACTTATCTTCCGCCGAACTGCGGCTTTTCTTTGCGCTGGAAGGCCTCGTAGAAGCGGCGGTGGTCGTCGCCCATGAGCATGAGGGCCTGGGCCTGGGCTTCGGCTTCGAGGGCGGACACCAGATCCATGTTCCACTCGTTGTTGAGCATCCGCTTGGTCATGGCGATGGCCTGGGTTGGGCCGCTGGCGAGGCGGCGGGCGAGTTCCCGAGCGGTGGGTATCAGTTCTTCGTGGGGCACCAGGCGGTTGACCAGGCCGTAGCGGTCGGCGGTGGCTGCGTCTATCGTGTCGCCCAGCATGAGCAGTTCGGTGGCGCGGCCCATGCCCACCACGCGAGGCAGCAAGTAGCCGGAACCCATGTCCACCCCCGCCAGCCCCACCCGCGAAAAGAGGAAGGCGAAGCGGGTGCGCTCTGAGGCGATGCGCAGGTCGGAGGCAAGGGCGATCACGGCCCCGGCCCCGGCGGTCATACCGTTGAGCGCGGCTATGACCGGCTTGTCGAGCAGGCGCATGTTCTGCACCACCGCCCCGGTCATGCGGGTGAAAGCCAGGTGGTCCTTTACGTCGCCTTCGAGCAGCGCGCCGATAATCTTGTGCACGTCACCCCCGGAGCAGAATGCGTCCCCCGCCCCCGTGACCACCAGCACCTTCACCAAGTCGTCGTAGCGCAGGTCTTCCAGCAAGTCGCGGAACTGCGCGTACACATCGAAGGTGAGAGCGTTTAGCACCTCAGGCCGGTTAAAGGTGAGCACCGCCACGCCGTCGTCGCCTACTTCGTACAGAAAGTCGGCGGATTTTGGATTTTGGATTTTGGATTTTGGATTGAAGTCCAATGCCCGCTCCTTGTGACTGGCTCAACTTTTACGGCGGAGTTTCGATTCTCTGCGATGCTGCCAGGCCCATATCATAGTGCCGAGCAGGAGGATACCTAGAGGTATAGTAAGTAACCCAGTTAGAGAGGGAAAGTAGCTTCGTATTATGCCGCCCAGGAGCACAGGTATCATAATCACAAACAGCGGCCAACCATCGTCAAGGTACCGGTTGAGATGCTCTATTCTCTCTTCCGGCAATTTACCTCGCTCGTATTGAGCTAGCACCCACGCGAACGAAGCAACCAAAGAAAAGGCTAAGATACCAAGCCCCAATACTATCCAATACTCATTGCCAGCGCTCACCATGCCTGGTAAGACAAAGGCACTCAATCCCAGTGCGGCCATGCTTGTGAGAAGGAACCGGAAGAGGTTTCTCCGCAGTTGTGTGGAAATATTCATAGATATACCTCACGACATGACTCCGCCACCGTCGATATTGATCGCCTGCCCGGTGATGCCCTTGCTCATTTCGCCGGCCAGGTAGACGGTCATAGCGGCGATCTCTTCAGGCTCGATAAGGCGGCGCTGGGGGTTGGTCTTCTCAAGCGACTCGCGGGCCTGCTTTTCGTCCAGGCCGGTGCGAGCCATGATATTGGCGATGCTCTCTCCCGTCATAGGGGTGTCAACGTAGCCGGGGCAGATGGCGTTCGCGGTAATGTTGTACGGCATTAGCTCCACGGCCAGGGCGCGGGTCAGGCCGAGCACACCGTGCTTGGCGGCGGTGTAGGCTGCCACGTATTTGGCCCCGACGCGCGCGGCAGTAGACGCGATGTTGATGATGCGGCCCCATCTCGCCTCTATCATGGCCGGCGCGAAGGCCTTGGTCACATAGTATACACTGGTCAGGTTGGTCAGCAACATATCGTGCCATAGCTCGTCGGGGTGGCCTGCGAACTTGTGGCTCTGGGCGTGGCCCGCGTTGTTCACCAGTATATCCAGGCCGCTGAAGCCTTCCAACACTCTCTCCGACATGGCCTCCACCTGCCGGGGGTCGGTCACATCACAAACCGCTATTATGCTCCGGCGGCCCATCGCCTCTATCT
>JALZHI010000004.1 GCA_030913985.1 Chloroflexota bacterium | reverse complement strand
TTGTTCAACAGCCTCCCTACTCACCTTCTTGAGATCCTTCGCTGCGCTCAGGATGACAGGGGGAGTGTGGTCGCTGGTCGTTCGACGGGTACGTTTACGGGGCGCTCACTTGTCCTGGGGAGCGAACCGGCGGATGATAGCCTCAAAGTCGCGGGCGGTGATTTTCGCGGTGGACCTCACAAGCTTGCGGGTGGGGAGGACGCGGGGCCAGGTGAACAGGCCGGCCAGGATGCCACGCAAGCGGGCGCGGGCGGCGGCACCACGGATGTTGCGTAGCGCCTCGGTCGCGAAGCGGCACTGGGCCTTTAATATGCCGGGCATGTGTCGCAGCAGGAATGGCAGGGGGAGGTCCTTGGCGATCAGGTAAACGAGGTTGCGGCCCACGTAGTATGAAGCGAGGGTGCCGCCGCCGGTGGCGCTGAGGCGGTGACGGGCGCGGGCGCTGGGCACGTAGACGGTGCGGTAGCCGCGCAGGCGGGCGCGCAGGTTGAGGTCTACGTCCTCCGCGTACATCCATAGCTGGGGGTCGAGCACTCTGCCCTGCGGGTGGGTGCCCCCGGCGCGGGCGAGGTCGGCCAGCATAGAGCGCCTGTAGGCGGCGGCTGCGGCGGTGGGGCCGAACACTTCCTCTTCAGTGTCGTACTGGCCGGTGTCGGGCTGCCACACGCCCCGGCTGTTGGGCACGCCATCGAAGCCGTAATAGTCGCCTGCCGAGTGGAGGGTGCCGGGGTGGTCGTAGAGCACCAGCTTGCTAGCGGCAAGGGAGGCCCAGGGGTTGCGGTCCAGGCCGCCGATTAGCTCCTCCAGCCAGGCATGATCGGGCACCGCGTCGTTGTTCAACAGCACCAGTATCTCGCCGCGCGCTTTAGCCAGCCCCAGGTTGCAGGCTGCCACGAAACCATGACCCTTCTTGCCGGGTATGCGCAGGGTGACTACGTCGGGCGTGCGCGACAGTAACTTCTCGGTGCCGTCTGTGGATGCATCATCCACCACAATCGTCTCGAAGTCGCGGTAAGTCTGCCTGCCGAGGGCTTCCAGGCACTCGGCCAGCATGGCAGCGCCGTTATGCGTTGGTATGATTACCGATACGCGGTGGGGGCGGGCGTGTCCCTCCAGACCTATAGCGCCGGCGTTGTGTACCTGCCGGGACGCGCTCACAAAGGAGTCCCGACGTGCGGGGCCGTTGACAGGTAGTCGGCCAGGGCTTCCTGCCAGGGGCGCAACACAATGCCCGCGTCTGCCCCGACTACGTTCCTAAGAGTGGAGTAATGAGCGGTGGGGGCGGGACGCTTGTAGTCGGCCAGGGCGCTGGGGGTCATGGGGACGTGCTCGCGGCCCGTGAGGCGCATGATCTCGCCGGCGTAATCGAAGCGGGAGCACTCGCCCTCATTGACGAGGTGGTACCAGCCATAGAGGTCGGTCGCGGAGAGTTGGAAGAGGGCCGGGGCGAGGTCTTCGGCGTAAGTGGGAGTGGATACTTCGTCGGCTACCACGCTGAGCGCGCCGTTCTTGTCTGCGGCGCGCACGATCTTGTGTATGAAGCTATCGCCTTCCTTGCCGTACAGCCACGACACGCGGGCGATATAGAAGCGGGTCATCAGGCGCTCGACGTAAATTTCCCCGGCGCGTTTGCTGGTGGCGTATGCGCCTACCGGGCAGGGCAACTCAAGCTCCGTGAAGGGAGTGCTGCGGGACTGGTCGAAGAAGACCATGTTGGTGCTGACGTAGATGAGAGGTGCGTCCACCTCATTGCAAGCGAGTGCCAGGTTGCGGGTGCCCAGGCCGTTTATCTTGAACGCCACGTCCGGTTCGCTCTCGGCTCCATCGACGTTGGTGTAGGCGGCTGGGTGTATCACCAGGTCGGGCTGGAACTCGCGCACCGCCGGGATGATGGATGCAGGGTCGGTAATGTCACGCTCCGGGCGGTTGAGATGCAGGACCTCGTGCCCGGCGGCCCCGGCGTAGCGGACCAGCGCCTGCCCTAGCGTGCCTCGTGTTCCGCTTATCGCTACCTTCACGCCTTACGCTCCCCACCACAGGCCGATAGCCAGCGCCAGTACCGAGAGGGGCACCGCGGCCGACCAGGCCATGCCGGCAGCCCCGCGCTCGCTCCTGCCTAGCCACAGGCGTTCGGGTACAAGGCGCATGGCGACATAAGAGAACATGGCACCTCCGAGCAGCACGAGCACGGCCCAGGGGAACGCGCCAGGCACTGGCAGCACCAGCAGCGCCCACAGCACCGACATGGCAACCTGTTGGAGCAGGCCGCCCGCGTAGAAGCCCGCGCTCTCCTCTTGCAGACCGCTTTCGCGGCCGCGCCACCAGGGGAGGGAAATAAGGAGCACGCCCCCCGCCAGCAGCCGGACAAGAGTCTGCGCGGCGGTCTCAGGGGCCGCGCCTAATTCCGACAGCCGCAACGAGCGATTGCCCAACACCTCTACCAGCGCGGCGACTACCAGGAGAGCGGGCAGCAGGCCGGTTAGCAACCTGCCTAGCTCCTGCGCGCCCTTGAGTGCGGCAAGCCCACCCTGACGCAGCCTGGCAGCGGCGGAGGCGAGAGGCTGCACGCACAGAAGAGCAAGCACCGTGACGATGTCGGTGGTTAGAGCCTGCGAGCCGCCGGTGAGGGGACTGCCGGGCAGAGGCATCAACACCAACGCCAGGAGCGGCCCTAACATAGCGAGCAGGCCCAGGACGCTTGTGGAGCCGGATGCCGGGGTTGTCTCACCATCGCGCCCGGTCAGTTTGAGGATGTCGTAGGCGGGCTGGAGGAAGCTATAGCGCGGGGTGGATAGACGAATGCGCTGCCTGCGGAGGAAGGGACGTATGACAGAGACCAACCACTCACCGGCGAGGGCGAAGAGCAGCCCGAACATCAGCCCCGGATAGAGCAGCAAGGCGAACAACCATTGTTGTAAAGTTGTGAACACCTCTGGCGGCAAGCGACGTACCCCCTTCTACAAGCAGGGAGTCTATCACATGGGGGTGAGGGTGGCAAGGTGGGTCAGAGGCTACTCACGGCTGTAGCAACCGCACATTTAGGGGCTAAAGTTGGCCCTTGTCATTCTGAGCGTAGCGAAGAATCAGGTGAGTAGGGATGCTGTTGAACTGTGTGGACCAAACCCCGCCCTGTCATTCTGAACGCAGTGAAGAATCTCGTCCTTCAGTACAATGTTCCCTCTTTCTTCCGGTATCCTGTGGCTGAAGGAAAGGTGATATTTGGGTGGAGAGGGACGAGATTCTTCGCTACGTTCAGAATGACAAGGACCAACAGTGTGCTGGTATCCTACTTAGACATAGGCCCGATTGCCATTGGCGCTACTCGCCGCTGGTTGTAAGGTACTCTTGCAGGGCGTCCGCGTAGGCTTCGGCTATCGTCTGGCGGACCTCGTCGCGATTGAGGTACTCGGCCTCCTGGGGCGAGGTCACGTAGAAGGCTTCGATCAACACGCCGGGCATCTTGATAGCGCGAGGGTGGCGGGGCATCTCTGCCGGGCCTAGCAAGAAGAGGTGTCCAGGTGGCTCGCCGGGAGAGTCGGACCAGAAGTCGCTGCGCAGCTCGGACTTCTCTATGGTGTAACCGGCTTCCTCAAGCCTCGCCCACAGGTGATCCAGCACCAGGCGGCCCAGGCGTTTGTTCTCCTGTGGGAAAAGGCAGTCCTCAGTGGCGCAATAGAGGGCCTGCAATCCCTTGCGCTTGGCTGGATTGGAGGCGCTATTGGCGTGGATGCTAAGAAAGACCTCAGCCCCGAACTCGTTCATAATGTCGATGCGGTGCTGCAAATCGTCGCTCTGTCCCTGCTCTACGCCGTCGCCGTTCACGTCATCGGGCCACGGCACGGTGAACTCATCGCGCGTTTCCCGCGTGAGTCCGACCTCGGCACCGCGAGCCACCAGGATGTCGCGCAGCCGCAGGGAGATATCAAGGTTGAGTTCGTGCTCGGCCAGGATTAGCTTGCCTGTATCCTCATTGACAAGCACCGCGCCCATATCCTCACGCGGTCCGTGTCCGGGGTCCAGGGCGATGCGTCTACCTAGCAGGGGCTTACCGGCGTCTACTGTGGGGCTTGGAGCAGGGATGAGAGTAGCCGTAGCAGCGGGCGCAGGCACGGAGGGTGTGGCGGGGGAAGGCGGCGTTGGCGCACCGGGAGGAGTCCCAGCCCGCGCCGGTTCTAGAGTCGCTGTAACGGAGACGCCTGCCATGCCGGGAGTGGGCGAAGGAGAATTAGCCTCAAACAAGCAGCCTGACAACAGCGAAGTCAGCAGCAGGAGCAAACAGAGATGCGAAAGTAGGCGCGAGAGACTGTGTTGAGTGATCGTGTGCTTGGTGGAAGTCATGAGTAAGGTAGTAGCTTGGTGAAATGGATGGCACCATTCAGCACCCTTGATAGCAAATACCTGCCAGGGAGTTGCACAGCCAGGCGCGCGACTCTCAAGGTGGTAGAGGGGTCAAGGGGCATGGGGCCTTATAGATTGAGGTCAGGAATTGGGAACGGGATAGTATAGCCGAGGTAGTATAACACAGCCTGCCGAAGGGGGTCCGGCTGGTGTGTCACCCTGCTGTACCGTGCCCGGTTAGACCCTGTTCAAGTAAGATATTTGGACCAAGCCGCCCTCTTGTCATTCTGAACGCAGTGAAGAATCAGGTGGGTAGGGATGTTGTTGAACTACGGTGACCAAGCCCCTTCTTTGTCATTCTGAACGCAGTGAAGAATCTCGTCCTCCAGCACCTAAGTACCACCTTTCTACAGTACACGCCCAGGTACCAACACGCTCCGTAAGAAAGGGCCACACCTGCATAGAGGACGAGATTCTTCACTGCGTTCAGAATGACAAAGGGGAGCTTGGTTCTTCCAATCCGACGCGCGGGGCGTTCGCTCTAGAGCGGCCAAGGACGCTAGCGGAGGCGGGGCAGCACTTTGTTGATAAAGCGTTCCAGGTTGTCGGTGCGGGGATAATCCATGAAGCGCACCATGAAGTGGCCGGCACCGGCGTCGCGGAACGACTCTAGCTCGCGGGTCACTTCGTCCGGGTTGCCCGCCACTATGTGCAGGTGGCCCCAGCGGGTGGCTGCGGACGAGTCTTCCTCCACGCTGACCCAGGTGACCTGACCGTGCACGATGTCGGCGGGGTCGCGACCTACGTCGGCACAGTGTCGAGCCAGCACCGAAGCTTTGTGGGCGAACACGTCCACGGGAGCGAGGTCGGCGCACCACCAGTCGCCATACTCGGCTACGAGCCTGAGCAGCTTCTTCTCGCCCATGCCGCCTATGCAGAGCGGTATCCACTCGTCGGGGCGGGGGGAGCTATAGGCGTTGTCGATGCGGTAGTGCTTGCCGTGGAACGTAGCGGGGCTGTCGTTCCAGAGCGCCTTGATAATCTTGACAGCCTCTTCCGTCTGTTCGACGCGCTCGCCGGGAGGTGCGAAGCGGTAACCGAATTCGTGGTGCTCGCCCGGATTGTTGCCCGCGCCTATACCCAGTATGAACTTGCCTTCGGTGAGCAGGAACATGTTGGTCGCCATCTTGGAGAGCAGCGCGGGGTTGCGGAACGCCTGGCCGCACACCATCGTGCCATACGTGAGGCCGGGGTGCCGCCCCGCCAGCCACGCCATGTTGGTGAAGCACTCGAGGTGGGCCTTCTCCGCCCAGCCCATGTGGTCCTCCACCCAGATGGTGTCGAAGCCACCTTCCCGCGCCATCTCGATGTGTCGCTCGTTGGCCGCTATCATGTTGCGGGCCAGGCTGATGTCGCGAGAGTCCACGCCGTCGGGCGTATAGAACAAAGCCGGCTGCATAATCCAGCCGAACGTCGGGTTGTCGTTAGCCAAGATAATTCCTCCTCAAATATCGGTGCGAGGAACATACAGCAGCAAGCTAGGTGCCAAGGGGCTAAAAGACGAAACCGCCAAGACGCCAAGGATGCCAAAAACCCGCCAAGAGAAGGATTGATTAGAACTCATCTCAAAAATGACAGTAACGTGAGAGAGTGGAATACGAGCACATGGCCCCACATTGTCATTTCGAACGTAGTGAGAAATCTCGTCCCTCACCACCCAAATACCACCTTTCCTTCAGCCACAGGGTACCGTAAGAAAGAGGAGCCATCGCGGTGAAGGACGAGATTTCTCACTACGTTCGAAATGACAGGGTGGAGCTTGGTGGGGGATGTTCGACAGTGTTGTTCTTGAGATAGCTTTTATTCACCGCAGAGACGCAGAGAGCGCAGAGGTTACGCAGAGATAGTGGTTGTCTGGTGAAGGGGTAAGGACAGCATCGTACAGTATGATGCTGCCCCTGCAAAGAACACCCTCCATTCTTCTCCGCGTAATCTCCGCGTCCTCTGCGTCTCTGCGGTGAAAACGTTTATTACCTTGGCGCTTATCTTAGCGTCCTTGGCGTCTTGGCGGTTCCGTCTCATTTTCCGGTGCTGATTCGCCTTGCATCTGGTAGGAGTGTGGTGCATAATAGCGAAACGGCGTGCAGGGTAACCGAACAGCAGAAAGGCCGGCTCGATGCGCTACCTGGGTAACAAAGACAGCTTGCTGCCCTTCATCGACGAAGTGCTTGCTATGCACGGAGTGAAAAGCACGCGGGACAAACCGCTCTGCGTGTGCGACCCTTTCACCGGCACCACCTCCGTCGCCCGCCACCTCAAGCGGCTCGAATGGCAGACGGTCACGGGCGACCTGATGACCTACTCCTACGCGCTGCAACACGCCTATATCGCCCTGAACGAGGCCCCTACCTTCGCCAACCTGGTGAACGCGGGCGTGCTCGACGGCAGCGCGAACCTCCCGGTGCCTCTCCATCGCGTAATCGCGCACCTGAACAACCTGCGCGGCGTGGAAGGGTTCTTTTATTGGAACTACTCGCCGGACGGGCCGGAAGGCAGGCGCTATTTCACGTCCGGCAACGCCCTGCGCATCGACGCGATAAGGAACACCATCAACTGGTGGTGGGAGCGCGGCTGGCTGACAGAATCGGAGCGCTTCCTGCTGACGGCGGCTTTGATCGAGGCGGTGTCGAGAGTGGCGAATATCGCGGGCACCTACGCAGCGTTCCTCAAGCGATGGGACTCGCGGGCGCGCAAGCCGCTGATGCTGGCCGTGCCGCAGGTGGTGCACAGCGCCTACGAGCACCGGATCAACCTGGCCGACGCCAACGAGTTGGTGCCCAACACCGATTGCGATTTGCTCTACGTGGACCCGCCCTACAACACGCGGCAATACTGCACCAACTACCACCTGCTTGAGACGCTGGCCGTGGGCGACGAGCCGGAAACGCGAGGTGTCGCTGGGCTGCGCACCGACGCCGAGGACAAGAGGTCGGCCTACTCCAAGGCAGGGGCTGCGGAAGAAGCGTTGTCCAAGCTGGTGACAGGCTCCAAGGCGAAGTGGGTGCTGGTCAGCTACAACAGCGAGGGTGTGATACCCCATGACAAAATCGTGGACATCCTGTCGCAACGCGGCAACGTGGAGATATACGCCTGCGAATACCGCCGCTTCCGCTCCGACGCCGATGGCGAAAACCGCCAGTACAAGCCCAACAATACGGTGCAGGAGATGCTGTACTGGGTCGGCTAGGGGCGAATTCTTAATTCTTAATGTTTAATTCTTAATTGTGAATTGATAAGCGGCTGTTGGGGTAAATAGCAAATCCTTGTGGGCACGATGCGTCGTGCCCTTGCGTGTCTATACGGGGTCTTGGAAGGATAGTAGTTACTTATACATACCACTTCGTACCGGGAGGCGGTCATGCCGCGGCGCAAGCTTGATACTCTGCATGGGGGCAACCGAGGCGCGCAACGAGAAGCGCAGCCAATTAAGAATTCACAATTAAGAATTAAGAATTCGCCCCCGGCGTCTGCCCATCCGCGTAACAGGTTGAACAACCTGACGGGGAGTGAGTGGGTGCATTTTCTGTCGTCGGTAGAGGCGACGGCGTTCCCGACTACCGGGCCGCAGTCGTACGGGCACAATTTGCGGCGGGTACACCCCTCGCCCAAGCCGCCCCAGTTGATGCGGCGACTGGTGGAGTTCTTTACGAAGGAGGGGGAATGGGTGCTCGACCCCTTTATGGGAGTCGGGGGCACGTTGCTGGGGTGCTCGCTGGCGAACCGGAAAGCGGTGGGGCTGGACCTGTCGCCTGAGTACGTGGAGGTCTACAGGCAGGTGGCGCGACAAGAGGGGTTGGGGGCACAAACGGCGCTAATTACGGACGCGCGGCGTATGTTGGAGCACCCTGAGGTAGCGGGTCGCCTGTTCGACATGGTGCTGACCGACCCTCCCTATGGGGATATGATGCGGCGTCCGCAGAGCGGGGAGAAGAAGAAAAAGACGGGCCTCTCCTCGCCCACGCCTTTCACGGGCGACCCAGCCGACCTGGGCAATCTCTCTTACGAGGCGTTCCTGGAGGAGTTGGTAGGCATCATGGGCAAGTCGCTGGCGGTGCTCAAGCCTGCGGGGTACCTGGTGCTGTTCGCCAAGGACTTCCAACCCACCGAGCACCACCATAACCTGCTGCACGCCGACATCGTGGTGCGCCTCTCCAGGCTGCCTGAATTGGCCTACCGGGGCTGCAAAATCTGGTACGACCAGACCCCGCGCCTGTACCCCTTCGGCTACCCCTACCGCTTCGTAGCCAACCAACTGCACCAATACATCCTCATCTTCCAAAAAACCACTTAGAAGACGAAAACGCCAAGACGCCAAGACGCAGAGGACCACGCCAAGGAACGAGGTTGTTACTCAAGCAAGAGGAGCAGAGTACGACACCTGTACCCTGGTCCTTTTTGTACTCTCCAAACCTTAATACTCTTGGCGCGTCCTTGGCGTCTCGGCGTCTTGGCGTTTTTGTCTCCTCCCGGTTTGTTGTGCGTGGTACATTTGTTATACTAGGGGGCTATAAACCAGGAGGAGATGAGTGAGTAATTATCTGATTGACGTGCATCTCTATATGGAGAAGGGGATGTACGAGCGGCTGGTGGACCGGGCGCAGGAGCTTGGGGTGCCTTTGAGCGCGGTGGTGCGCGAGGCGGTGGTGGAGTACTTCGCCAACATCCCGGAGGTGTCAGACCGTAGCGGCGACATGCCCCAGCCGGAAGACGCCATCTGGCAGATACCCACGCTGAGCCAGTCGTTCGGGGCGCTC
The DNA here is from genome assembly GCA_030913985.1 of Chloroflexota bacterium. Lineage (GTDB taxonomy): Bacteria > Chloroflexota > Chloroflexia > QHBQ01 > JADMIH01 > JADMIH01. The sequence continues at coordinate 64,017 of JALZHI010000004.1, read as the reverse complement.
AACGTGCCAGGCATGGGCGGCAACGGAGGTAATCGCTGATGCGACGCCAGCACAGGCTCATTTTTGTGAACACCAGCGGCTGGCTGGCCCTCTACAACCCCAACGACCCCAATCACGCCGCCGCCCGCGCCCTCTGGGACGACCTGCGCAACCAGCCGGTGCGCTTCGTGACCACTGACTACGTGCTCGACCAGGTGTTCACGGCCATGAAGATGTTTGGCTCCCTGGACGCAGCCCAGGCGATTTACACGGTGGTCAACAACACCTCGCTGCTGCGCTTCTTCATGACCGATAGCGTCATCTTCGAGCGGGCCTGGAAGGTCTTCGTGGACGACGAGCACCCCCAGTTCACCTTCACCGACTGCATCAACTACGCCGTCATCCAATACCTCGGTGCCGACGAGGTCTTCACCTTCGACCCCAGCTTCACAGCGCCAGGATTGATTAGAATTCCGTCCTCAGGTGCCAGGGGCTAGAACTGAAACGTGAAACGTGAAACGTGATGCGGTTAGTGTTATATGGTTCGTGAATACGATGGTGCTTCAATAGCAGAACCACACTTCCCTCTGTCATCCTGAGCGTAGCGAAGGATCAAGTGGGTAGACAAGAGTCCTCAACGTTGGGGATGCTGGTGGTAAGAGGTACACGGGTGCCTTACAAGGAAGAGTCAAACACGGGTCACTGATCCTTCGCTACGCTCAGGATGACAAGAGTGGGGCAGGGTTCTAACTGAGAAGCAGGATCGCCGGAAGATAAGAAAAGGGCCGCCTCAAGCAACGAGGCGACCCTTTTTCCTTTCGCGTACAAAGCTTCCCCTACCGCATCACGTTTCACGTTTCACGTTTCACGTTTCAGCCTCCGATGTGCGACATCTCCACCTTCGTCCGCCTCACCGTCTCCAGGGTGCGCAGGTCGGAATAGCGGTCGGTGCGGCGACGCCAGAGTCTGGCGACGAAGGCTGATAGCTCCTCGTCCGTGCTGCCGGAGCGGAGTAGGGCGCGCAGGTCGTGCCCGTAGTTGCCGAATAGACAGGTGAAGAGTTGGCCCTCCGGCGAGAGGCGTGCGCGGGTGCAGGTGCCGCAGAAGGGCTGCGTTATCGAGGAGATCATGCCGATTTCCCCTCCACCATCCAGGTACCTGTAGCGGGAGGCCACTTCGCCCACGTAGTTCGGCTCGGCGGGTTCGATGGGCATCTCGGCGTTGATGATGCGCACGACCTCCGAGGCTGGTACCACGTCGTCCATGCGCCAGCCGTTGGTGGTGCCCACGTCCATGTACTCGATGAAGCGCAGAATGTAGCCGGTGCCGTGGAAGTAGCGCGCCATAGGCAATATGCTGCTATCGTTCACGCCTCGTTGGACCACCATGTTGATCTTGATCGGCCACAGCCCGGCTTCCCGCGCGGCCTCAAGCCCTTCCAGCACGCGCCCCACCGGGAAGTCCACATCGTTCATCGCCCGAAACACCGCGTCGTCCAGCGAGTCGAGGCTGACTGTGAGACGCTTCAGCCCAGCCTCCTTCAATGCCAGGGCCTTCTTCGCGAGGAGCGCGCCGTTGGTGGTAAGGGTGAGGTCCTTCAGCCCATCCAGCGATGCTAGCATAGCAATCAGCTTCTCCAAGTCGCGCCGCACCAACGGCTCCCCGCCCGTGATGCGCAACTTCTCGACACCGAGACCGACAAAGACGCGCGCCAGCCGAGTTATCTCCTCGAACGTCAGCAGGTCGGCGCTAGGTAGGAAGTGGAAGTCGCGCCCGAACACCTCCTTGGGCATGCAGTAGGTGCAGCGAAAATTGCACCTGTCCGTCACTGAGATGCGCAGGTCGTGGAGCGGCCTATTCAGTTGGTCGGTGGGGTTGTGCATTTTGGATTTTAGATTTTGGATTTCAGATTGGTTTGGACATCTTCTAAATCCAAAATCCAAAACCTAAAATCCAAAATCGAACTATCCTGCTCCTATTCCTACCCAGTGCTCGCCGTCTTCGAAGTACTCTTTCTTCCAGATGGGGACGCGTTCTTTGAGGAGATCGAGGGCTTCGCTGCACGCCTCGAATGCCTCGCGGCGGTGGGGAGAGGAAGCGGCTATAACCACGCTTGCCTCGCCTATCGCTAATTTGCCTACCCGGTGCCGGATCGCGATACCGTGCAGGCCCCACTTGTCCGCCATCTCGCGGCCTATGCGCTCCATCTCGGCCACGGCCATTTCGTCGTAAGCCTCATATTCGAGCGAAACGACCTTGCGGCCGCCGGTGTTGTCACGCACCGTGCCGGTGAAAGTCACCACTGCCCCGATGCTGCCCACCAGCACGACGTTCACAAGGTCATCGGTGGAGAGGGGTTCGTGGGTTATGTCAAATAAGCAGGACACATCGGGGGGGCGCACGGACTGCGGCTCAGAGGCCGGAGCAGGAGTTGTATCGAGGGACACGTTAGCCTCCACTCACGGGCGGGATGAAGGCCACCTCATCGCCATCGGAAAGCTGAGTGGTGGGACGAGCGTACGTTCCATTGACCGCGAAGGCGGATATAGCGCCCATCGGCTTCAAGGGCGGGTACTGGACCTGGAGTGCGTCCCAAAGCTGCGCCACGGTGGTGCCCGGCTCGACCTGGGTTACGCTTTCAGACGTGCCCGCTGCCTCGCGGAACGTGGCGAATAATCTTACGGTGACTTTCATTGCTCTCTTCTCGTAAATGCGGGCAGCAAATGCTGCTATCTATGATTCTACCACACACGCGCACTCATCACTAGCACTGCTTTGTTGCATAGGAACGTGTAGCGGCAAAGTTGCTCAGGTAAGCAGGACCAAGTCCCTTCCTTGTCATTCTGAACGCAGTGAAGAATCTCGTCCTCCAGCATGGTGTTTCTTCTTTCCTATAGTCGGTTGTTGCAGTAGGAAAGGTGTTACTTGGGTGGTGAGGGACGAGATTCTTCGCTGCGCTCAGAATGACAAGGGCGGGGCTTAGGTGCCACTGTTCGGGCTAATTGTGTCGGCGGAGGTTGTGAACGTCCGCAAAGGTCACGCTATGTACTGCCGCGCCACTGGAGGAGGAAAACGGCAGCGATTACGAGCAGGCCGCCGAGCATCTGGGGCCAGTCTATGGCCTCGTGGAGGACGAAAAAGGCCAGCATGGTAGCCACAACAGGCTCGAAGGTGGCGAGGATGCTGGCTATACCCGCTTCCAGGTAGCGGAGGCCGGTCACGTAGGCCGCCACGGCCCCCAGCGTTTGCACTAGGGCAAGGATTAGGAGCAGACCCCAGGCACCCAGATCGTCGCCCGTGACGAGCAGTTGGTTGGGGCCGGTGACGAAGGCCAGCGCCAGGAGGCCCAGCACGCCGATGCTGTAGATGTAGAAGCTGGTGGTGGCTACTCCATAGCCCCGGTTGAGGGACACCTTGCCCAGGATGCTGTAGAGGGCGTATGCGAAGGCCGAACCCAGCCCGCACAGCACCCCCAGTGCGTTCACGCCGAGCAGGGCTGGGTCATAGGCCCGCGACATCAGGAGCACGCCCAGGAAGGTCAGCAGCAGTGCGGCCAGCTTACGCCTGTCGAAGCTCTCACCCAGGAAGCGCCAGGCGAGGACCGCCACGATTATGGGCGCGGTATAGAGCAGCACCACCGCGACGGCCACGCCCACCAGCAGCACCGAGTAGATGTACAGCGGGTAGAAGGCGGTTACCCCCAGCAGGCCGAACGCCAGGAACATCGGCAGGTCGGCACGCCGCACCCGCAACAGCCCCCGCTTGCCCGCGCCCAGGGGCAGAACAAGACCCATGACCAGGCCGAGCGCAAGCGCAGCCAACCCGCCCCGCCAGAAGACGATTGCCAGCGGCGTCAGGTGGAACTGCTCCGTACCGAAGCGGTAGAAAGTGCCCAGCGTGCCCCACAAGCCTGCGGCCAGCAGCACGAAGAAGATGCCTCGTTGTCTGGGGGAGAGACGCATGGGGAATGACTCGTAACTCGTAACTCGTAACTCGTAAGTGCCAGTATCGCCGCGGCACAATCATTATGCAACAACAAAGGGAGCAGGCTTCAACCCACTCCCTAGGTCTGACACATTACGTGTTACGCGTTACGTGTTATTCCCTACTTGCCGATAAAGACCTTCCAATCGGCTTCTTCGGGGACCTGGCCGTTGTCGAGGCGCTGCCGCCACTGTTCGTTGGTCAGGCGGTCGCCGGAGGGCTGCACGAACTCGTACTGGCTGTAGATGCCGCCGCGAGCCAGCACCAGCTTGCCTTCGACGGGCACAACCACGTAGATTTCCATGATGCGGCCTGTCGCTTCTTCGAGGGCCTGGTCGAGTTGAGGGCCGCCCGTTGCCACGTCGGCTACCACCGCTGCGTCCTGGTCCTGGAGGGTGCCGCGACCCTGCCCGCCCTCATCGAGGTCGGAGGCGGCGATAGTCAGGTGCTCTATCCTGCCACCGTAGTACTGGATGAGCGCGTATTCTTCTTCGGTAAGGGCCTTGTTTTCAAGCTCCTTCTCGCTGATGCGCTTCAGGTCGAGGGCCAGGCTCTCGATCTGGTTGAGGGTGTTGAAGTCGGATATGGCGAACGCGTCCTCGGTCTTTTCGAGCAGGCCACGAGACAGCAGGCCGTCGCGGGTCATGGCGGCCAGGGCCGCGATGCGGGCGTAGAACTCAGGCTCAGGCTCCACGTAGCCCTTGATCGTCTCAGGAGGTCCGCCACCTGCCTCGGCCATCACCTGCTTGGCGTACAGGATGGTGTCGTGCTTTAGCTCCGTGTAGCTGCCCAGCACCGTGTTCAGGTTCTTGCGCGCCCAGGTATCGGTGGTCATGAAGCTAGGATAGCCGCTATCCGGGGCCTTCGGTTCGAGCAGCGGGCGGAAAGTGTAGAGCCACGACCAGTAGAGGTTCTCGGTCCACTGGGAGGTGGGTAGCTCGCTAATCTGGCCGCGCACCTTGCTCAACTGGGTGTCGAAGTTAGCGTACCTGGTCTCGCCCATGTCCTTGAGGATCTCGTAAGCTTCCTCCGAGCCGAAGGCAGCGGGCACGTCGAGGGCCTTGGGCAGGGAGCGCTGCTCGGAGAGGGTGCCCACGTTGCGCCAGATCATCTGCCCGAACACGTACTCATCCAGGGTGAAGCGCTGCCCCATCATGCGCATGCCCTTGGTCACCGCCTCTTTGTCCTCCTCGACGTACACGAACATCGAGTTGATCCTAGGCCCGGCCAGCGACTTGGCGGCTTCCTGGAACTTCTCGACGTTGGCCTCGGAGACGAGGTCGGCCAGACTTGGGCTAGCGCCGATTGATTGCTCGATGACGGGGGAGTAGTCGCGGAAGGTAAGGTCGTCAGCGCCGCCCACGAAGAAAGCGGTCGGCTCGTAGATGCGCGCCCATGCCTCCTGGGCCGTGGTGTCTTGGGCCTGTGCCGTCTCAAGCGCCTGAGTCATGAGCAGGGCCGACTTAGTCTCCTCAACCGACTTGAGGCGGAAGGTGATGCGGCCGTACCACATCATGGCGCGGAAGTAGCGCGACAGGTCTTCGGAACGGGTGTAGTGCCCGCGCGGCTTGTACTGGCCGTAGTCCTCCACGAACTCGTCGGGGTTGCCGATAGCCATGACCGCCGAGGGGGTAAGGCCCTCGTGCCGGTCGATCTGCTGAAGCTCCTGGGCCACTTCCGATTCTACATAGGAAGGTACAGGGGCATTTGCATCCAGCAGGCGGGCGGCTACGGTGAAGTAAGCGACATTGCGGCGGGCGGCCTGCTCGCCTTCGGTGCCTTTAAGTTCGTCATATTGGGCCTGGCTCGCCTTGAGCAGCCCGTCGGTCAGCTTCTCCAGGTCGGTGATGAGGTACTTGGTCTCGGTGGAGCGCAGGATTTTGTCGAAGATGAGGTGATAGACGTGCAGCACCGAGTCGGTGGTCACGAACACCGGCTGCTGGGTGTAGCGCCCGTCTTCGTATAGCTGGTAGAATTGCTTGTGGCTGACTTCCTTCGGGAACTGGGCGGCGAAAGCGTACTGCGCGATCAGCCCCTTCATCTCGTCGGAAAGCCCGAATGCATCCGCGTTCGCCACGTTCGACAGGTCCGCCTCGACGGTGTACGGCGCGACAGCCGGGGTGACCGTGGAAGGTTGCAGGTTGTAGTCTGCGAAGCGCACCGCGTGCCGCACCGAGGGCGTTACTCCCGCCTGTGGGGTGGTTTGCGGCGTGCTTTCGGCGGTAGCCTCACCCGTGGTGCCGCCAGTAGCCGTTGGCTGGGCCGAAGGCGTGGTGGCCGTAGGATTGGCGATGGGCGTGGGGGTGGTGGGGGTATTCAGGTCGCAGCCCACGGTCCCCACGAGCACCACCGCGCTCAAACCCAGCGCGACGATACGATTTCTAAGGTTAGTGTTCACTCAATTTCCTCCTATTACCTTTCTATGCTATGAATGGTCCATTGTTTATCGTTATATTTATTGTCAAAGCTGCCATATTCAGCGGTGCCGGCTGAAAGCAGAACTACTACAGCACCCAACTCCCCCCTGTCATCCTGAGCGTAGCGAAGGATCTCAGATAGTGGGGTACCCCTGTGCTGAACGCTCCGCACCATGTTCGCTCTCGTTCAACAGCATCCTTACGCACCTTCTTGAGATCCTTCGCTACGCTCAGGATGACAGGGGCACTATTGGTCGCTTCGTACGAACACCTTTCACACCACGCTACTCGGCACTCGGCACTCGGCACTCGGCACTCGGCACTCGGTACTTGGTACTTGGTACTCGTCACTTCACCAGCAGCATCTTGCCTTCGCCCCACGTGGCCGAGTAGGTGCCGGGGAGGGACTTTAGAAGCTCGAAGCCGAAGCTGCCGGTCCAATGCCACAGGTTGACGTTGCCGGGGGCCCGCTCCTGGGCGGGGTTGGCGCTGTCGAACACGGCCAGCGCGGGCTTGGCGTTCGGAGCGAGGGGCACAACCGCAAGGTTGAGTATGGGCGAAGGGCGGGGCGAGCCGTGCCACAGGGGCGTCAGCGCACCGTTGCGCCAGGTGTTGATGTAAATGTGCGGTAGGAAGTCGCCTCCCTCCATGTCCACCTTCATGCCGCCGTCCTCCGGGCGCTCCCATGTGAGGCGGCGCTTCCAGAGCGAGTAGACGAGGTCGGGCTTGCCGTCGGCGTTGGCATCGCCCACCGTATAGCCGGTGACGCGCCAGGTCGGTTCGCTCTGCCAGGCCGTCTTCCAGGGGCCTTTGCCGTCGCCCGTCTGCACCGACAGCACGCCGCCGAGCAGTTGGACGCGGGTTGTAGCCCCCAGGCCCAACTCTTCGATTGAGGCGCGTTCCGGCGAGATTGCCGCACGCCGGTACCCTATGCCGAGACCCGCTTGCGGCTGGTTGGCGTCCCAGAGGGCCTTCCATTGCAGCTCGGCGGCCGTGCTCAGGGCCGCTCGCTTCAGCGTTGTTTGGCCGGACGCGTCGTCTGCCACTCGCATTTTGTAGCTGCCCGCCGTGATCTCCATAGGTATGAGCCGGGCGCTCTTCACTCCCTGCTTGTCCACGCGCACCGAGAGGGCAAGCCCATGGCGCGTCTCCATGCGGGCCATCTGGTCGAACAGGGCGTTTCCGAGCGAGTAGGCCACGACAGTTGAACGTCCGGGGCCGCCCTCAAGTTCCACCTTCATACCCTGCGCTACGTGCGGGTGAGCGCCCACCACCAGGTCGGCACCGGAGCGGGAAGCGAGCTTGCCTAGCTCCACCACCCAGCTATCGGGCTGCGTCTTGTACTCATTGCCCCAGTGCATGAACACGACTACGATGTCAGCCTTAGTCCTGGCCGAAGCAATTTGCTCCGCGAACAGGTCCTTGTCGGCCTTGCTGGTGGGGTTGACGTAGCCTATGCCGGGCCGAAGCGCGCCGTTGTTCCACATATTGTTGGTGATGATGTTAAGGATCGTTGTGTAGCCGAGGAAGGCCACCTTCACGCCGCGCACCTCGCGTATGACGGGCAACTGCCTGCCCTGCGCGTCCGCAAGCCCGAACGAGGTCATGCCGGAGGCACGGAGCGCGCTCACGGTCGATTGCAGCCCCGCCGCGCCGGAGTCGAGGGCGTGGTTGTTGGCGAGGGATAGCAGGTCGAACCCGGCTCGCGAGAGCGCGGGGGCTGCTCGGTCGTCGCCTGTGAGGTTCAGCTCGTTGGGTGCCGGTGGCGGTATCCTGATCGAGCCACGGCGCACCAACGGCCCCTCCAGGTTGCCCACGGCGAGGTCGGCGGACTGGAGCAGCGGGCGCACGGTCTCGAATGGAGTGTCGAATCCCCTGGCCGCCACCGTGCTGCCCACGTACCGGCCAAGCATAAGGTCGCCCACGAACACCAGGCTCACCTCGTCGATAGAGGTCGCGGCCGTATCACCCGCGCGGGTGAACGCCCCCGCGAGCGTAGCAATTAGCAGCGATATGGCGATGGCAACTCTCATCAACGTAGTTGGCCCAGGCGTGTGAAGCGAAATCTGCTGTGACATCCGTGTGTATGTAATTGTAAGTACATGCCGGGAGTATTCTTCCCGACGCTGCCATTGTACCCTGTGGGGGAATGTGGATAAAGGGTAGGTTGGCTTATGGAGGCTACGACAAAGGAAGTAGGGATGAGGACGATGGACGATGGACGATGGACGATGGGAGTGTGCTAGATGCCGGTGCATTCCTGTCGGCGCTGCAGCGGCTAGATCCACCCGAAAGTACAAGGTCGGAGAGGAGAACCCTGCCCCTCTTCGTCATTCTGAGCGTAGCGAAGAATCAGCCACCCTTTCTTGATAGTTGCAACTACAGCACCCAAAGCCTCTACTTTGTCATTCTGAGCACAGCGAAGAATCTCGTCCTCAGCACCCAAGTACCACCTTTCTTGGTGTCAGTATCTCCCGAAAGAAACGGGAAACATCCCGGTAGAGGACGAGATTCTTCACTGCGTTCAGAATGACAAAGGCAGGGCTTGGTCCTCTTATCCGATTTTGCACCCCCTGTTGAATCCGTTCCCAGGATTGACCAAACGTGGGTATTGTATTACCATTGGGCCGCTGGCTTACATGAGTTCGAGTGATACATCTATGAGTTCAACAATGATGCGACGGGGGCGGTTGGTCCTGGCTATCATAGTTGGGCTGTATTTGCTGCTGTTCGGGTTCACTTCGCTGACGTACACGCGTAGCTTCACGAGCGACAGCATGAACTACGTGGATGTCGCCGGCAACCTGCTGGCGGGGCGGGGGCTTGTCCAGTCTACCCTGGGGTTCAACACGCCCGATTTCTCACCCGCTACGCCCATTCCCGCACCCTTCACCACCCAACCACCGCTTTACCCGGCCAGCATTGCGCTTCTGAGCGTCACAGGTGTAAGCGGTGCTGATGCCGCGCTGCTTGTGGCCGTGCTGGCTTATGGGCTGGTGCTGCTGTTTAGCTATCTGCTTGCGCGCATCCTGTATGACGAGCCGGTAGCGATGCTGGTTGTGGCGGCACTGCTTTTCTACAAGCCTCTGGCGTTCGTGGCCGACCACGCGTGGAGCGAGACGCTGGCTGTGGCACTGGCACTGTTGTCCCTCTGGTTGCTGGTGCTCGTCATGCGAGGCAGGCTGAGCTTGTTCGCGGGAGCGCTGCTGAGCGGTCTCGCCGGGGGGCTTGCATTCGCCACGAGGTATTCGTTCGCCGTGATAGTCGTACTGGCAGTAGCGTCTACCGGCATGGCAGCCCTAGTGAGCAGGGACCGCAAGCACAAAACGGAGAAGTTTGTAACCGGCACCTTATACGTCGCGGGCTTTCTACTGGTAGCCGGGCCGGTGTTGCTGCACAACTGGGTGACAACGCGTGCCCTGCTGCCTTCATACAACCCCGCGACCACAGGGCTGGTGGAGAATACCGGCAGGGCGCTTGAGACGCTGTTCGGGGGCTATGCAGAGGTGGGAGAAGTCCTGCACAGGGAGGTGGCCCTTGCGGTCTGTCTCGCTGCATTGGCCGCGCTGGTGCTGTTGCGGCAGCGGGCCGCGAGCGGCGGGTGGTTGAAAAAGACCTTCTTTCAACGCGGACGTTACTTACTAATTGGGTGGTCGATAGCATATACCGCCCTGGTGGTATACCAGCGGTCAATCCACCATTTCGATGAGCTAGATGCTCGGCTGCTGGTACCCGCAGGCGTCGCGTTAGTCATGTTGATAGTGGCTTTCACTGTTCGTGCTCTCAACTTAAGTTCAAGAGTGGCTGTGACTGTAGCAATAGTGGTCGCGGTTGCCGCAGTAGGTCAGCAGTCGGCTAGAGTGTGGGTGCATGCAAACCGGGGTGCCGTACCGCAAAGGCCCTTGCCCGCACATTTAGAGTGGCTGGCACGAAACACAACGGACGAGGACTTGATTGTCTCGAAGGACGCTGTAGATGTACCCTTCTGGCTAGGACGCTCGGGTGCGGTCTCGTACTCACCCTATCCTTACACGGTGCACCTACAGCACAGCAAAGTGCAGGAATTGGCGATGCATAAATGTGCCGACTACCGGCGGCTATTCCTCGTGGCTAGCGTCACCAACCCCGACGAGCAACGCAACAGGCTCGATTATGGGCCATACATTACAGATCTGGCGTCTGGGCGTTACGAGCCATACCCCGGCCTTGTACTGAAGGCACAACTGAAGGGTACGGCTATTTACGAAGTTGAGTGCAGGCCACCCGGTTAGCCTCAGGACCTCAGGCTCGTTGAACCATTTAGTGGCTGTTGGAGCACGATGCAGCGCGTCCGGTCCTTTCTACCCTGAGGTCGAACACCTTGAGAAAGCCCCAGCCTGTCATTTCGAGCGTAGTGAGAAATGACAGGCTGGGGCTTGGTTCTTCGAGGTGTAGGGTAGGGGCTACCAACCGGGCACGATGCAACGTGCTCCTACATCGCAGCACAGGGCATCGTACCCTTACAGTGGGCCTTATACAGCTAACGGGGCGGGTTTTGTAGCCGGAGTAAGATGGTTATTCCCGAGCCGCTGGAACTGGTCTGGAAATCTACCAGTGCGCCGGTGTTGAGGTCGTAGGTAAACAGCGAGCGGTTGCCGGGTAACTCGCTGAGGAGGCTGGCGGTCTTGACGCCTGAGCCGCTCCGCACGGAGTCTACGGCAAGGGTCTCCTGGGTGAAGGGGTCTTCGTCAATGACCTGGCCCCGCTTTAGCCTGGAGAGCGCCTTTGGGTCTATCCAGAACTGCCCGGTGCTGCCCGTGACGCCCGTGCCCGCCGACTCCGGGGCGTAGTCACGGGAGTAGTGGATGGCCGATTTGGAGGTGAACGGCACCCAGTTCTTGCCGCCCCTGCCGAACGCGACCGAGAGGTCCATTGGATAGACCATAGCCTCGTTGGGGTTGCTGCCCATGGGGTTCACGAAGGTCCAGGTGCCGTTGTAATTCAACTGCTTGGTACGGGCCACCCAGGCGGGGTTGGTGCCGTTCAGCCCCGGCACGTTGCGCTGCCTGTAACCCAGCAACCGCCTCACGTATAGCTGGGCGTTGCCGCTGGCGGCGGTCTGCGGCGGCGTTAGCAGCGTAGTGTTGTGTGTGGTCCGAGTGGTGGCGGCAATGAGCAGCCCCGTTTCTGTATCGTAAGCATAAGAGTGATACGAGCCGGGCTTCATGCTCACGAAGCTGATCGCTTTGTAGGTAGTGCCCTCGACCTCGTAGTTGCCCCGCAGGATTCGCATGCCCTCGATGTTCGACTCCGCTATCTCAGCCAGTCGCGTAGGGTGTATCCATACCTCGTCAATCACATCGCCTGGAGCCTTGCCTCCGCCGAGGGGAGCAATCGTGTACTGCCTGTCTATGCGGCTGTAGCTGTAAAGCGTCGTCGCGAGCACCACGTCGGTGCCTTCCACCGCCAGCACGTCTACCTGGCTCAGGCCCTCGCCCGCCGAACTGCCGTCAGGGTCGCCCGGCATGTTGGTGCAAGTGAATTTGTTGCCCTGGTCGTCTTCCCATTCGCCGTTGGGGTCTTCCTTGCACTTGGGTTCGCCTTTTGAAACGACGGTGGCGGCTGCTGCATAGAAAGTAATCCGCATCCCTGGCTTGACCCACTTGGGCGCGCCAAGCTCCCGAGTGTTCGGCAGGTCGGTGCTCTTTATTTGTGCCTGGTGGGGAAGCACCTGCTGAGGTTGCTCCTGTTGCAGGGCTGCCGTCTGACTATTGCTGAACACACCCATCGGCAGACCTGCCACGGTGCCCATGTCGCCCTCGGCCAGGATGACATCGGGTGCGGCGCTGGGTGGCGCTATGGTCAGCGTGGGCCTGGGGGAAAGCTCGACGGTGGGTGGGGAGGTAGGCACGGGCGTGGGTGTGGGTGGAGTGTCACCCCCGCACGCGGACAGGGCCGGTGCCAATAGCGACACCAGCAGGATGCTTCGCAGCATAGTTCTAAATTTAGCCAGGGGATTCCTCCTGTTGCAGACGCTGAGATGACGCCACAAAGCGAGCGTAAGCCTTAGTGGCACCCGCGCTACAATTATATCGTAGGGCGGACAGGCTGCATAGGTGGTCCTTCAACGGAACTATGCGTAGGGACGTATCAACAAAGTGACAGGAGAAAGGGGAAACACCTGCATGGAGGACGAGACTCTTCACTGCGTTCAGAATGACAGAGGGGGGCATCGTACCGGGGACCAGCCTCACAACGCACGCCGGTTTAGGAGAATACGCATTGCGCGATACACCTGCTTGGTGTAGAATGAGCGTCGGCACGGCTCTTCGGAGCACCTTTCGACTTCCAGCGCCGCGTATTGCACGCGGCTAGAAAGAGCAGCATAGATGGCTCTTGAGCCATACACACCCGAAGACCAGGGCACCAACCCCGCCTCCGCCGCTCCCTCCCAACCTGTGTACGTACTGATAGACCACCAGCTCGATGCCAAATACATCGAGCAGATTGAGGCTGCCGCCCCTAATGTGCGCGTGCTCACCACCTTTCCCACCACGGGCGTGGCCGACCCCATGCGCGGTGAGGTGAACGCTCGCAGGTTCGAGGGGGAGCAGCTTGACGAGGTGCTGGCCCAGGCGGAAGTGCTGTTCGCATTCGGCTTCCCGGTGGAGTGGGTGCAGAAGGCCCCGCGCCTCAAGTGGGTGCAACTGGCGAGCGCCGGGTCGGACCAGATGCAGCGGGCGGGCATATTCGACCTGCGGCATGACCTGATACTCACCACCTCCAGCGGCGTGCATGAAGTGCCTATCTCCGAGCACATAGTCGGGATGCTGCTATACTTTGCGCGCAGGTTCCAGGTCGCGGTGCGCAACCAGCCCACCCACACCTGGCAGCGGTACCAGGCAAGCGAGGCGGCGAGCAGGACCGTCTGCTTTGTGGGCTACGGCCCTATAGCGCGGCGGGCGGCCTTCCTGTGCAAGACGCTCGGCATGAACGTGCTAGTAGTGCGGGCCTCCATCGCGGAGGAGCAGCCGGGCACCGAGCACGTTGACCGCTATTACCCAGGCGCGATGTTGAACCGGGCGCTGTCGCAGAGTGACTATATAGTAGTAGCCGCGCCGCGGACCGCGGCCACCGAGGGCATGATAGGTAGAGAGCAGTTCGCCGCCATGAAGGGAGGGGCAGTGCTCATCAACATCAGCCGTGGGGCGCTGGTGGACGAGGACGCCATGATAGAGGCGCTAAGTGAGGGGAAACTGGGCGGCGCGGGCCTGGACGTGTTCCGGGAGGAGCCGCTACCTGCCGACAGCCCACTGTGGGACATGCCCAACGTGCTGGTCACTCCGCACGTATCCGGCTCATCGCCCCACTACAACGAACGTGCCACCGCTATCTTCGCCGACAACCTGTCCCGCTACACCCGTGGCGACCCACTGAGAAACCGCGTCATCAAGGAGAGAGGATACTGACGGATTTGGGATTTCGGAATGCGGATTTCGGATTTTATTCCGATTTCCAGCTAAATCCGAAATCCGCATTCCGAAATCCCAAATGGTAAGAACCTACGTTGCGTTTGACCTCGAAGCTACCGGGATGCAGCCGGAGCGGGACGAGGTAATTGAGATAGGGGCTGTGAAGTTCCGGGACGGCCAGGTTATTGGCCGTTGGGAGAGCTTCGTGCGCCCTTCGCAGCAGATCCCCTATAAGGTGCAGCAGCTTACGGGTATCAAGCCCGCCGACGTGGCGCGCGCCCCGCATATCTCGCAGGTGGCGGGCGATTTCATAAAGTTCGTGGGCGACTCGCCGGTGATAGGGCAGTCGGTGGAGCTTGACCTGGCGATGCTGGCGAGGCATGGGGTGAGGCTGCGTAACGTGGCGTGGGACACGTTCGAGCTTGCCACCCTGCTGGTGCCGGAAGTGGTCTCGGAGAACTTGCGGTACAACTTGTACAGCGTGGCTAAGAGGCTGGGGGTGAGCCAGGAGGCACACGCCCACCGAGCGGTGGCCGACGCCGAACTGACGATGCGGGTCTTTCTGGCGCTACGGGAGCGCATAGAGGAGTTGCCGCTGGAGGTGCTGAGCGAGATTGGCAATGCCACCAAGCGCAGCGACTGGCCCCTGCGCCTGCTCTTCCAGGAGGTCGAGCACGAGAAAGCGCGCACCGCGTTTTCAGGGGGTATAGGTTCTTCCATACGCGCGCAGTTGCAGGCCAAGGGGCTTACGGACGCCGAGTTGGACGTGGGGATATTGCGGCAGCCGGACGCGGACATACAGTACGCACCCGTTGCCGCCGGGCATGAGGGCAAGTTCCCGCTGGACCACACCGAGCTTGAGAACATCCTCAAGCCGGGCGGGGCGATGTCCAAGGCGTTCGCGGGTTACGAGTACCGGCCGCAGCAGCTAGAAATGACCAAAGCGGTGGCAAGCGCGCTGAACAAGGGGCGGCACCTGATAGTGGAGGCGGGCACCGGCACGGGCAAGAGCCTGGGTTACCTGCTCCCTGCCGTGCTCTACGCCCTGCGCACCGGCGAGCAAGTGGTCGTCTCCACCAACACCATCAACCTGCAAGACCAACTCTTCACCAAAGACCTGCCCCTCCTGCACCGCGTGCTGGAAGGCCCCCCACCGGATACCAAGTCCGGCAAGAAGCAAATCCAGAATCCAAAACCCAAAATCCAAAATGGCGACGCCATCATCCAGGAGCCGTTCCACGACGCGCTCATGAAGGGCAAGGGCAACTACATCTGCCTGCGGCGGTGGTACCAGTTCCGGCGCAGCGTACCCTCTTCAGTCGAGCAGTTGCGGGTGATGGTGAAAGTGCTCATCTGGCTGCCGCAGACCGAGACCGGCGACCGCAACGAACTGCTGCTGCTCAACGAAGAGAACGACGTGTGGGGCCACCTCAAGGTGAGCGAGGAGGGGTGCCCGCCGTTCGAGTGCCGCGTGCGCCAGAAGGGGCTGTGCTTTTTCGACAGGGCGCGCCGCCGGGCATACGGGGCCAACATCATAGTGGTGAACCACGCCTTGCTCATGTCCGACCTGGCGATGGGCGGCGGGGTGCTGCCGGAGTACGACAACCTCATCATTGACGAGGCCCACAACCTGGAGGACGAGGCGACCGACGCGCTGGGCTTCACGGTGGACCGCCGGGGGCTTGTGCGTCTGCTGGAGGACCTGAGCAGCGGCTCGGCTGCCCGCTACAGAGAGGACGACTTCCTCACCGCCTTGCGCAACGCCCTGGCCGCCGACATATCGAAGGGCCTCAAGGTGAAGGGTGGCAGCCGCGTGGAGGCGGGGGCCACGCGCAACCTGCTCACGGGTGTAGACGACGTTATAGCGAAGCTGCGACCCAGCATAGAACGGGCGCGGCAATCGACGGTGGAGTTGTTCGGGCAGCTAAACTCGGTGATGGAAGTGTACCAGGACGAGCAGAACGTGTACGACCTGCGGCAGCGCATCACCAACGAGGTGAGGCGGCACGCGACCTGGGGACAGGTGGAGATGGTCTGGGACAACCTGGGGCTGCAACTGAAGGAGATCGAGGACGGGCTGTCGCGCATCGGCACCGTGCTGGGCGACGTGGACTGGGACAACATCCCCCGCTCCGGCACAGGCGACGTGCCCGCCTACGCGGACATGCTGATAGAGCTGCGCGGCCTCATCACCAACGTGCACAAGATACGGGCGGACGCCAACGCCGCGATTACCAACCCCGACGAAGGGGCTGTCTACTGGCTGGAGGCGCGGGTGAAGGGCGGCGACGTGGCTCTCAAATGCGCCCCGCTACACGTAGGGGAGTTGCTGGACCGCTACCTCTTCTCCAAGAAGCGGGCGGTAGTGCTCACCTCGGCCACCCTCTCGACAGACAATGACTTCTCGTACATATCGGAGCGGCTGGGGCTGCACAGCAGCGAGCAGTTGCAGCTATCCTCGCCCTTCGACTACCAGAAATCGGCCCTGGTGTACGTGCCCACCGACATGCCGGAGCCTGCCACCGCCGGGTACCAGCGCAGTCTCGAACAGGCGCTCATTGAATTATGTAAAGCCTCACAGGGGCGGGCGCTGGTGCTCTTCACCTCGCACAGTGCGGTGCGGACCACGTACCGGGCGATACAGCGTCCGCTGGAAGAGGCGGGCATCATGGTGCTGGGGCACAACATCGACGGCTCGCGGCGGCAGTTGCTGGAGCGGTTCAAGAACAACCCTAAGACGGTGCTGCTGGGCACGTCCTCCTTCTGGGAGGGGATAGACGTGGTGGGCGATGCGCTATCGGTGCTGGTGATCGCCAAGTTGCCCTTCGCGGTGCCGACCGACCCGGTGTTCGCGGCCCGCGCCGAGGGGTTCGAGGACGCCTTCCTGCAATACTCGGTGCCCCAGGCCATCCTCAAGTTCAAGCAGGGCTTTGGCCGCCTCATCAGGAGCCGCAACGACCGGGGAGTGGTGGCCGTGCTCGACCGCCGCGTCATCTCCAAGCGGTACGGCCAGGCGTTCCTCAACTCCCTCCCCGAAGCCACCATCAAGCACGGGCTCACGGCCAACCTACCAAGTGCGGTGGCGGACTGGCTGCGTCAGTAGCCCTCCCCGCAGAACTACCCACCTAACCACCAACTAATTCTTCCCTAATACAGACGTGGACCCGTGACTTTGTTGAGCATTTTAGTCATTTAAGTGAGAGGAAGGCCCAGCAGACGAGCGGAACAAAAAACTGCTGGTAAAGCGGCCCATACAGGCGCGAAATACTGCTCATGGTTGGGGTGTACTAGCATACCTAATGCTTGACAGTTTGTGCTATACTGAGGCACGTTGTCTTCAGGCTTGTAGATCCCTGCATAGCTTCCGACCTACCCACTGGGCGTATACAAACCGAATATTTCCTGTACGAAAGGTGGTGGTGTATCTCTAACATCCTTTTGGGCATTCTATTGCCCACGACTTGGATTTGTTTCGCAGCAAGGAAAGGAGATAGGAAGCTATGTCAAACGGGAATAATAGGTTCCCGATTCGGCGCGTACTGCTTGCGCTAGCCCTGCTTCTTGGCGTCATTACCACGGCCCTCGTGGTCCGCATGCAAGATTCGCAGAGCAAGAATGCCACAGCAGGTACCCAGGCAGGCACCCAGGCGGGCGCAGACCTGCGTGCAGTAGCCGTGCCGGGCGATGCGGGTAACGAGATGGAGAATCTCGCGAGGCGCGAAGCGGCAGACGCCATTCGATGGGGTAACCCCGGCCAGCCACTCGACTCTCAGTGGTTGCTGGATGCCCAGAAGCATGTCGCGAAGATGCCCTCCGGCATCCCCGCCGGCAAGGTCGTGTACGACAAGTCAAAGAGCAGCGCGCCCTTCGCGCTCGACCCCAACGCAATGACTAGCCTCGGGGCGCAGCCCGCTCAGTCGGACGGCTGCTTCCTGTGCTTCAACTACGGTATAGTCAGCGGTCGCATCAACTCGGTCGCCATAGACCCGGTGGTAACCTCCACCGTCTATTTGGGCGTATCCAATGGTGGCGTTTGGAAGACCACCAACTGCTGCACCGAAGGCACGGTCTGGGCCCCGACCACCGATAGCCCGGACATGAGCACCCTGACTATTGACGAAGTCACCATCGACCCGAACAACCACGAGATTATTTATGCCGCAACAGGCGACTTCCGCCCGTCAGGCGCTTCCCGTGGATCGCAGGGTGTCCTGCGCAGCACCGACGCAGGCGCAAGCTGGGAAGTGCTGGGCGAGAATATCTTCCCGCCGTTCCGCAATAACGGCCAGCCCGTCGGCGGCTCCAGCCAGTACCAGGCTGTGAGCGCCATCAAGGTGGACCCCAACAACAGCAACACGCTCATCGCGGGCACCAAGACCGAGCTCTGGATGTCCTACGACATGGGCGATAACTGGACCGGCCCTTGTTACACAAACCCCTACACCGCCACCGCCAATAACCAGCGCCAGGACAACACCGAAATCCTGGTACGCGATGAAGGCACCACCACCACCATTTACTATGCGATTGGTGCGCCCTTCAACAACGCGGCAGCGGGCGGCAATGGCGCTAACGGCGTCTACACTGCCACCATGCCGAGCAGCGGCTGCCCCACCCCCTGGACTCTCATATCTAGGGGCGACAATGGCTGGCCTGCGGGCCAGGGTAACGGCACCGCCGACAACGCCAAGGGCGGCCGCATCGACCTGGCTATCGCTCCTAGCGCCCCGAACGTGATCTATGCCGCCCAGGCTACCCTTACCAGTAACCTGATCGGTATATACCGGACCAGCGACAGCGGCGTAACCTGGACCGTGGTCGCCACTCCCACCAAGTTCGTGGACTGCGTGGGCGGCGCAGGCATCCTGGGCCAGACTCAGTACGATCAATTCCTTGAGGTCGATCCCACCAACCCGGACTACCTGTGGTATGGTGAAGTAGACGTCTTCCGCTCGTCGAACGGCGGCGCTAACTGGAGAGACGCAAGCTGCGTGTACTCCGGCGGCGACTACATCCACCCCGACCAGCACGACGCTCGCTACTTCCCCGGCCAGAACAATGAGATGCTGATAGCTAACGACGGCGGTATCTATTACACCAACCGGGCGTACAGCGTAACAGCGTCCCTCCCCAGGTTCCCCGTCCTCTCGCTCAACGCGACGATGAACACCCTGGAGTTCTACAACGGCCAGACCACGGGCAACTTTGCGACCAGTAGCCAGCCCGGTGCCAACGGTGGTACCCAGGACAACGGCTCGTTCGTCAACATCTGGGAAGGCGGACAGGAGAGCCTCGGCCCCGAGCAGTGGGACTTGCGCATCGGTGGTGACGGCTTCTTCGCCGCCATCGAGCCTGTTCACAACCAAATCTGGTACCAGGAGAACAACTCCAGCCAGATCTGGCGCTCGACGTCCGGACCTTATGGTGTATACCAGAACGTCTCCGGCTTTGCGACCAACAACCCCTGGGCGAACGACGGGCGCAACTTCTCGATGCCTTTCGAGATTTACAAGCACGACTGCCCGCCGACCGGTTGTACTCACCTCATCGCGGGTACGTACCGCGTGTGGGAGACCCAGAACGGCGCTCAGAACAGCGCTAGTTGGTACATCAACAGCCCGCCGCTGACCAAGTCCGTACCTTCCCCCGGCTGGGGCAGCGCGCCCAACATCACCCAACTCAGCTACGCTGTAAACATGTCGACCACCGCTATCGTGGGTACCACCGACGGTAACGTGCAGTACGGCTTCAACCTCGGCACAACGCCGGGCAGCGCGACCTGGGTAAACGTGACGGGCGGCAACGTCAAGCTGCCTCCCCGCCCCATCCTGGATGTGACTACCGACCCGGTCAACCCGCTCATCGGCTATGCCGCGGTGGGTGGCTTCAGCGTAGCCACGCCCGTGACGCCGGGCCACGTACTCCAGGTGACCTGCTCTAACGCGCCTACCCCCTGCGCCAGCTACACCTGGGTAGACAAGACCGGCAACCTGCCCGACATGCCTGCCACTGCGATCGTGGTGAACCCCAAGTATCGCCAGCAGGTGTTCGTAGGTACCGATGCGGGCCTGTTCTTCACCAACGACATCGATGCGAACCCCGTTGTGTGGACCCGCTTCACCAATGGCATACCGAACGTGTGGGTCTATGACCTGAACGTCGACCGGGGCTTCACCACATTGGCCGTCTGGACCCGCAACCGCGGTGCCTATGTATGGCCTCTGCCGAACGCTCCGTTCGTGCAGCCCACTCCTACCAACACACCCATCATTGTCGGCACGCCGCCTACCGCTACACCTACCGAAACGGTGGTCCCTGTGACTTGTAACACCACGGTGATGACAACCACGGGTGCCTCACTGCTACCTGCCACTAACAATACAGGTGTGATCGCTGACGACGGTGTGGCGGTTGTCCAGTTGCCGTTCGCGGTGCCTGTGTTCGACCGCTACTTCACCCAGGCGTACGCCACGACAAATGGGCACCTGCTCTTTGGAGCGGCCAGCGTGGGTACCTACGGCTGTGTACCGGCTAGAGGCGAGACCTACTCGATCCACGCTAACTCCGGCGACCTGTGCACCAACGACTGCTCAGGCCCGACCGATCCCTGCCTGGACTGCGGCATCTACACCAACACCATAGGCACTGCTCCCAACAGGCAGTTCGTGGTGCGGTGGAAGGCCGGTTACTACAACCTCGCCGGTACTACGGAGTTCGAGGTGGTGCTCACGGAAGGGTCAAACAGTATCCAGGTGATCATCGGCTCAGACGCCTATGATGGTGCTGCCACCACCAATGGCATCCAGCGCGGTTACCTGGACAATGTCACCTCACTCAACTGCTTCGAAGAGGGCACGATTACCGACCCCATGACGATCACTTACACGATAAGTGGTTGCCCGGCAGCAACCTTCACACCTACACCGCTCCCCACGAATACGGTCACCCCAACAGCACCTCCTACGTGCGCGATCCAGTTCCAGGACGTGCCGCCTAGCACCAGCCCCAGCTCGTTCTACCCGTACGTAAGGTGCCTAGCTTGCCGCAACATCGTGGGCGGCTACCCGTGCGGTGACGTCAACCCTGTGAGCGGACAGCCTGAGCCTTGCGGTGCCACCGGCAACGCCTACTACAGGCCAGACAATCCCGTCACTCGCGGCCAGATTGCCAAGATCGTGGCTCAGTCCGCAGGCTATGATGGGGACCCCGGTCCTCAGATATACGCCGACGTACCGCCCGACCAGGTATTCTGGCTCTACGTCCAGCAACTGTCTAACGACGGCGTGATGGGCGGCTACCCGTGCGGTGGCACGAACCCGCAGACCGGCGAGGACGAGGAGTGCGATGTGGAGGACCGCCCGTACTTCCGAGTGAACAACCACGCCAGCAGAGGCCAGCTTGCCAAGATCGTGTTCAACGCTGCTGGGATTACGTACACAGGGTCTTCTCAGACCTACCAGGACGTACCGCCCAGCACCAGCCCCAGTTCGTTCTACCCATACATCGAGGGTCTTTCGCAGCTGGGAGTGATGGGCGGTTACAAGTGCGGCACGACCGATCCTCGGAGCGGACCCTGTACCGCACCAGGCAATCGCCCGTACTTCAGGCCTTCCAACAACGTGACCAGGGGCCAAGCAGCGAAGATTGTGGCTAACACCTTCTTCCCCAACTGCGAGACACCTGCTAGACCCAGCGAGTAGCTGGGATAACCACCGGCGAGTACCTCTAAGGTACGACGAGGGGAAAGTAGAGGAGGCATATGCCTCCTCTACTTTTTTGTTTGATTTCGCCTACTTGCCAACCGAGGCGGTTGTCCATTACAGTAGAAGACAGCCCGCACTGCCGGTAGGGCAGGACCAGGGCTTAACAAGGGAGGAAGTACCAGTATGGCAGACAAGGTACGCCTGCGCATCGCGCCGTCGCCAACGGGCGACCCGCACGTAGGCACGGCATATATGTCGTTGTTCAACAAGGCTTACGCACACCGGCACGGGGGTAGTTTCGTGCTGCGCATCGAGGACACCGATCAGACGCGCTACAACCCCACCTCGGTTGGAGAGATAATCGAGAGCCTGCGGTGGCTCGACCTCATGCCCGATGAAGGGCCGGGCATTGGCGGAGAGTACGGGCCGTACGTGCAGACGGAACGGCGCGAGCTATATATAAAGCACGCGCACGAGCTGGTCGAGAAGGGACACGCTTACCGCTGCTTCTGCACGTCCGCGCGGCTGGAGGAGATGCGCAAGGAGCAGGCGGCGCGGCATGAGCCACCCCGCTACGACCGGCACTGCCTGCGGCTCTCCCCACAGGAGATAGAGGGTAACCTGTCGGAAGACAAGCCCTACACGATACGCATGCTGGTGCCCGATGAGGGTACGACTAGCTTCCAGGACCTGATACGCGGGGAGATTAGCTTCGAGAACAAGGTGCTTGACGACCAGATTATCCTCAAGTCGGATGGCTTGCCCACGTATCACCTGGCGGTGGTGGTGGACGATCACTACATGGAGATCAGCCACATAACCCGCGCCGAGGAGTGGATCAGCAGCACCCCCAAGCACATCCTGCTATACAACTATTTTGGCTGGGAGTTGCCGAAGTTCGCGCACTTTCCCCTGCTGCGCAACGCCGACCGCTCGAAGATATCGAAGCGCAAGAACAACACGTCGCTCAAGTGGTACCGCGAGCAAGGCTACCTGCCGGAGGCGATGATCAACTTCCTGGCGCTCATGGGCTGGTCTATGCCCAACGGTGAGGAGATATTCACGTTCGAGGACGTGAAGCGCGAGTTCACCTTCGAGCGGATGGCTACCAGCGGACCGATATTCGACCTGGTGAAGCTAACCTCCATCAACGGCAAGTACATCCGCACCCTCTCGGACAAGGAGCTACACGAGCGCCTGCTGCCATACCTGCCGGAGGGGTTGGACGAGGAGCGGGTGCGCCAAGCAGTGCCCGTAATCAAGGACCGGCTGACGACGCTGGGCGAGTTCGCGGAGCTTACAGCCTACCTGTTCGGCCCGCCTCCCGACTACGATGCCTCTAGTCTGGTCCCGAAGAAGGGCACTCCCGAGGCCGCGCGCGCCGCCCTGGAGCGAATTCGCGGTTTCCTGGCCGGGTTGCCGGAGCCGTGGGCGCACGAGGAGTGGGAGAGCGGCATGCGTGCGCTGGCTGCCGAGTTGGGGCTGAAGGCGGGTGACATCTTCATGGTGCTACGCGTGGCCGTCACTGGCAGCCCGGTGTCGCCTCCGCTGTTCGAGAGCATAGAAATCCTGGGCAAAGAGGAGACGTTGCGGAGGGTAGACGCGGCGCTGGCGAAGTTGGGTGGTGGACGATAGACGATAGACGATGGACGATGGGAGGCTTACTGTGGCGTCAGAGGGGGTAGCCCAACTCTTGTACTTGATGGACGCGGCTTTCGATGGAACGGACTGGCACTCGCTGTTGTGCAACGTGCGGTCGGTAAGAGACGAGGACTGGCAGTGGGTCCCGCCAGGCGGCAACCGCTCCATACGCGACATAGTCCAGCATGTCGGTGGCAGCAAGCTGATGTACCAGGACCACGCTTTCGGTGGTGCGGCGCTTACGTGGGACCACCCCCTGGTTGATGGTGGGGAGGCGCTGGCGACTGTTGCCTCTGCTATCGCCTGGCTGCAAGAGGCCCAGGAGCGCCTGCGGGAGAGCGTCGCTTCGCTGGACGACGCTGAGTTGCTTCGCCCGCGCATGACCAACTGGGGCGAGTTGCAGGAGACCCGCTGGATAGTCGCGGTGATGGTCCAGCACGACCTCTATCACGCGGGCGAGATCAATCACATCAGGTGCCTGCGCCAGGAAAACGATAGATGGGCGTACGAGGCGGGGTGACGAGGGAACGGTGAGTTCACTGCCTCTGCATGAGGCTGAGGCGTACCCTAGATGAGCGCCTTGTTCCTGTAGGACTCCCACTCGCCGTTGGTGAGGCGGGCAACGTAGAAGATACGCTCCAGGTAGCGGGAGTGGGCCACCAGTATCTCATCCCCGGACTCCAGCACGGCGTGAGAGGCGGGATCGACGCGGAAGATGCGCCTGGGGGTGGGCGTGGCGTTCTCTTCGGCGGCGCTTGCCGAGATGCGGTCCGCAGACAGGTAGCCGCCCGACTTGCCTCGCGATGTCTCGCCCCGGCGTTCTGCTTCCCTGGAACGGTCGACGTAAGCCGACGAGCCTGTCGGTTGGAAGCTAGCAATCTGGGCAGCCACCGCCAGGTCGGTGCCCGAGTAGCTGGGGAAGACGCCTAGCCAGGTGCCGGTATTGCGCCCGCCGATTATCCGCTTGTCCGCTACGATGCCCCGCGTGTAATAAAGCGGCGTGAATAGGTCGCGCACACCCTTGATGACCGTCCAGGCGAAGTAAACGGTAGCTCCCAGGCAGAGTAGGCTACCCAGGCCGCACACTCCCAACGTCAACACCGAGCCTTGCGCCTCGTTGTTGGTGACCTTCCCGAACTGTGTGACAGCGGCGAACCCTGTGATTATGGTGAGCAACCCAAGCACAAACAGCAGCAACACAGTCGCGGAGAGAGTGCCTAGCACCGGCGGGACGTAGTTCACCCGGGGCAGTCCTTTTTCGGCCACCCCTTTGAGTTTCGGCTTCATGGAGCGTGCGCGCGTGCTCATAGGCTTGATTATAGCAGAGAGTGGTTAGTGGTTAGTGGTTAGTGGTTAGTGGTTAGTGGTTAGTGGTTAGTGGTTAGTGGTTAGATGGGCAAGGTGCATTAGCGATGTTCTAGCGGCTAATAGTGATACATGCTTTACAGCCGTAAGGTTCAAAGCGGTGAGACGGCACATATAACACCGGATATACCCCCATAAGCCCGGAGTCCGGTCATTGTTGTCAGGAGAGATGCGGAAGAGGATAGACATGTTACGGAGTCCGGAAGAGACGCCCGTCGATTGAAATCGAGGGCTACACCTTGCAAAGTCCCTGCGGGACTGATAGTCCTAATACAACTCTTGAGATGCTTAGAGGTGCACTAGTCCCCTTCGGGGACTTTGCAAGGTGTAGCCCTCGATTTCAATCGACGGGCGTCTCGTGCGGATAACGACCACTAACCACCAACCACCAACCACTAACCACCAACCACTAACCACCAACCACTCATAACTCACAACTCATAACTCACAACTCACAACTCACCACCTCCCCCTGTGCTATAATGTGCCAGCCTGGAACCGTGGGCCATATCATTCACGGAGAGAATGCGTGCCACTTTACCTGAACATCAGCGTGGCGCTGGTCGTGTTCATGGGACTGACGAGCGGCGGCATCCTGTCGCTGGTGCTCATGTCCGAGAGGCGACAACAGACGAACTTCGGCATAATGCTCGGCCTGACGCTGCTGCTTGCGCTTGGCGGGGGAGCGGGCATGATCGCCATGCTGCCCAACGTAGCCTCCAGCCTCACCAACGCGCTCGTACTGCTGGTGCTCTCCATGTCGCTGGGTTACACCCTGACCAGCTTCTCCGTGCTGTCGCCCCGCAGGAAGAAGTGGGCCGTGCAGTTGCCGAACAACAGGCCGCGCCCCGAACGCACCGCCGTAGTCCTCTTCATGCCCGGAGAGCCGCCCGAATACTCCGTGTGGAGCGCGGCGCGGCGGCTGGAATTAGCCGACGACCCGAAGGACGTACCCCCTATCCTGCTGCGCCCGTTCTACATGCGCGACCTCAAGCATAAGTACGCAAGCATAGGCAGCAGCCCCTATCGCCAGCACCAACAGAAACTGGCCGAAGAGATACGCGGGCGGCTGGAGTCGGGCTACCGGGTGTACGAGGCATACTACAGCGACCAGCCCACACTGGCCGAGGCTATGCTGACAGCCGTGGAAGAAGGCGCTCGTCACATTATCCTCGCCCACATCCGAGTGACCGACCCACCCGACCCTGTTATCCAGGGCGAGCTACTGGAAGGTCTCGACCTAGACAACCTCGGCGTGAAGGTGACGCAGGTGGGGCCGATGTGGGTATCCAGCTTGCTTCCGCAGATATACGTGCGCCGGGTGATAGAGGCGGTCCCCCAGGCTGGCAGCGCGCCGGAGGACCTGGGGCTGCTATTGGTAGGCAGGGGGCACGGCACCGAAGGGGAGTCGGCAAAGGCCCGGCAGGAGCAAGAGGAAAGCTTCCAGCGCAAGGTGCGCCAGGCCCTGTTGCGGGTCGGGTTCGGCGAGAACCGCGTGGTCATGGGCTGGGTGCGTTGCTCGCCCAACTGCACCGAGTCCCTACAAAAGCTGGTCGATGAGGGGTGCAAGACCGTCTATGTGATACCCTCAGCCTTCGTGGCCGACGGCATCACCACGCTGTTCGACATCCCCGCGCAGGTCCAGCCGCTAGCCACCGAGCGAGGGGTAAAACTCAACTACCTACCGGCCTGGAACGCCGATGGCCTGGCCGCCGAAGAAATAGCCGTGTATGTGCGGGCCGTGAGCGCGCCACCGTTGTAGGGATTTGGGAATTGGGAATTCGGATTTCGGATTTGCTCGGATACCTACTAAATCCGAAATCCGAAATCCCAATTCCCAAATTCGGTTATAATGGGCTGATTTGGCACGTGGGGAGAATATTGACAGCATGGCGAATGCGGGTGGAATGAGCAATATGGAGCGGTGGCTCCCCAGCGGCTACGGCTTCCGGCGGTGGGCGCTGGTGTTCGCCGTGGGGGTAGCCATAGTAGGCCTGGCGCTTGCAATGGGCGTGACCAACCTCTATCGCGCCTACGTGCTGCCCCAAAGCGGCACCCCCTTCATGTACGCGATCACATTGCAGTTCATCCCGCACCCGTTGCGCGAGATCCTGGTGGGTCTCATCGGCCTGGCCGCGGGTATCCTGGGGGGCAGGGGCATGTACCGCGCCGCCGAGCGCGCCGCCGTCAGGGGCAGGCAGTACGAGGTGCCGGTGCTAGCGCCGCTCAGGGCCGCCAGGCGAGCGGAAGGGCCGCGCATCGTGGCAGTGGGCGGCGGCACCGGAATGCCCACCCTGCTGCGCGGCCTCAAGGGGGTCACCGACAACATCGCGGCGGTAGTGAACGTGGTGGACGACGGCGGTTCATCCGGTAGGCTGCGCCGCGATATGGGCGTGCTCCCTCCCGGCGACTTCCGCAACAACCTCGTGGCGCTCTCCGAGTCCGAGCCGCTGCTTTCAGAGCTTTTTCAGCACCGCTTCACGGGGCCTGGCGAGCTTGAGGGCCATTCGTTCGGCAACATCTTCCTGGTCGCCATGAACGAGATCACGGGCAACTTCGAGCAGGCGATACGCGAGTGCTCCCAGGTGCTCAACGTGCGCGGCAAAGTGCTGCCCTCCTCCCTCACCAACATAGAACTGTACGCCGAGTTGCAGAACGGCCAGGTGGTGCAGGGCGAATCGGTCATACCACGCGCGCCCTCGCCCATCAAGCGCATATTCATGCAGCCCGCCCACGCCCCCGGCTACCCCGAAGCGATTGCAGAGATACTGGGCGCCGAGTTGATCGTGCTGGGGCCGGGGTCCCTCTACACCAGCATCATGCCCCCCTTGCTGGTGGAAGATATAGCCAGGGCAGTCAAGAACAACAAGACGGCGGTGAAAGTTTACGTGTGCAACGTCGCCACCCAGCCGGGCGAGACGGACGGCTACGGGGTGGTGGAGCACGTGCGGTCATTGCACAATCATATCGGGCCGGGGCTGTTCGACTACGTCATTTACAACGCCAACCAGGCCGTGCAGGACCAGATAAAGCCTGAGTGGGGTGTCACGGCGGTCACGCTGGACGTGGAGGCTGCGGCGCGTTTCCCCAACCTCGAATTCGTGCCCGCCGACGTGGTGCGCGACGATAACCCCCTGCGGCACGACCCGCACAAGCTGGCCGACGCCGTCATGCGCCTGTACGAGAACCGGGGCGGCAGGGGCGCTCCAGGCCGGGTGCGCAACCGCGACCGCGCAAGCTCACCCTCACCCAACGGCACAGGAAATGCGGAGATTGGCGAGACGGAGCCGCTGGAAGCTGGTTCTGAAACGTAACGCGTGACACGTAACTCGTAACACGTAATGCGTAACTGGACCTACACGGCGTTACGAGTTACGTGTTACGTGTTACGTTGGGAGCGAACGCCTCAGTTCGAAAGGAGCATAACGCAATGGTTATGAAAGTCGGTATCAACGGTTTCGGGCGTATTGGGCGGCAGGTCTTCAAGGCATTGCGGGACTACTATCCCGACGACATACAGGTGGTGGCCGTCAACGACCTCACCGACAACCACACCCTGGCCCACCTGCTGCAATACGACAGCAACTACGGCCAGCTCGACGCCGATGTGTCCGCCACCGAGGACGCGATCATCGTGGAGGGCGAGGAGATAAGGGCGTTCGCGGAGCGCGACCCGGCCAAGTTGCCCTGGGGCGATATTGGGGCCGAGATCGTCATCGAGTCGACGGGGGTGTTCACCGACGCAGAGAGGGCCAGGGCGCACATAACGGGCGGGGCCAAGAAGGTGATCATCACCGCGCCCGCCAAGGGCGAGGACCTCACCATCGTCATGGGAGTGAACCACGACCGCTACGACCCGCGCGAGCACACCATCGTCTCCAACGCCTCCTGCACCACGAACTGCC
The DNA here is from genome assembly GCA_030913985.1 of Chloroflexota bacterium. Lineage (GTDB taxonomy): Bacteria > Chloroflexota > Chloroflexia > QHBQ01 > JADMIH01 > JADMIH01. The sequence continues at coordinate 35,572 of JALZHI010000004.1, read as the reverse complement.
TCGCGCCGGTCGCCAAGGTGATCCTGGAGAGGTTCGGCATCGTCAAGGGCCTGGTGACCACGGTGCACTCGTACACCAACGACCAGGTTATCCTCGACTACCCGCACAAGGACCTGCGCCGCGCCCGCGCCGCCGCCCTCAACATCATCCCGACCACCACGGGTGCCGCCAAGGCGGTGTCGCTGGTGATCCCGGAGTTGAAGGGCAAGTTCGATGGCTTCGCACTCCGCGTGCCGACTCCCACCGTCTCCATCATCGACTTCGTGGCCCAGATAGAGCGTAACGCCACCGCCCAGGAGATCAACGGCGCGCTGATTGAGGCGAGCGAGAACGAACTGGTGGACATCCTCGACTACACGGAGCAACCGCTGGTCAGCATGGACTTCAAGGGCGACCCCCACTCCTCGATAGTGGATGGCCTTAGCACGATGGTCATAGGCGAAAACCTAGTGAAGGTGATCGCCTGGTACGATAACGAGTGGGGGTATGCCTGCCGAGTGGCGGACCTCACGCAGTTCATGGCGGAGAAGAACGGCTAGAGAGTTTTGAGTTATGAGTTATGAGTTATGAGTTATGAGTTGTTAGTAGCTCTTCACCGCTAACTCAAAACTCAAAACTCAAAATTCATAACTCATAACTGAGAGAGGTGGGCATGGCTAAGCTGACGGTCCGCGATGTAGATGTCGCCGGTAGGAAAGTGCTGGTGCGAGTCGACTTCAACGTGCCCCTGGACGCGGGCGGGCAGATCACGGACGACACGCGCATCGTGGCATCACTGCCGACTATCCAGTACCTGTTGGAGAACGGGGCGGCGGTGATTCTCATGTCGCACCTGGGCAGACCCAAGGAAGGTCCCGACCCGAAGCTCAGTCTCGCGCCCACGGCGGCCAGGCTGCAAGAGCTACTGGGCAGCAGCGCCACCGTGCGGTTCGCCGGGGATTGCGTGGGCGACGAGGTGAAGCAGGCGGCCCGCCACCTGCAACCTGGGGAAGTGCTGCTGCTTGAGAACGTGCGCTTCCACAAGGAAGAGGAGGCCAACGACAGCGACTTCGCGGGCCAGCTTGCGAGCCTGGCCGACCTGTACGTGAACGATGCCTTCGGCTCGGCCCACCGCGCCCACGCCTCCACAGAGGGAGTGGCCCACATTCTGCCCGCCTATTCGGGCCTGCTGATGGAGCGCGAGATAAACATCATGGGCAAGGCGCTGGAGGACCCGGAGCGGCCCTTCGTGGCGATCCTGGGCGGGGCCAAGGTGTCGGACAAGATGGGCGTGATAGGCAACCTGCTCAACAAGGTGGACGTGCTGGTAATCGGCGGGGGCATGGCTAACACCTTCCTGAAAGCGATAGGCATACCCATAGGGCAGTCGCTGGTCGAGAACGACCGAGTGCGGGACGCCGAGGCGCTGAACGGGCGGGCCAACCTGCAAAACGTGCGCCTGATGCTGCCCAGGGACGCGGTAATCGCCAGCGAGATGAGCGCCACCGCCCACGCCAGCACGGTGGACCTGCACGACCTGCCCCCCGACATCGACCAGCAGGGCTGGCGCATCCTCGACATTGGGCCGGAGACGGCGGCGGAGTACGCTACGGCCATACGAGAAGCCAGGACCATCGTGTGGAACGGGCCGATGGGCGTGTTCGAGATACCGGCGTTCGCAGCGGGCACGCTGGCTGTGGCGCAGGCCGTGTGCGACGCCACCCGCGAGGGCGCTACCAGCATCGTGGGCGGCGGCGACTCGGTGGCGGCCATCGAGCAGGTGGGCTTGGCCGACTGCATCACCCACGTATCCACGGGGGGCGGGGCGTCTCTGGAGTTCCTGGAGGGCCAGACGCTGCCCGGCGTGGCGGCCCTGCGAGACGCGTAGCAAGTCCGTGTTGCTGAAATGTAACCTCAATCGGTTATAATTGTGAGGGCGTATGATCATACGCCCTCACAACGCATTGTCAAGCGAATATAGGAGAGGCTCATATCATTCATGAATAAAGAAGCTAACCCACGTCCCACCGGCACGCCGACCCGCCCTACCGGCAACTCCACCGGGAGCCCTACCCGGCCCACCGGAGCGGGCGCCTCCACCAAACAGACCGCGTCTAATCGTCCCGGCGGGACCGCGCCCAGGCCCCCCGCACGCACCGGCTCTACCGGCTCCCAGGCCCGCAACTCTAGCGGGACAACCCGGAGGCAGCCGCCGAAGCAGCAATCCATTGGACTAAAGCCATTAGACATTGGCCTGCTGGTGCTCGGCGTAGCAGTCGTGGTGGGCGTAATATTCTGGGTGCTGGCCGGCCAGAACACGTCGCCTACCCTCACGACCGGCACCGGCACGCAGCAACAAAACCCCGGCCAGGTCGACCCGGCGAACCCGCCCAAACTGGCCGAGGGCACCCCCGCGCCCGACTTCACCCTGCCCGGCGTTGACGGCAACACCTACAAGCTGAGCGACTACAGGGGCAAGGTGGTGCTGCTTGAGTTCATGGCCCCCTGGTGCCCACACTGCCAGGCAGACGCGCCGATATTCAACCAGGTGGCCCAGAACTTCCAGGGACAGGACGTACAGGTGCTGGCGGTGAGCGCAACGACCGAGAACAAGGACCGCAACGGCCCCATCAGCATGAACGACATGACCTGGTTCCGCGACCAGTTCGGCGTGACCCACCCGCTGCTGTTCGACCAGTCGGTTGCCTCCGCCCAGGCCTACCAGGTCTACTACTACCCCACCGTTTACATAGTGGACAAGGAAGGCAAGATCGCCAAGTTCGTGTTGAGCGAGCAGGGCAATCCCCTCACGGTGGAGCGCCTGACCAACGAGATCAACAGCGTCCTTCAGTAAGTTATGAGTTGTGAGTTATGAGTGTTGAGTTAGCCTGCAACGGCTGATTCAGCACTCATGCTTTAGGAAGGCGGAAAAGAATGGAAGATGTGGCACAACTCAAAACTCAAAACTCAAAACTCAAAATTCTGATCTACCTGACTCTGGTGTCGCGGCTGGTGCTGGGGGTGATCTTCGCGCTGGCGGGACTGGCTAAACTGGGCCTGCCGTTCGCTATGGCCGAGAGCATCCGGGCTTACGAGATGGGCCTGCCGCCTTTCCTGGTGACCTTCATGGCTAACGTGCTGCCTCCTATCGAACTGGGCGTGGGCATATGGCTGCTCATGGGCCTGTTCACCCGCTTCTCTGCCGGGGTAACGGCGGCGCTCATGGTGGTGTTCACGATAGCGGTGACGCAGGCGTGGGTGCGGGGGCTGGACATCAACTGCGGGTGCTTCGGCGGTCCGATGGGTGCGGACGCTTCCACCACCCCGGCGGCACGGGCCATCATCGGCGCGATGGGTCCGGTGGGCGTGTTCCTCACCAACGAGAAGGCCGACCTGATGACGATTGGGCGCGACCTGGTCTTGTTACTTATGTCAATTCACCTCATACTCGTACCCAGCGTCTTCTCGATTGACCAGCTGAGGCAGTCGCGGCGGCAGCCTGCGTACGAAGAAGATACTTACTACGACGAGGAAGAAGCGTATGAGAAGGCCGATGATAGCCGGGAACTGGAAGATGAACACCGACCCGGACAGCGCGTTCGAGTTGATGGACTCGATGCTGGAAGACCTTGACGCCTTTTCCGATATCGACATAGTCATTTGCCCCCCGTTCGTCTCGATAGAGACCTTCGCGGACCTGTTCGACGGCACGAGCCTGTACCTGGGCGCACAGAACATGCACTGGGAGGAGCGCGGGGCCTTCACGGGCGAGATTTCACCGCTGATGCTCCAGAACAGGTGCGACTACGTAATCCTGGGGCACTCGGAGCGCCGCCAGTACTTCCACGAGACCGACGAGGACGTGCGGCGCAAGGTGGAAGCGGCCCTCCGCCACGACCTCCGCCCCATCGTGTGCGTGGGCGAGAGCCTGTCGGACTACGAGGCGGGCGACACCTGGCACACGGTAAGCAGGCAGGTGGGCCTGGCGCTCGGCGGGCTGGACATGCAGCAGGTGGTGATCGCCTACGAGCCGGTATGGGCCATAGGCACGGGCCGTGCGGCCACCCCGGAGATCGCCAACGAGGTGATAGGCCAGATCCGCGAGAAGGTGCGCAACATGCACGGCGACGAGATAGCCGACCAGACCCGCATCCTGTACGGCGGCAGCGTCAACGCGAACAACATCGCGGAGTTCGTGTCGATGCCGGAGATAGACGGCGCGCTGGTGGGAGGGGCCTCGCTGGACGCGGAGCAGTTCGTGCGGATTGTGGCGGTGACAAACGAGGTGAAGCAGAAGGCACTCAATGGACCGGAGTAGCGATAATCATGACGAGGGATCAGTCACTCCGTACTACATCTATTTTCTCAACCACTTCTCTAAGAGCATCAAGAAACCTATCTTGATGCGTAACCCACTGTCCTTTGTCATAGATGTGGTTCTCGGGAATACCTTGATAAAGCAATGTTTCCTTTATGGCTTCGTTCAAGTGTCCGCTGATTACAAACAGACCTACACTGTGGTTCCGGGCTTGAAAATACCGCCAATCCTCTAAGAGCCAACGATAGCCACTGTAATTGCTCTCCGGAGTTTCCAAGCGCAGATCCATCAACAGAATAACTGGCCCTACTATGGTCTCTAGCTCGGCGATATCCTCCAAGGATGCCTTGCTAATGAAAGTGCGAAATCTAAAGCGTCCAATTTCCTCAATCACCTCTTTGATTACTTCACGCCATGATTCCAAATCTTCTATATGAATTATTGTAGCTTCCACTTCTGTTATGCTTTCTTGTCGCGTGGCGCGCTCATGCGTTTCCGTTGAGCCACTTATAGTTTGTGACGGCAGGTCTGTTTGAACTGACTGACCCATGCTTGTGGCGACTGTAGTTGGTGGTTTGGCCGACTTAGTAGTGCTCCTGGCGATTGGAGTAGGCCCACTCTGGAGTAGTGCCACCGCGTATGCGGCTGCTATGTCAGTTGCATACGGCCGCCAGCCACTAATCCTCGGAGAGTTCTTTTCCTCGTCAGCTAAGTCAGAAACCCCGCGAACCATAAAGAAACCAGGAGGATTATCCCGTTGGAGTACGGCACTAGCTGCGCCACCAGCCTCCATCTCGACCCCAACAAGGCGGGGCCAAGCGCTCCTATAACGCTCCAGCACAGTCTCAAATGCAACTACTTTATCTCCCGTAGCAATTGGCCCTTGAATTACACTTGGTAAGCCCTTACTTGGGCGCTTTGCTGATACAAATTTCAACCACTGGTCTGATTCCAAGTGCTGGGAGGCACCTAACATTCGAGGGTCGACACGATATACATTGTAACGTACCTCAGGGCCTTCATCAGTCAGCTTTTGTAGTTCATAGTCAACTACTTGATCAGAAACTAAGATATCACCTAGCTTCACGTTGTTCACTGCTAACCCACCAGCGATGCCTACAAGTAGAATGTAACGTGGGCGCCACTGCTTAATTGCATCATTTGTTGCATTTGCGGCTTCCACCCGACCCATACCTAGTAATGAAAAAACGATAACGTTGTATTTGTGCTTGGAACCATCGGAGAAGGCAGTTTCGACTTCAGACCAATAGTAGATACGCACATCATGCCTCATGGGGGGCAGACGCCGATAAGCGCGTAATTTGGTAAGCACTGCAGCCAGTTCCTCTCGTAGCGCCGTAATAATCACGAAATCCACTGGGCTTTGTACTGGGTGCCCTGTAGATTGCTTGCTCATAGTTCGGACTCCATGTTCGTCTAATATGTTGGCCGATATGCCAACAGACTACGCTTGAAAAATCGAATGCGTTGAATATGTTTTTCAACCACTAAGCTCAATATCCCTTCAGATTCTAATTTCGCATAGACGATCAATCACGGTCCGCACTGTTAATTACCTTGGAGTAAGGTCACTTGGCTTCTTATGAGGAGTATGTAGCTGTGTTACACGACCTAGATAGGTGAGTATATTACTGATCTCCTCAGGTTGTAACTGCAGCGGCATCACCTGCCGGAAGTCTTGGGGGACTAGAACATGGATAGTGGTACCGTGACCTAGGGAGGTCTCAAACTGGATATCACCCCTATACACCTTCATGAAAGCATATGCCCAAGGCAGTCCCATCCCACTACCTCGTCTAGGGGTTGATAGGTCATGGTGTCGATTGAAGGTAAACAGAGTCTCTTGTTCTTTTTCAGGGATGCCACCACCAGTATCAGAGATAGATACACGGATAAAGATCGCTCCAGATCGATTCTCTAGGTTGGTCATCAAAGTCAGAACCCCTTCACCCCGATGCATCGCATCCAGTGCGTTTTGGATAATCACTAGAAACACTTGGCGTAGTTGCGGTGGTGCGTAGGCTGTGGATGGGTTCGCATTATATTTCCTGTCAATCCTAATATGGGGGTTGATACGCTTGGAGCTAAGAATACTATCTAGCATACCATGAAGATTGGTTTGCACATGCTCTGGGGACTGTACTGCCATGTTGTGAGTGATATCCAACAGACGTAGATAATCCTGGATGGATTCCACGATCTTCCGAGCATACCTCTTTATTGCGTTGGTGTCGTCGAATTGGCCTTTTGCAATCCGGTCGGCATGTACGGCAGCCATACCCAAGAGGTTCTTTGCATAATGAATATCTTCACCGTAGACGAGGCCTATCAAGGCCAAGTTCCGGTAGCTATCAAAGAAATGAAGGGCGTTTTCAAGTGATTCCCGGGCATAAGTGAGGGCTACTACCTGTTCTTGCTGTTGTTGAAACGAAATTGCATCGTGAAGAATACTCGTTGCATATTGCGCCATTAGCTCTAGCAATGTGAGTTGTTCTTCCGTGTAAAATCCATCTAATGCATGACCAAGTGTAACAAGTCCTATAGGTACATCCCCATAGATAAGAGGTATGCCTATCCAGGACTGCATATCGCTTGTAGTGCGGAGACTCGGCCAAGCCCAGTGACTGTCAGATGCCGTTAGGACATACGTTTCTTTTCTTTGGAAGATCTCCTGAATTAGGCCGTCTTGAGAAATAGGCCGAAGCAGATAAGCATCGGCCAAGTTATCGGCATAACCGCTAGTGGCCAATATGCGGCGGGTATCACCCTCGAAAAGTTGTAACGATGCCTTACCAAAGGGGATGATATCACCAAGAGCTAGCAAGATGCCGGAAGCAACATCCTCAAGGTTATTTGCGGCGCTAACCTGTAAGAGCCTCCTAGCGTGCTCAAGCTGTAACACTAGTTCAGCAAAAAGATGTTTACTCTTGGGAACTGCATCTTCTGACACCAGGATCCTTCCTCCTATTTAATTGTTTAGATCAGCGATTGGGTAACTACAGAGGAATTTACGCTGAGCTTGAACTTACTATAAGAAGCCTATTTTACTTTACTGAGAGAAGCCAAATCAAGGGGATTCTTATTGGCCACGAAATGACATCATGTGTCATGCGCCACCACGCAGAGTCAACTAACAGAAGCGGCTTGCGATTACCAGCTTGCCGGAAGGCATGCCGAGCAGCTAATAGATATTATATATTCCGCGTTCCGCGTTCAACACTTCTCATTACTTGTATCTTATTACCGCGAAGTCGGTGTCGAACATGTCTTCCTGGCGTAGGGTGGCGGAACCGACTACTACCACCTTTCCGTCGGGCTGCACCGTCATCGCCAGGCCGATATCGTGATACTTGTCGAACTGGGTTGCTACCAGGCCCTCGTCACCGAAGCTTTCGACCTTTGTGCCGTCGGGGTTCAGTAGCATGAGCGCGACGGCGTCGTTATCGTCAATCGAGCCTGCGGTTAGCAGCTTGCCGTCGGGCAGCCTCACAACGTCGTAGTTGAGGTCGGTGCCCTGCCTGTAGCCCACCTTGCCGTCACCCCCGAAGCTGTCGTCAGGCGTGCCGTCGGGGTTGTACTGCGCCAGCCCGAAACCGGGAGAGGCACACGCGTCGGTTTCGCAGAAGGTCACATCGATGTACACGGGACCCGCAGCTACAATTTTGCCGCCGGGCAGCACCAGGAGGGCTTCGATGTAGTCGCGGTTCTGGCGGAAGTCGGTCATCGCCACGCCGTCCGTGCCAAACTCCTCGTCCAGGCTGCCGTCTTCGTTGTAGCGCACGAGCGTGTAGTCGTGCCCTTCCATCCCGGTGCTGGGATCGTCCGAACCGTACCCACCCACCAGCACCTTGCCATCGGGCTGCACCGCCACCGCGTGCGCCATAGCATCGTTGGGGAACGATGTAACCACGCGGCCGCCGTCACCGAAGCTCTCGTCAAGCGTGCCATCCGCATTGAGCCGCACGGTCCCAAAGCTGTGTGGGTAGCGCCCGGTCATACCGGCGAGCAAAATCTTGCCGTCCGGGGCCAGGGCGACCGCGTGCGCCTCCTCCTCCGAGGAGCTACCCTCGGTCTGGTCGACAGCCACGAGCGCCTTGCCGCCTTCACCGAAGCTCTCGTCCGGGCTGCCATCTGCATTGTAGCGCAGGGCTGCAAAGACCAGGTGCCCTGCATCAAAATCTAGCGTGGTGCCCACAGCTATGTACTTGCCGTCGGGCTGCTGGATGAGGGCGTGCGGCTCGCTGTAGTCGTACTCAGAGCCGGTGACGTTGACCACCAGCTTGCCGTCTTCTCCGAAGGTTGTGTCCAGGTTGCCCTCGGAGTCGTAGCGGGTAAATGCAAACTGCGCCTTGGTCTTGGGCCACGCCTCACCCAGCACGACAATCTTGCCGTCGGCCTGCACAATCGCACCAACGGCCTCTTCGGGGCTGCCTCCTATGTTAGTGTTTACCTTCCCGCCCTTGCCGAACGACGTGTCAAGCGTACCGGTGAACGAGGACGCATCAACCTGGGGGGTCCTGGTGGGACCGGCTGTCGTTCTGGTTTCAGAGGATGAGGCGGGTTGAGGTGTGCCCTGGGTGGGGCTGACTTCGCCGCATGCCGCGTTCAAGATGAGGGTCAGCGCCGCGAAGGCCGCAACGATAAGCTGAGATAACCTTAGCCTGGGGTTGTTTGGCATGTGTGTCTATGGTCCTTTTCTATGTACGTTCTTGTATTTAAGGTCTTCTGTATATTTGCCGGGGTATGGTTTTTATTGTCAGGAGCATACAGGGATGGCAGGGCCAACGCATCAGTCTAAAAGTGGAATACCATACATACAATGATGTACCAAGCAGCGTATTGTAGCGTAAAACGTGCTGAGGCAAAAGATGCGTACAAGAAGCGGCCAGCCCTGGGACCAATCTCCTATAGCTCACGTACAGTCTGTATAGTACCCTAAATTCAGTAGACTTCTTGCGCAGGGGCGGGAAGATGATAGCTATACGCCAGCCCTGTATTTCCTATGCTATACCTGACAATTGGGAGCTATACATGCGCCTAACCACAGCATCAAGACAAGCCCCACTAGTGTTCATGGTCGCTGTGGCCCTGGGACTTGCAGGCTGCGTGCCCGGAGCACAAGAGCCTAGCATGCCTACCATGCCTACCATGCCTACCATGCCTGCCATGCCTGCCATGCCTGCCATACCTGCCACTTCCACGCCACCTGCTAGTCCAGTATCCACGCTAAACAGAGAGGCGAACTCCAGACCCCCAGAGAATAGCCCATCCGCTGAGACAACGATTCAGAGCACTATTGTCTCAGATGAACAGGTGGAAGGCCAGCCAACGAGCGTACCCGTTGTACGTCCAAGCAATAGGGGGTGGGGCGTGCTCCAAGCAGGCGAGCCATACACAGTTGAAATGATGGTGGATGACGTCGTCACGGCTACCTTCTATTTGCTAGTGGTCAACTTCAACAAAGACACCGGACAACCATCAGTACCAGAAATAGAGTTGAACATCAATGGCCCCAAAGGGGAACACTTAGATTTGCAAAATGCTTCCGCAGATGGAGTATGCATGGGGGCGATGATGGGGTACCAATGCTTTGCAGTGCATCCTAGTCCCGGAGTATGGAAGGTAGCGGTCGAGAGCAAGGAAGAACCAGAAGGGACTGCAGGGTTCTCTGTGCACACGCGCTTTGAAGGTGGGGTGCAAGTGGTGCCGACCCTTAGCAAGCAGCAGGCCGACCCAGGAGAGGAGATAGAGATTACCGTAACCGTACATGACCCTTCTCCCGTCGAAGGGGCTAACGTATCGGCCTTTCTGCTCGATAACGACACGGGCGCGGCGAACCCATACACGGCGAGCCTACAACTCACAGACCGCGGTGGAGGAGAATACTCTCAGCGCCTGGCGGTGCCCCAGAAGGGTATCTTCTCGGTCAGCATCTATGTGGACGGAACAAATACGCGCGGCCATGCCTTTGCTCGAACTGAAACGGAGCTACTTGAGATAGGAACAGGCAACCCGAATAGTCCGTTTGGGGAGCGTCCATACGAGACTGTAACACCTGCACCCGATTCAAGGGAACCTTAGCAGTAACTCTCCGACCTGCGATACTTACTCTTCGGCCCCCACAGGCAGCTCTTCCTCGTCCTCTTCATCCTCCGGCGTAGCGTCATTTTGCGCGACATCTGCCCTGGGCGCGAAGCCAATCATACCCGCCATTTCCACCACGCCCCGGCGCATCAGCTTGTCGGCCTCGGATAGGGTGGCCCGCAAGGGGTTCTCGGGGTCCTGGTGGGCCAGCATGTCGCGCACCTGGCGCATGAGGTCGAGGGTCTTGTTGAAGGTCATCACGAGGTCGCCCTCGCTCATCTGCATCTGGTCGAGCAGGTCGGCTATGGAGGTGCCTTTGCACCAGGCGCGGGCGGCCCCGTAAAAATAGGGGTTGTAGCCGCGGGTGAGAGCGAGGTCCTGGCGGCGCTCGGCGGAAAAGATGGCGTTTTGCAGGCTGTCGAGATCGCGGCGCAGGTTAAGCAGGTAACGGGGCAGGAGCAGGCGGTTGAGGAAGTCGATGTCGCGGTCGTAGGCGAACCAGGAGAAGACCTCCGCCAGGTCCTGCGGCTTCAGCCCGTCGAAGTAGCCACCTTCCACCATCTCGGTAATCATCAGGGCGTTGGTGTCGAAGATGTCAGCCAATTTGCGGGCCTTGTAGGTTAGCTCGCCCTTGCGCAGGTAAGCGAACTGCACCAGCACGGAGGTAAGGCCCTTGAGCGTGGTTTGCAGGCGGGTCTCTTCGTAGTGACGGCGCTCTGACAGGCGCTTCTCGGCAGAGTCGCGGTCGAGGAGGAGCCGGGCGCGGAGGCGGCGGTTGCTGCGGTGTTCCTTGCGCACGGGGCAGTGGTGGCAGACGTGCTCCCGCTCGGCTTTGGCGGACATGGCAAGCTCGGCCCGCGCTTCCTCCAGGTTGGCCTTCGCCTTGATAGAAGCCTCCTCTATGTGCTCCATCTGCGCCGCCCGGTACTCCTCGATCCAGGCTTGCAGGTCGGGCACGGCCAGCAGACCCATGCCCGCGCTCTCCCGCAGTTGCTCCAACTCCGCGGCGGTTAGCAGTTCCTCCAGCGGCATAGTGGGTGGCACCGCAAGTGTGGCGAGGGCATAGGGCAGGTCCACCGTCATGGTGATGGTGTGCAAGTAGTCTATCTGCCGGTACTCGGTGAGCGCGAAAATCTCCCCAAGCCGCACGCCCTCTTCGTCACGGCTCACAGGCAGGAACAGCCCTATCACGGCCCCGCCCAGGCCACGGCCCAGGTAGGCAGCCCAGCCCTGCCCCTCGATATGCACCAGCGCGCCCTGCGGCAGGCTGCGGAAGGCTTTACGTAGCTGGTCGCGTTCTGGGCGTCGCCAGGGTAGTTCGTCCCGGCGCGACTCGAGGTACTTCACGTTCTGCTCGGCCTTGCGCTCGCGGCGGCGCAGTTCCTCCACCTCGCGGCCCCGGTGCTCGTACTCGTCCAGCAATTCCTCGCCGTTGTCGTAGCCGATGAGGCACCCGGCGGGTACCTCGGCCAAGCGGGCTTCCTCCTCCTCTAGCTCCTGCTCCAGGTCGCGCAGGCGGCGGCTCTGCTGGAAGTTGAGCAGCGAGGCCCGCATCACGGTGAGCACGCGCTCGCCCTTCGGCGCGTCCCACAAGTTGAGCACCGAGTTGTAGCGCATGGTGAAGGCGCTCTCCACCGGGCGTAGCGGCCCCGTGGCGATGTTCAGCGCCTCGTGGAACGTCACCCAGGGGGAGTAAGGCAAGACAACGTGGCCCTGCTCGTCAATGCCCCGGCGGCCCGCCCGACCCGACATCTGCTGGAACTCGTTGGGGATGAGGGGGCGGCGCGATACGCCATCGTACTTGCTCATGCCGCCAATCACTACAGTGCGGGCGGGCATGTTCACGCCCAGCGCCAGGGTGTCGGTGGCGAACACCACGCGCATGAGCGACTTGTTGAAAAGCTCCTCGACAAGCTGCTTGAGGATGGGCAGCAGGCCCGCGTGGTGGAAGCCGAACCCCCGCCGCGCCAGGTACGTGATGAACTGCACCTGCTGAAGCTTGCGGTCTTCGGGGGTGAGGCGTTCCATGTAGCTGGCGAGCACCTCGTTGATGCTCTGCACGGTGCGGCGGTCGCGCATCGCCTTGAGGCGGATCATTGAGCAGATTTCGGCGGCGGCCTCGCAGTCGCGGCGGGAGAACTGGAAGTAGATAGCGGGGAGCAGGTCGGCCCGCTCTAGCTCCTCCACGATCTCGCGCGGGCCGGGTTCGCGGCGTTCTCGCTGGGTGTTGGTGTCTTCTTCCAACGTGGGGCCACGGTAGCGCCCGCCCTGCATCTTGCGCTTTAGCTCGCCGCCCACGTTGAAATCGACTACCTGCTGGCCCTGGGCGTTGATGACCATGTTGAGCGTGCCGTCGAGGAAGTAGTAGAGGGAGAGGGGCACGGCGCGTTGCAGGTGGGTGACCAGGTGCACCGGCTGGTGGGTGCGGGTAATCCAGTCGGCGATTTCGGGGGCGTTGGTGACCGTGGCGGAGAGGCAGACCAGTTGCACGTACTTGGGGCACATGATGATCGACTCTTCCCAGGTGGTACCGCGCTCAGGGTCGGCCAGGTAGTGGACCTCGTCGAAGATGATGCAGCCGACGCCCCATAGCTCGGAGGGGGTCTGGAGGAGCATGTTGCGCAGCACCTCGGTGGTCATGACGATGATGGAGCCTTCGCGGTTCTCTATCACGTCGCCGGTGAGGAGGCCCACGGCATCGCCGTACTGCTCTCGTAGGTCGCGGAACTTCTGGTTGGAGAGGGCCTTTATGGGGGTGGTGTACATCACCTTGAAGCCCTGGCGAGCGGCGCGGAAGATGCCGAACTCGGCCACGACAGTCTTGCCGGTGCCGGTGGGCGCGGCCACCATGACGCTCTCCCCCGCCGCGAGGTGCGCGATAGCCTCCTCCTGGAACGGGTCGAGGGGGAAGGGGTAGCGCCCGCGAAAGTCAGCTACGATCTGCTGGGCTTCGGGGGTGAGGTTGCCGGGTTGTGCTTCGGCCTGCGCGGCCTGCTTGGGTTTGCGGGGCATAGGGTGGGTTTTCTAGGTGTTTGTGGAGGTATGAGCAAGAGGTGGGCCGTGGATACACACTTCGGCACAAGAGCACTCAATCAAGTTAATCCTGATTTCCCGCTTGTGGTAGTATTGCAGTGGAACAACATGTTTTGCCTGGAAGAGGCCGATTAGCGGTCTGTGCTAGGAGAGTCCCCTGGACACCAACAAAGCGGCCCAAATTCCTATAAATGACACCATAGTAGCTGAGCGCGAAGGTAAATCCATGCTTAGAGGCTGCGTTCTTAGTGTCGCAATCCCATGCGCCGTGGCCCTCTTGCTGTTCGATATGCTAACCGGTAGGTTCGGGATAATACCCGAAGGTGGCTGGTTGGCAAACACCCTACCTGTCTCGTCAACCGTATGTGGTAGTTGGCAGGTGAAGCCAAGTCCCAATATCGGTTTCGGAAGAGACTCGCCGGACCCCGTGGCTATGGATGCACTCTCCGGCAGTGACATCTGGATCGTGGGCCACGCGCACGATGCCCACGATAACACAACTCCGGCTTACCTGGCCCTGCATAGAAATGGCTTTTCGAGCCAGGTAACTCTTGCGCCTCACCCACCAGGCTACGTTTATGGTGCCGAGGACCTCTACTTGATGGACGTGGAAATGGTCTCCTCTAACGATGTATGGGCGGTAGGCACAGGTGGAAGGCAAGGCAACACGATTATCCAGCACTGGAATGGTTTCCACTGGAGTATAGTGCCGAGTCCGAGGGTAGGGCAGGAGATCAGTTCATTTGATGGCCTCGCAGCGGTCAATAGAAATGACATATGGGCAGTGGGACAAACATATTCCAGGACAGATCAAGCGAAACACTCTCTAGTTGCACACTGGGACGGCAGTTCATGGTCACTTGTGCAAACTCCGGATGCGGGAGCACTGCACGCGGTAACAGCTATCTCAAGCACGGACGTGTGGGCTGTTGGCGATGGCAAGTCTCTGCATTGGGATGGTGCTGTTTGGACAATGGTCCCGGCTCCTGAAGGTCGATGGGAGTCAGTAGCAGCGAGCGGACCAAGAGACGTGTGGCTGGCAGGGTGGACACGACGAGCACTGAAGGACTCGCCCGCTATAGCTCGGTGGGATGGTACGTCATGGCGTAGCATACCTGTGGACGACGTGCCGCGTATCGGCTCGGAGGAAGAAGGTCAATTGCACGCGATAACCGCAGTCGCTAAAGATGACGTATGGGCGGTAGGGGTCAACATCGGCGAGGAGAGGCGTAATCCGGCAGGCTTCGGCCTACCTCCATTTGGCCGCACGCTGGTTATGCACTGGGACGGAAATACCTGGAGTTATGTACCAAGCCCAAACCCAACACAATCGCAACACTTATCAGATGTCGTAGCCCTAGGTCCAGATGAAATATGGGTAGTGGGAGAACTGAACGACCTCAGTTCCGATAGCAAAGTGCTACTGGCGCGTTTCGCCAGGACACCTTGCACCAGCTAGCGGGTTGCAAGCACAAGTCAGGTATGAATATGGACCATTGTGACGCGATCAAAATCGATCCAGGCAAACGTGGCGGAAAGCCTACCACTAGAGGCATGCGCATTACCGTCGATGACGTACTCTCCTATCTAGCCTCCGGCATGACCCACGAAGAAATCCACTAAGACTTCCCCTACCTCACTGAAGAGGACATACAAGCTTGCCTCAGCTATGCTGCTGACAGGGAGGCTATTGCCAAGGCCACAGACGATGACAGCTAAACCACGCACCGATGGTGTATATCGCACCGTCCAATCCAAGCCGCTGGAAATGTACGGTGAGGAGGGCATGCCCTACTGGAACTACCTCCGCTTCTACCCCGATGGCCGGGTGATCAGCACTTCCACCACCGGCACGCCAGCGCAAATCGCCACGTGGTTTGTCCAGGAGGGTGTGAACGACACCTACTTACCGATGGGTGACTACAGGGTGGACGGGCCTACCTTTAGCTTCACTACGCAAGCCAGGGCAGAGAACGTCGATAAAGACGGCTATGAGTACGAGACAAGGGTGGAGTACATGGTGACAATCCAGGACGAGAACGCCAATCTGCTACAGGTGAGAACGTACAGCCACATCAACGGCCACAGTGGGACTGAGTTGTACGAGTTCGTGAGCCCGGAGGAAGGCTAATCTTACTGTCGTTGGTATGGCAACTTTGTGCTGTGGGAGTCAGTATACCGTCACCCACCCCAGCGAAACCGCATCCCCCAGCACCTCACCCGCCTGACAACCTGCCCTGAGAGGGTGCAACGTACCACCAGCCTGGCGGTACATGCCCACGACCAGCCTGTAGCGCCCCGGTGCCAGGTCGGGGGGCAGGTGCACCGCGACCGCGTCTATGACCTGGCTGGCTGGCTGCCACTGGCTTGTGGGGCGGTCAGCACCAGTGTGAGGATTGTCGGTGCCCGCCACTCGCTCGCCCTTTTCGCTCACGACGTGCAGGTAGCTCGCGTAATCGTGGGCGATGGGTGCTTGCGCCTGCCAGTAGAAAGCAGCCCTCAGGATACCGCCCCGGTTGATACCGGTGTAACTCACGCCAGGCGACAGCGCGTAGCCCAGAAGCCTTATAGCGGCCTCGTCTCCACTAAAGGTGCAGCTTAACTCAGCCTGCGGCCTGTCCGTATGCTGCTTCGCCTCGAACGTGTCGATGCCGCCCCGGAACTTCTGCACGTAGTTCTCCTCCAGGGCCGCCCGCCATTCCGAGGTCCAGCGCCCGCTACCGTGGTGCAGCAGCACGAGCGGGAAGCGCCGGTCGCGCATCGAGCGGTTCAGCACGCTGTCATCCCACAGCCCCGCCTTCGCCAAGGGCACGAACGTAGACGGATCGTCGTATAGCACGCGTTTGCCGTTCTTCAGCAGGAGATATGCGTCCTCCGAATAGATGTCGCCCGGCGTGGAGGCGACCAAGGCCGAGAGCTTTTTCATTTCGTCTTCGCGCTCTGGGCTGGGCCAGCCTCCACGGTACCATTGTCGCGGCTCCGTAAACTGGGACGCCTGCAAACCCACGAAGAGCAGCACTATTACACCACATACCGCTGTGGCCTGCATGCCCCTGCGCCCGGCCCACAGCCAGGCGGCGGGCACCCAGACGGTAGCCGTCACGACACACAGCGGCACCAGCAAATCGAGCAGGTGGTTGTAGTTCGCCCCCTCGTACCCCATCTGCAAAACGGACGAGGCAGCCCCCGTGAGCAGATAGAGGAAGGCCAGCAAGGCGGCCTCATATCTTACATGCGGCCTGGGTGAGGCATTGCGCCGGGTGCGGACCAGCCATGCGGCGACGCTCAGTGCTACCCCAATACCACCCCACAAAATAAGGGGCCAGTACTCGCCACTCAGACGGTCCCACTGCCGCATGAAGCGCCCGACCGTCCAGGGGAAAGAGTGGTTGGTCACCATGTGCTCGTAATAGCCGCCCCCGGTAAGCAGTGTGAAGAGCGCGAACGGGGCGAGCACCGCCGCACCCAGCAAGAATGCAAAGCGCAAGCCGTGCCGGAAGTCGCGCACCAGGAACCACAACACGGCGGCCGCCGCCGGAGCCACAGCCGACTGCTTGGTGTAAAAGGCCAGCGCGAAAAGTAAGATGGCCCAATATGCCCGCCTGCCGGTGGGGAAGGCGAGGACCCAGGCGAGACCCCCCACACCCAGCGCCAGCGCGGGCATGTCTTGCTTGAAAAGGGTGGACCAGACTATCACGGGCGAGAGCGACAGCCATAACGCCCCCGCCACCGCCCCGGCCGCCCAGAGCTTCGTTACCCGCCAGGCTATGTAGCCCACCAGCAAGCCTATGGCTATGGTAGAGAGTAACGATATAACCCGCGCGGGTGCGAAGGTGGGGCCGAAAAGCCAGGTAAAGGGCAGGTTAGCGAGGTAGAGCAGCGGCGGATAAGGGGCCGAGACGAACGCTTCCGGGCCGTTCGGACGGTAGATATTCGTGCCCTGGCTCAAGAGGACGGTGGCGTTGAGGTTGATGCCTTCGTCGTAGTCGAACTGCCAGGGCCACGAGACGAGCGTCGTGGCCGTCTGGAAGAACAGGAGCAGCCGGGGCAGCAGCAGGCCGATTGCCACCAGCCCGAAGAGGCCCGGCACGAGCGACTTAGCCGAGGCCAGGGAGACGGGAGAGGTTGTTGCGCGGACTTCGCCCTCCGCGTCTGCTCGCCAGGGGGTGTGCATACACAAGAATAACGTACGAAGGCTGCTTTGGTGCTTCCACCGCCAGGCTATTTTACACAAATTGTGACTGCGCTAGCCTTCGTTGCACGCCCACACCAGTTTCATCGGCAGGAGCAGCCCGCGCCGGTTCTCTACCCGCTCGACCCGCAAGCCTGCCTCGCGGATTACCTGCTCCGTGTCCTGGTTCAGGCGGCACCCGCCCACGAAGTTGGACCAGGCAGGGGCTAGTGCGTCCTGCACCCTGGCCTGCACGCGGTTCCCGGCTCGAACGTGTTCGAGGAAGCGGGCGGGAGCACCGGGCTTGAGCACCCGCCGCGCTTCGGCCAGCGCCCTGTGAGGGTCCGGGATGGTGCAGAGGGCGAGGTTGCACACCAGCGCGTCGAAGGTGGCGTCCGGGAAGGGCAGGCGCATGGCGTCGGCGGCAGCCACGACCACCCCCGCCCGTGCCGATCTGGCCCTGCTGCTCAGGCGGGGCAGGCTGGCTGTGTCGAACTCAGTGGCGACCACCCGCGCGGCAGGCGAATAGTAGCGCAGGCTCAGCCCCGTACCGGCCCCTATCTCCAGGACCAGGCCATCCAGAGAGGCTATTAGCTTGCGCCTGCGCGGCCCAATGAAGAACATCTCCGGCGGCCCCTGTAGCGCCAGGTCGTAGAGAATGGGGTTGGTAGCGGGGGAGGGAGGCATAGGAGGACGGACGATGGACGATGAACAAGTTGTGAGTTTTGAGTTTTGAGTTTTGAGTTGACAGATAGTAACGAACTCTCATCCTCTTGGCGCGCTCTTGGCGTGCTTGGCGTCTTGGCGGTTCCGTCTCCTATCGTCCATCGTCCACCTACGTTTTCGTTCCGCAGGCCATGAACGCCACCAGAGCCATGTAGGGGTATTCGGAGTTCAGGAAGTTGGTGTGAGCTTTCCAGAGAGTATCGGCGTCCTGCTGAGATAGGAGGCCCGCTTCTACCTGCACCTGTAGGGCTTCCTGGTTGAATCCTCCGAGGAGGAGATCGAGGCCCACGCTGTCGCTGTGGAAGATTATCAGCTCCAGGTCCAGGTCCTGGAAGCCCGCGGCGGACATGATGCGCCAGAGTTTGCGGCCTACCAGGCGGTCGCCACCTTTTGAGCGGTGTTCTTCTGTGTCGCGCTCCACTATGGCTTGTACTTCGGGCGGGTCTGGTGGGTCGATAAGCATGTTCAGACCGTCGTCAACGTCGAGGATTACCAGCTTGCCGCCCGGTTTGAGCAGACGCAGAATCTCGCGGGCCGCACCCACACGGTCGGGCAGGTGCTGAAAAACGAGGCGGGCGTAGGCGAAATCGAAGGTGTTGTCCGGCAGCCCCGACTCCATGATAGAAGCTTGTACGAAGTCCACCCGCCCCGCCTTGTCACCCAGGTAGCCCTTTGCGCGTTCAAGCAACACAGGGTCGAGGTCGAGGCAGGTGACGCGGCTTGAGGGGAACATGTCCAGCAGCTGCTCGGTGATGAAGCCAGGCCCGCTGCCCACCTCCAATACCGACATTCCGTCACGAAGGCCGAACCACTTGAGGTTGCGCGACTCCTTTGACCAACCCATGATGGCCTGGGCTTTAAGCCTCTGTAACTCAATCTCCAGGTCGCCCAGTGTGGTGCTGGCGTCATAGGGCAACGCTTCAGTCTCGGCCATGATGTCTACTCCTGATCTGGGGATGTAGAGCAGGGACTCGGGGACCTTTGGGGGCCGCCCGCGCTCATGGGTGCTCTAGCTGAGTATACAGCAGAACCCCGAGACGTGGTTCAGCTACCTGCCGTTCGGGTACTTCTGGTTGTACCTCAGCGTGCCTAGCTGGGTAAGCAGCACGTCGTAGGGGCGGGGGTTCTCCGGGTGCAACTCGAACACCGCGCGCTCGAAGTATTGCACCGTGTAAGTCTTGCCGTCTATATCCGACTTCTCCTGGAACGGCTCGCTGATGGGATAGCCTTGCTGTGCCAGGCCCCCGGTCTGCTGCCAGTACTCAAGGAACCTACCCGATACCCTCTTGCCGGTCTCGGGGAAGGTGCGGGAGGTCTCCACGGTAGCGGCCTGTCCGGACGGCTCCACCTTGAAGAAGCCCTTCATGGCCGAAGCGTGGTCCTGGAAGTGGCAGTGGTACATCCACATGCCGGGACCGACCCCCTCGCCCGCGATGACCATGAAGCCGAAGCTATCACCGGGGGCCAGGATGTGGTTGTCCTCGCGCCCGCTGCCGGCGTTGGCGGGATTGGCCGGGTTGCCGTCGGTGGGCCTGCTGGGAGTGACCCAGCGGTGGGCGTGCAGGTGGAACGTGTGCACGCGGTTGCCGTGCGAGATCACCAGGAACTCCACAAGCTCACCCTGACGGGCCGTGGGGGTGGGGGTGTCGGGGTAGATGCGGCCGTTGAGGGTCTTGTCATGCCCCACGATAACGAAAGTCTTGGCGGGGCGGACCTCCCCGGCTTTCCTGACGATGAGGCCGCCGTAGAGACC
This sequence comes from Chloroflexota bacterium, assembly GCA_030913985.1. Classification (GTDB taxonomy): domain Bacteria; phylum Chloroflexota; class Chloroflexia; order QHBQ01; family JADMIH01; genus JADMIH01. The sequence goes on along the minus strand of JALZHI010000004.1, from coordinate 15,487 downwards.
CGCCAGGATGCCGCTGGAGCCTTCGTCGTCGCCCATGACGTGGTCGTGGTAGTGCCAGTAGCCAGCAGTGCCGGCAGCCGCGCGCCACTGGTAGGTGCGGGTAGCGCCGGGCTTCACGAACGAGCCGGAATGGCGAGTGCCGTCGCTGTCCTGGTTGTAGTGCACGCCGTGTACGTGCAGGCTGACATCCGCGCTCAGCTCGTTCTTCACGTTGATGTTCAGCGTTTCCCCTTCGGTCATTTCTATAGTGGGGCGCACGCCGTTGTTGCCGAAGTCGGGAGCCACGAAAGCCATGCTGCCGTCGGGCAGCTTGCGAGCAATAAGGTTGAGGCTGCCCTTGGGGTGTATCACCTGGTCAGGGAAGCTGGTCTGCGCGGCGACACGACCAGTCCCTGCGAACAGAAACGCAGGTATAAGCCCTACTACCACGGCGAGAGGCAGGGCGACACGAACGAAGCGGCCCGGCACCGGCAGCCGGTTGAACTTCCCGTCAGGCAGTCGGTCCAGGGCCTCCAGCACAAGGTCCACCACATAGCCGTACGCGCCCGCGATAGCCATGACCACTAGCACGTGCTGTAGCAGCCCGGCGGTGGAGATGCCGCTGCCGTCGTGAGAGGCGTGCGTTTCGCCGGGGAAGAGGCCGCGCAGCAGCGTGCCACCACCCATGGCTGCGGCATAGAGGGCCGCCAGGCCAATCCGGTTGTTCTGCCCTCCCCGGCGCGCCAGGAGCACAGCCAGGCACACGAACGGCAGGGACAGTGCGCTATCGCGCAGCCAGGTCAGGCCGCCGTAGTCCACATGGCTATGCTCCATGCCCGCCAGCACGGTCAGGTGCAGCCACTGGATTAGGGCCACACCTCCGAACGCCAGGAGCACGATGCGTACGAGCGTATTCGGGTTTAGAGCCGAGGTAGCGGGGGCCGGTGCGTTCACGGGACTTACCTTCCTGCTTTATACATAGGGATGGGAGGCCGTGCTCTATAGAGAAAGCACAGCCTCCGACATACCAAGTTCTAACGTGTTAGCCTATTCTACCAGATTTTCGCGTGCGAAGAGCGGTACCGCTAGCGGCCAGCGCCAGCCCCAGGGCCAGCAAGCCGTACAGCCAGCCTTCCGCGTCGCCGCTGCCGGTGCGAGGCATGCCGACCACGCCACCGCCACCAGCGCCAACCGTCACAAAGCCGGCCATGCCTTGCGTGTAGTGGATGGAGCAGATGTACTCGTACCGCCCTGGCTGGGTGAAGGTAAGCGAGTACTTTTCGGTCAGCGGGAAGGGCCCCCCTTCGGCCTCGGCAGCAGTACCGGGAGGCGTCAAGATACCGGAGTTGTAGAAGCCACTGCCGGTGTGAGCCGGTTGGCCCGTCGGTAGGAAGTTGATCAGGTTGATCATCACCTGGGGCTGGCCGCCAGGTCCCGGCACGACATCCACTAGCGTAGGTTCCTCCCCGAATATGACGTTGTGGAACCCACCTACGGGATCGGTCCACTCAATCGTATCGCCCACGTTGAGGTTTATTCCCTCAGGCACGAAGCGCACGTAGGAGAGCGGGAACGCGGGGTCCTGGCTGCCGTAGCCGGCGAGCACATGGTACGTCGTGGTGCCACCCGCGTTGTTGGCGGACGGCATGACCTTGCTGCGTGCCTCGGCTTCAAGCTCAAGCGCCCTGGCTTCCTCGGCCTGCATCAGTGCGGCCACATCCGCGTCGTACTGGGCTTGCGTCTTGGGGAGGGCGCTGCCGGGGGCTTGCACGACCACATTCTGCACCATGCCCTGGATTTTACCCGTCGGGTCCGGCCCCGCGTGCAGGGTACATATGGCAAGGTAGGTACCGGCTTTCGGGAACGACAGGGTGTAGTCCTTGGGGCCGGGGATATCGGCGGCGATCACGCCGGAGTTTACGAACTGCGAACCGTCGTAGGTATTGCCGCCCTGCCGGTTCCAGAACTTGGGGTTGCCGGGGATCTGCGGGGGCGGGCCACCGGCACCGGGTCCACCCGGACCACCAGGGCCGCCGGGAGGGCCGCCCGGTGGGGGTCCGCCTGCCTCGCCACCCGGAGCACCTGGCGGCGGGCCTGCCACCTGCTCGGGGAAGGGCTCGGGGCCAAGGAAGACCACGTTATGGGGTTCAAGGCCTGCGTTGAAGTTCCAGGTGATCGAATCCCCCTGGTTGACGGTAATCGTCTCCGGGAAGAAGCGTATCGACTGCCAGGAGGCGGGCCGGCCTTGCTCCGTCTCTATCGCGTTGCCGACCAATACCTTCCAATTCGTACCGCCTGCGGGCTGGCTCGGCTGAGAGGCCGCGGCGGGTCCTGCGCCCACCGTAAGGGCCAGCAACGAGGCTATGAGCACTGAAGAGTTCATTACTCTCAATTTTCTGGACATTACTTCCAATCCTCCACGAGATAACCAGGTACTTATTTTGCATTTTGCACGTGCATTCTCAAGTTGTTCGAGCATTACGCCCTTTGTAGAGCGGAGAATCACCACCTCCTTGGCTAACGTCCTGCGCTCCCCCTGATTGTGCCACCGGGTGCTATTCACCGACCAGGCCACAAGCTGCTCACTTTATGCTCAGTGTGCGGGCATAGGCTGGGCGTTCCGACGCGAATAGAAGTCGTCACGTAGGACGTGAGTTGCGAGCGCGAACATGAACTACAGGCATTGCGTAAATCAGGTAGCAGTAGCGACACAGAGTGTAGCGCGAAGGGAGGAGTATGTCAATAGATTCTCATCATTTTTACACTACATCCCTGCTACATCGTAGGCCCTTCTGCCACCTATATCTAACCACAGAAAGGCAGGTTCGGGGTCGCACAAAAACTCGCACAAGAAGCGACACAGTGGGCGCTTCAAGCCAGGTGGTGCATCAATGGTCGCACATTCGGGGAACCGTCGCACATGGCCTCTGCTATACTAGGGACATGACGATCAAGAGATTGGACCACATCAGCGTCGTCGTCGACGATCTTGCAGCCGCTATCGCTTTTTTCACCGCGCTCGGCATGACGCTCGAAGGCGAGGCGCAGGTCGAGGGACCGTGGGTGGACCGCGTCAACAGGCTCGAAGGTGTCCAGGTCGACATCGTTATGATGCGGACCCCGGATGGGCACGGGCGGCTTGAGCTGACGAAGTTTCGCAGTCCAAAACTGGTCAAGGTCGAACCGGCAATCGCACCACCGAACGCGCTGGGTCTCCGGAGCGTCATGTTTACAGTCGAAAGCCTCGATGACACTGTCGCTCGTCTACGCGGCATGGGAGCCGAACTAATCGGCGAGGTGGCCCAGTACGAGGACATGTACAGACTCTGCTACATGCGAGGCCCTGCGGGCATCATCGTCGCGCTGGCCGAGGAACTCTTCTGAAGCGTTTACCGCCTTTGGTTTCTCCGAAGCCACCCTAGGCGCTCCTTCGACTCGATCCCATGGCTCGCAACCATACTGCGTTCTAGCCTACTTGCGCCGCGGTTTTGTTAGGCGCACTTCGCCACAATCTTCCAGGTCTGGTCTCACGTCACGGTCTTTTCGCGCGTGGTGCTCATACTTATCAGCAGGTTATTAGGTTAGCGTACTGCCTGAGTTACTTGCCTTCCTTCTAACGACCAGGAGGGATGCCCAGGGGCATCCCTCCTCACTTCGCCTGTTCTACAAATCAGCAACGCGCTTCTAAGGTACTTGACAGCCAGGGAAGAAGGCATTGGCGGCAATCTTCGCCATCTGACCACGTGTGGTGTTGTCGTTGTAGCGGAAGCACGGGGCACCGGTGGGGCACCTTGAGGCATCGTTGTAGCCTGAGAGGACTTCCCACGCGACCAGACGCTCTATGTACACCCAGAAGGGGCTGTCGGGCGGTACGTCGGTAAAGGTCTGCTGGTCCGCCGGTATCTCGTCATCGAAGCCTGCTGCTGTAGCCACGATCTTGGAGATCTGCCCCCTGGTAGCAGGATTGTTCGGGCGGAAGTACGGCCTGTTCTGCCCGTCGCATGCCTCACCCGCACCTCCACATGGGTAGCCTGATATAGCTCCGGTCTCGGCCAGTCTCTCCACGAATTCGTAGAAGGGGCTGCCAGGAGGCACGTCGGCAAACTGCTGCTGTCCCTGGGGTAACTCCCCGTTCAGACCTGCCGAGTTGGCGATGATCTTCGATAACTGCCCGCGAGTGACGTTAGCGCCGGGACGGTAATAAGGATCATTCTCAGCGTTACACGCCTCACCGGGTCCACCGCACGGGTAGCCGCTCACGATGCCTCTGCAAGTCAGGAAGCGTATGAAGGTGTAGAAGGTAGAGCCTTCACCAGACGGCGGTACATCAGCGAACTTGAGCGTGCAAGTCTCACCGGGGGTAATGTTGAAGTTGCCACCCTGTAATGCCCCTGCGCCTGACACCATCTGCCCGTAGACGTAGATGAGGTCGAGGCAGAAGTAGTCGCGGTAATCAGTCCAAGTGACCAGGTACTCATTGCTCGTGCTGTTGTAGGCCACTTCAGGAACGAGTTGGTCGCTTGCAGCTGTGGAGATGGGGAAGTCACCCCCAATCAGAGTGCCCGTGGCTGACACCCTCTGCCCGTAGATGTCCGGGGCATCGTTGCGGTAATCATGCCATGCGACGAGGTACTCGTTGTTTGTGCTGTTGTACGCCACTGCGGGAGAATATTGGACGCTCTCATGTATATTGATGGAGATTTCCCCTCCAAGCAATGCCCCAGCACCGGATACCCGCTGCCCGTATATATCACTGCTGTACGGGCCCTCACGGTCATCATCCCAAACAACGAGGTACTGGTTGCCGGTGCTGTTGTACGCCAGCGCTAAGCCGAAAGATAGAAATGAACCTCCCTGGGAGGAAATGAGAACCTCCCCTGCGACCAATACCCCAGCACCGGATACTCGCTGCCCGTAGATGCAGAGTATGCAGTCAGGTGCGCGGTTATCAGGCCAGACAACCAGATACTGGTTATCGATGCTATTGTATGCCACTGCTGGAGGATATCGGTACGCTACTACAACTGTGGAGACAAGGATCTCCCCTCCTAGCAATGTCCCAGCGCTTGACACCCTTTGCCCGTAGATGTCGTTACCGCCGATGGACTTCCTGGGGCGGAGATCATGCCAGACCACCAGGTACTCGTTGTTGGTGCTGTTGTACGCCACTGCTGGAGAACGCTGCTCATTTGCCTGGGTGGAGATAGGGAACTCCCCTCCGAGCAATGCCCCGGTGCCTGACACCCGCTGGCCGTAGATATTGTTGTTGTAGTTCTCGCCATCGTTGGCGCGGTCGTCCACCCAAACCACCAGGTACTCGTCGTTGTTGCAGTTGTATGCCAATGAGGCGGAATATTGGTTGCTTGCGGCTGTAGAGATGGGAAAGGGGCTGCCAAGCAGAGTTCCATCAACGGTCACCCACTGCCCGTAGATGTCATCGCCAGCGCCTGAGGAACTGGCGTCCGAGCCACGCAATACCAGGTACTTATCGTCAGTGCTGGTGCATGCCCCCTGCGCGCCGCCAGGACTCTCTGCCGCAGGGGACTTGGCAGACACCGGGCCGCTGCCTGTAATTGCCGCCAACTGCGCCGCAAGATAAGGAGAGGACTGGGAGCCGGAAGGCAACTGAGTCTGACGTGCCTCCGCTTTCGCCACTGATAGTGAAGCTAACAACATCAGTCCTGCTGCAACGGTAGCCAGTAACACAAGCAACTGGGGACGCTTATCTTCCTGGTGCCTCTTTGTGGCAAAATAGTTCAGCTCAATACCAGTCTTCACGTGGTTGCTCCTTCCTGTCCGGTGGTCTCGTCTTTGTTGAGTGTAGGAGACATCATCTTGTTTAGCAAGCTCAGGAGGGTGGGCCAATCGTTGAAGTTGCTACCCTGACCGCTCAGGACGTGCATCACCCGACCGTGGAGCCTGCTTCCTGGGTGCTCTGTCGCGCCCGACCACTCCTCCCCACCGGCTCCATCAGCCCACAGCCTCACGAGGAAAACCTGCGAGGTATCGGCGTCCTTGCCTGGATCGGCTTCCATGCGTACCTCCACTAGCGATGTACGTTGCCTGTGCGTGCTGAGGGCCATCAACACGCACAGGCCCGCAGTTTTATTGTAGGGGCATTGGCGATATAATGGGCGCTACAGAAACCGTACAAGAACCGTACAGAAGCAGGTGTAATGGACCCCACGAGCCAGTTCGGCCTATGGCTAAGGGAGAAACGCAGGGCGCTCGATCTCACGCAGCTTGAGCTTGCGGAGAAGGTCGGCTGCTCCGATTCCGCCATCCGCCTGATCGAAACGGGCCAACGTAGGCCCTCCCGCCAGGTAGCCGCCCTGCTCGCTGAGCACCTGGGCATCCCCCTTCACGAGCGCGAGAGGTTCTTGAGTTGGGCGCGCGACTCACACGGCTCCGACGGGCATAGTGCCGAACCAACTCCACAAGAAGCGGAGCCAGGCACCGTGCCTACCAACCTCAAGGAGGAGCCGACCCACTTCATTGGCCGCGCCGAGGAGATAGCCGGGATCGAGCGGCTTCTGCTGCACGGTAGCATGCGGCTACTCACCCTTACCGGGCCTCCCGGCGTCGGCAAGACGCGGCTCGCCCTGGCGGTAGCGGCGAAGATACTCCATAGCCACACAGCGGTAGGTGCGGGGCAGGCACCATCTAGGCAGGGCGCGCCCGCCAGAGACTTCCGGGACGGGGTGTTTTTCGTCGGCCTGGCGGCGATAAGCGAGCCCGACCTTGTGGCGGCCGGCATAGCGCACGGCATCGGCCTCCGCGAGTCCACTACCACGCCGTTCGAGCTGCTGAAGGGGCACCTTCGGGGCAAGCGGTTGCTCCTGGTGCTCGACAACTTCGAGCACGTAGTGGAGGCGGCCGCGCTCATCTCTAACCTGATGCCCGAATGCCCCGGCGTTTGCTGGCTCGTCACCAGCCGGGAGCCACTCCACGTGCGCGGCGAGCAGCAGTTCGAGGTGGCTTCGTTGCCGTGGCCCGGCGGGGCATCTCTGCCCGTCGAGGAGATGCTGCAATACCCAGCCATGTCGCTTTTCGTGGAACGGGCGCGGGCGGTCGACGCAAGCTTCCGGCTCACGGAAGAAAACGCCCCGGCTGTAGCTGCCCTGTGCGAGGCCGTTGACGGCCTGCCCCTGGCGATTGAGTTGGTGGCGGCACGCGTCAAGCTGCTGCCCCCGGTAGCCATGTCGCAGAGGTTCAGGCCCGGTCACCCCGGCGCGTCGCTGCCCCTGCTCTCCGGCGGACACAGGGACTTGCCGGAGCGGCATCGCACTTTGCGCGGGGCCATCGGCTGGAGCTACGACCTGCTGAACAAGGACGAGCGCGCGCTCTTTGCCAGGCTGGGGGTGTTCGCCGGTGGATACACGCTGGCTTCGGTGGAGGCTGTGTGCAACGCCAGGGGCGACCTGGATACTCCAGTGCTGGATGGGTTGGCCTCGCTGCTCGACAAGAGCCTGGTCAAGCGGGAGGAAACGGGAGTAGACGAGCCTCGCTATTCGATGCTCGCCACGATACGCGAGTACGCGGCAGAGCGACTGGAGGAGAGCGGCGAGGCCGAAAGGGTCAGAGGCTGGTACCTGGAATACTACCTTGTGCTGACCCAGGCGGCCCGGCCCCACCTGTTGGGTGCCGACCAGCGAACGTGGTTGGCGAAGCTGGACGCCGAACAGGCCAACGTGCGGTCGGCGCTACGTTGGGCTTTAGATGCGGGCAGGACCGAGATAGCCGCTCGTATAGCAGTGGCGCTCCTTGCCTACTGGTACGTACGAGGCAACATCAGCGAAGGGCGCGCCTGGCTGGAGGAGGTTGCCGGACGCGGCGATATGCACGCGCTCCCCGTGAGCTTGCAGGCCGAGGTGACCGGCGCAGCGGGCACCCTGGCTAGCGCCCAGTGCGACCTTGAGCCCGCGATACGGTTGCTCGATACGAGCCTCGCGCTTTCCAGGCAGGCGCAGGACAAAAAGGTGACGTCGGACACCCTGCGCAATCTCGGCACGGCGGAGATATTACGGGGCGACTATGCGCGGGCCGAGAGCCTGCTCAGGGAAGTGTTGAGCCTGTCGAAGGAGCTAGGGGAGCACCGTCGCATGGCGGTAGCCCTGCACAACCTGGCATGGGTAGCGTTCTTCACCGGCGACTACGCGCAGGCGCAATCGCTAGAAGCTGAAGCGGTGCCTCTCTTCCAGGAAGTGGGAGACAAGTGGCACGCGGGGCTGGCTCGCGCCCTGTGGGGACTGGCCCTGTGCAGGGACGGCCAGCCGGACCAGGCCGAAGTCATGGCGGGGCAGGTAATGACGGCGTTGCAGGGCCTCGAAGGTAACAACCTCGCGCTGGGGCTTGCCATTACCTGCATGGCCGAAGTAGCCAGGCAGCGCGGCGACAACTTGGTGGCAGGGCAGTTGTACCGCAAGTCGCTGAGGGAAGAGGGCGACACGGGCAGTTTCGCCCCCAGGGTCTTGAACCTCATGGGCCTGGGTTCGCTGGCGGCAATGGAAGGTGATACAGAGCGCGCGACGGTCATGTTTGGCGCGCTCGATGGGCTGGCGGCAAGGCTGAAGGCGCGTGTTATCGCCCCCTCCGCCACAGTGGAATACGAACGGGGCGTGACCGCCACCAAAGCTGCCGTAGACAGGGCACGTTGGGCGGCGGCATGGGCTAAGGGCCGGGCCATGTCGCTGGACGAAGCCGTGGCTTTCGCGCTAGACGAGAGCAGCCCTAATCCGTAAACTCCTGCACGAACATCTTGCCGTAGAGGCAGCCGTCCAGCACCCTGATTCCCACGGTGCGAAGCCCTCCTCGAGGAGGTTGATACTGTGCGCGCAAGCCCGTTATAATTTTCATCGCTAGCCGTCCACCGAGGCCCACAACCGCCCATAAGATCCGTAGTGCTCGGCCAGCACCTGGTTGGGTTAATCCTTGCGGGAGAAATGTGCAACCCGGCCTCGTCAGATTGACTGGGGAAGTGGTCATGGTTGCTACAGATACGAACGGATCTGAACAGGCGCATAACGGAGAGCAGTTCAATGCAAGGCCAGATCCAAGCACAGACTCAGCCATTGCGTTTCGCACCTGGTTCTGGGCACTTATACCACTGCTTACGACTCTCGCTTACATTACGGCGGTGCGTGTTGGCTTTCTGAAGGACGATCTCCAGTACCTCACCGATGCCGAGAACCATGGATTTGATCTCGGCACGCTAATAAATGAAGATGCACAACTACAATATGGGAACTTTTACCGCCCGATAGGCATCGTACTCACCTGGCGCATCGGCTGGTATCTCTGGGGTGCCAACCCGTTCCCATACCACTTGCAGAGCGTGCTTATACACGCCTGTGCCGCTCTACTAATAGGCCTATGGGTGGCACAGGTGAGTGGGCGCCGGAGTTTAGGTTGGCTCACGGGTACTTTATTCGGCATTTGGCCTTTACATACTGAGGCAGTGGCTTGGCTATCAGCACAGTGGGATTCTTTAGCAGTCCTATTCGGAATGTCCAGCCTCTTGCTCTTCACGCGTTGGTGGCGCGCAACAACACCAACCCGGACCGCTTACCTCGTCTCGCTTGCACTATATATAGTGGCCCTTTATACCAAGGAAAGCATGCTTTCCTTCATAGCCGTATTTGCGCTTACGGTGTGGTGTATAACCCCTAGCTTCAATCGACAAATCCTCCGTCGTCTCGGCCTATCTCTGGCCCCTTTCTTTCTAGCCCTGCTCGGTGTGCTCGCCCTACGCTTTATGTTCTGGGGGCAAGTGGGCGGCTACCGATGGGCGCCCGTAGACTTCACTGAATTTCTATGGGATCGTCTAATTGAAGATGCTCGTCTGTTGATTGCGCCTATCAACCCGTCAGTGGTAGGTTCATCAACAACTCAGATAATCGGCGCTATTGCCAGTATCTTATTGATGGCAGGACTTATCGCGTACGGCTATCGCGAACGCCGCTTGCTACTAACGGCGGGAGTATGGACGCTCGTCGCCCTGGTCCCGGCGCTAAATCTGAGAGTGTCGCTTTCTGACATGCACAACAATCGCTTCCTATATCTTGCTGCGGTTGGGTGCTGCATGGGGATCGCGGTGCTAATCTACAGCGCTGTGTGTTCAGTGCGTGGCGCATCACTGCGACGAGCGGCGATAATAGTGGTTGGCGTGTTTCTTATATCGTGTGGCACTCTGACGTGGGTCCACTTACGTCCATGGCACGATCTTACGATCATGATTGACGAACTTGACCGGAGAATGCTGCGCTTGATGCCTCCGAGGCAGGGTGGTGGGTTGGCCTGGTATGTAGAGGACGCGCCTTTCTTCTATAAAGGCGCGCCAGGTCTTGGCCTTTTCCTTGGCTACACACGAGGAGCAAGCAATGGGGATGTACCTGAAGTCATAGCGGTTGAGAGTGCAGTTGATGCTGCACAAAATGTGGCTAACGACCCAAGAGATGCATACACCATGCGGTTCGCGCCTATCACGTCCGACCCACATTTTAGACTTGACTACCTTGCGGGCATCACGAATGAAGCTGAACCTCCTGCCGGTGGTAATTCAGGTAACAACTTGACCGTGTGGGATTTTACAGATTGTGATAAGGCAGTGCTGAACAATTGGACCGCAATCCAGGCGCGTGTTAGTTGCATACCGGGTACCGGGTTAAAAGTGCAGCCCGAAACCGGCGATCCACAACTCCTGGGTCCCGCCGTTGCAGTGAGTTCAGACGGCCCCGGAGACCAATTGGTTCGGCTACGAGCAGCCGTGCGTTACAGGTGGGGTGCTAACCTGGGGCAGGTCAGCCAGCAGTGGTATTGGGCTAAAGAAGTGGGAAGCTTTGGCGAGGAGCAAAGCAGCAGCCTGTACGGCAGGCAGGATGGTAACTTCCATGTCTACTGGATATTTCCCCAGTCTTCAGACCTGCACGAAGGGATAAGACAGTTACGTTTTGATCCTGCTAACAGTTTAGGCGAGATTGATATCCGCTGGCTTGCTGTAGACACCGTGCAATAGCACTACATGATGACGCCGCATCCAGTCAGTCGGTAAACTCCTGCACGAACATCTTGCCATACAACCCGCCGTCCAGCACCCCGATACCCACCTTGCGGAAGCCGTCCTTGAGGATGTTGGCGCGGTGGCCGGGGGAGTTCATCAGGCCGTTGTGGGCGATGTCGAGCGTGGGGGCCAGGGCCAGGTTCTCGCCCGCCAGGCGATACTGGATATTGGCCGCGTCCATGCGCTGGAAGGGGTCGGTGCCTTCGGGAGTGTCGTGGGCGAAATAGCCCCGCTTGAACATATCGTCGGCGTGGGCGCGGGCCACCAGCACCAGTTCCGGGTCCATCACCAGCGGCTCCAGGCCGTGCGCGGCACGCTCGCGGTTCACCAGCGCCAGCATAGCCTCCTCCGTTGAGGGGTCCGCCGTGGCATCGTTCACGGTGAAGTTGAGTTGCACGCCTTCGTCTTCGCTACCGCCGTTCTCACCCCCCTGCCCAGGCGTGCCTTCGCCCGGACTGGTGGGGGGCCGCACCGTGATGAAGCCGAGCGCCTCGCGGGCGGCGGGGCCGAATATGCCTTCCAGCGGCCGCTCGATGGTGAGGGTCGTATCCACCAGCCTGCCCGCTATGGGCGAGTTGAGTATGTCGTTGCGGATGCCGGTGCCAAGGGGTATCAGCGCCAGCATGGTGAGGAACACCGCCGCGGCCACCAACCCCTGCGCCGCTCCCGGCAGCACCGCCAGGCCCCGGCTCGTGGCCGAGTAGTTCAGACGGAAGAAGAGGCGGCGCACCAACAGGGTCTCCACCAGGCCGAATAGGGCCTCTACCAGCACCCACAGGCCCACGAAGGCCAGCGGCACCGTCCACACGGGGTTCCAGTGGAAGGCGCTCGTGAGCCAGGCGGCGATGGCGCGGTAGAAGGTAAACGATATCAGCAGGGACAGCACGAACCCGACGAGCGACAGGAGCACCGCCAGGAACCCGCGCCGGGTCGCCGCCCACGCCGACATGCCCACGCTCGCTATCACCAGCAGGTCGGGCCAGGAAAAGCCGCTCATGACTCTTTCACCTCAAAGTCTGTGACTACCTGCACCGCGCACGCCTCCCTGAAAGCACCAGCGAAACGTACGTGGTCTGGGTGCGTGGCGTAGTCGGCCAGGCCCTGCATGTTGTCGAAGTACATCACGAAGCAGTGGGAGAACGATTGGTTGCGCCCGCCGACCACCTGGCCCCATTCCAGGTGCCGCAACGAGGGCACGAGTCCCGGCAGCCGTTCAAGCTCCGCTTCGATGCGGGCGCACTCTTCGGCGGGCACGCCGTCCTTGTAGCTCCACTGCAATATGTGCTGAATACCGTACGGTTTCCTCTCCATTTTCACTCCGTCACTCCGCGAACGGGGGCCATGTTATCTCCTCGTTGTGTATACGCAACAGCGATTAGTATAGCATCAAACGGGCCGCACATCAGGAGGCTAGCGACCCCTCACCGGGCGGCACACCCCGCCACCGCACCGCCCTGGCGTGGCACCTAAATTGCAGATATATTTGGCTTACGGCCAGTAAGCTGAGGAAGCAACGATTCGCTTGCTGCCATCTGCTGCTTACCTCCACGCCTACACAGTCCCAGCTATGTCCCGAGTCAAAGGCAGTTTTCTTCGGAACAGACTTGCTCGCCTGGGCCTGGTTACAAGGACGTGACTCATCGTTGACCATGCAAGGAGGGGGAATGATGGCAGAGAGATTCAATAGGTTGGGCAAGGGACGGTGGCTATTGCTGCCGGGGCTTATGCTCCTGGTGGTAGTTGTGGCGAGCATTTTTGCCGCCCGGCCAGGTCTCGCGGCAGACCCCACGTCGGGAAGTATAGGCCCCTCAGGCCCAACTCTCACATGGGATGGCACCGGCACCGGACCGGCATCTGAAAGCGAAGATACATGCGTGGAAGGCGTGAACTGCGATACGTTCACCCTGAACGTCACAGGCAATCCCGTTGACTGGACCGGCAAGCAGATACGTGTGTCGATCAACTGGGCCGACAGCGCCACTACCGACTATGACATGTACATCCACAAGGGCAACAACGACGGGCCGATTGTGGCTCAGTCGGGCCTTGGCGGCACAACAACCGAATCGGCTACGCTACACCCATACCTGGCGGGCACAGGCACGGGTACCTTTACGGTGCACGTGGTGTATTTCGCGGCCACTGCTGCGGACCAGTACTCAGGCATAGTCGAGGTACAGCCGGTGCCGGTGGTGCCTACCCCCATTGGTGGGGGCGTGGGTGCTGCGTTCTATGACAACTTTTACGGCCCCAGGCGCACGCCAGGAGACCTAGAGGCTGCCGAGCCGACCCTGGGAGTGAACTGGAAAACGGGCAATGTCATGTACCTAGCCCTGTTCCACGCTCTCCGGTGGACGTTCAGCGATTGCACGGTGCCGGCCACAGCCACATATACCGATACCATAGGCAATCAGATTACGAGCGATATTGAAACGCTCGACCCCTTGATTACTCACGACCCGGTACTTGGGCGCACGTTTGTGTCGCAACTCAGGGGTAGTGGTAGCGCAATCGACATCACCGATGACGATGGTAAGACCTACATACCCAGCACTGGGGCCACGGGCAACCAGGGCGTAGACCACCAATCTCTCGCCAGCGGCCCCTACAGGCCCGGTTCCGAAGACCTCGCGCAGAGCGATTACCCGCATGCGGTATACTACTGCGCCCAGAGCGTGGTGGCGGCCTTCTGCTCGCGTAGCGATGACGGCGGCATAACTTTCGGCACACATGTGCCTATCTACACCCTGGCGGACTGCGGCCTGGGCGGACTGCACGGTCACGTAAAAGTAGCCCCTGATGGCACCGTCTACGTGCCCAAGCCTTCTTGCGGCTTTGACGCACAGGCCGTGGCGGTGTCGGTGGACAATGGCGAGACCTGGCAGGTCCGCAACGTGCCCATTACCGCCGACCCGTTCAGCGACCCCTCCATAGACATCGGGGCAGATGGTACGCTCTACTTTGGAGCCATCGACAACGACGGCTTCCCGATGGCGGCCGCATCTACCGATAGGGGCCAGACCTGGTCAACCCCGGTCAACGTGGGCGCTCAACATGGCATCAAGAACTCGGTGTTCCCGGCGGTAGTAGCCGGTGACGGCGACCGGGCAGCCTTTGCCTACATAGGCACCCCAAGCGAAGGCAATTATGCGGCAGAGGAGTTCATAGGCGACTGGCACCTGTACGTGGCGCACACCTACGACCGAGGCAAGACCTGGGTGACCACCGATGTCACACCTCACGATCCGGTGCAACGGCGCAATATCTGTGGCAGCGGCCCTTGCCGCAACCTGCTCGACTTCTTTGACGCGGTGGTGGACAAAGAGGGACGCGTAATCATCGCCTATGCCGATGGCTGTGTCGGCCCCTGCCTTAATTCGACAATACCCCAGAACGGCTCACCCGGCTTCCGAGAGAGAGTAGTTGCGATGGCCCGGCAGTCGGGCGGCAAGAGGCTCTTCGCGCAGTACGACCCCGCCGACCCCAGCAAGCCCGATCCCGCCAAGGCATGTAATGCGCAAGGCACCCCCATACCTGTACCTTCCATCACACCTACCGTCTGCCCGGTGCAGTTCCAGGACGTGCCCCAGAGCAACGACGTTAGCTCGTTCTACCCCTACATCCGCTGCCTGGCTTGCAAGCAAATTATGGGCGGCTACCCTTGCGGCGGTCCTGGTGAGCCTTGCGGGGCTACGGGCAACCCGTACTTCAGGCCCGGCAACAACATCACCAGGGGACAGCTTGCCAAGATCGTCGCCAACTCGGCGGGCTTCATCGACCAGCCTGCCGGGCAGACGTTCCAGGACATCCCGCCCTCTGAGCCGTTCTACACGTTTGTCGAGCGGCTGGCTATCAGGCACGACATAGGTGGGTATCCCTGCGGCGGCCCCGGCGAGCCTTGCCAGGAGGGCAACAGGCCGTACTTCCGGTCTGCCGCTCAAGCTACACGAGGCCAGATCTCCAAGATCGTGTCTAACGCGGCCAACATCAACGACGAGGTTTCAGGGCAGACCTACGCCGACGTGGAGCCTAGTGAGAACGAAAGCTCGTACTACCTGTTCGTGGAGAGGCTGAGCCAGCGAGGAGTGATGGGAGGTTACCCGTGCGGCCAGAGGCCAAACGAGCCTTGCGACGACCAGAACCGCCCGTACTTCAGGCCCAACGAGAACGCTACGCGGGCGCAGACCTCCAAGATCGTATCCAACACCTTCTACCCTGACTGCCAAACCCCTGCCAGGGCGAAGAAGTAATGGGTAGAGACGGAACCGCCAAGACGCCAAGGACGCCAAGGACGCGCCAAGGTTAAGTAGGCTGTTCTACCTGTAAGAAGACCAGGGTACAACCTAATGTACCCTGGTCTTCTTTTTCTGTAAAACCTCTATAATCTTGGCGTGGTTCTTGGCGTCCTTGGCGTCTTGGCGGTTCCGTCTCCTTGTGTCCAGGATTGTA
>JALZHI010000049.1 GCA_030913985.1 Chloroflexota bacterium | reverse complement strand
GTGTTAGTGCCACCGCGGGTAGCTGGACGTGGAACCGCACGGGCGTGGCCCCCGGCACGTACTACATCCACGGGGAGCAGAACGGCCAGTGGAGCACCACCGGCCCTATCACCGTAAATACCGCCCCGGTCGTGCAGGTGCTGGCCCCCGGACCCCTGAGCGGCGAGGACTTCGCGGCGGCGCGCCTCGGACAGATCTGGGACGGCTCCAATCCCAACCAGTTGCAGCACTATGAGCATCTCACCGGCCCTCCCACCTATAACGGCGAATATCTGCAAGCCACCTCCAGGACGCTGCCGGGTACCACGGTGGAGGACCCCTCGATCTACTGGCTCTACCCCTTTAACGGCCAGGACCGGGGCAGCGTAGACGCCGGCCGCTACCGCTTCATGACGGTGAAACTGTGGCTACAGGCCCCTAGCCAGCACCCTGGCTCCAAGGGCAACCTCGGCCCTCGCTTTACCTGGAACCAGGGCGCGGGGTCGCCGTGGGTGCAGACCGAGGGTATGTACGCCCAGTACAACCGCTGGATACCCATGTCGGTTGACCTGGCGACTATCCCGAAGGTGCCGGGAGCGCCGGCCTATGGCTGGTCTGGCCCGATAAGGGTCTTCCGCCTCGACCCGCACGAAGAGGACGATCAGAAGCAACCGCCGGTGAACCTGCCGTTCTTCCGTGTCCAGAGCGCTCATTTGATGTCGCAGCCTTTCGCGAACAACGCCACGCTAATACGTTGGGGCAAGGTGCAGGGCAGTGGCAACGCCACCGTGAGCCTCTACTATGACACCGATAACGTGGGCTTCAACGGCCAGCTCATAGCTGCCAACGTGCCCATCGACCAGGGCCAGGCCGGGTGGAACACCAGTAACCTGCCCAACGGCACCAACTACTGGGTGTACGCGGTCGCCAGCGACGGCACCAACTCCAGCCGGTTCTACAGCTTGCTGCCCGTGCTCATCGACCACGGCTCGGCCAGCACGATCTTCACCGACGTGCCGACCAACAACCCCTTCGCCAACGACATCGCGAACCTGGCGGCCCGCAACATCATCAACGGCTACGGCCAGCCCGACGGCACGATGCACTTCAGGCCGGGCGCTACGGCCACCAGGGCGCAACTCAGCAAGATGGTGGTGCTCGGCGCGGGTGGCACCCTGGTGAGCCCCGCCGCCCCCAGCTTCATGGACGTGCCCACCAGCTCGCCCCTCTACACCTTCGTGGAGACGGCGGCGGCCAGGGGCATCATCAGCGGCTACCGTTGCGGCGGCTCCGGCGAACCTTGCGACGGTTCTGGACGCAATTACTTCCGGCCCAACAACAACGTAACCCGCGCGCAGACCGCCAAGATGATCGTGCTGTCGCGTGGCTGGAGCGAATACAGGCCCGGCTCGCCTACCTTCGCGGACGTGCCGGCGGACAGCCCGCTCTTCGGCTTCGTCGAGGAGTCGGCCCGGCGCGGCATCATCGGCGGCTACGCCTGCGGTGGTCCCGGTGAGCCTTGCGGCGCGGGCAGCAAGCCCTACTTCCGCCCCAACAGGGACGTGACCCGCGGCCAGATCTCGAAGATGCTGTCGCAGGCTATTGGCCCATTCACCGGAGCCAGCGCGAGCGGCACGAAGTAGGCTTCATTGGCCTTACCCAGACACCCCACCGCATGGAGCAGTGGGGTGTTTGCTTTGTCCGCTGTTATATAATGCACCCATGACCACACCAGAAACATCACAGGGGCCTGGAAGCGCGCGTGTCGAAAGCCTCCGCGTGCTCTACTTCATCGGCTCTTACAGCCCTGACCTCATGGGCAATGTGGGCCACGAACAGGCGATACTGGCGCTGAAGGCGAAGGGCCACGACGTTGAGGTGCTCACCCAGATCAACGAGCCGGGCGTGCCGAGGTACAGCCGGACCGTCTACTCAGGCGTGCCGACCTACCGAGTGAACCTGGCGACGACGGGGGGCCGTGTGACGGGGCTTGTCAGGAGGGCCTCCGGGTATTTCCTAAAGTACGAGCACACCTTCACTCTCCTCACCGTCTTGCGCCGCCACCTGAAGCGGCACCGCTACGACCTGCTGCACGTCGAGGGAGTATATCCCTTCGGGGCCGTGGCCGCTATCGCCGCGGGAAAGACCCCTTACCTGGCAAACGCCCAAGGCGCGGACGTTATCGAGCTGCCCGAGAACGACTACGGCTACCGGCGCTTCCGCTTGCCCCGCGCCGCGGTCAGCCTGGCACTGCGGCGGGCGGCGTTGGTGCGGGTGAACTCGCCCTTCATGATCGGGTACCTGCTGGGCGAGCGGCTGACCGAGCGAGAGCGCATCGTGATGGTGCCCAGGGTGCTGGAAGACAGCGCCTTCCCTCCTCCCGAGGTTGACCTGGCCGAGTTCAGGCGGCAAAGTCGCGCGCACCTGTCGGAGCGCTACGGCATCGGCTTGCCCAACCCGGTAGTCATGTCGCTCAGCCGCCTGCACCCCTTCAAGGGGCTGGAATACCTCGTAGACGCGATACCTCTGGTGGCCTCTGCCATGCGGGCGCGAGGTAGAGCGGTACCGTGGTTCGTACTGTGTGGGCCATCTAGGAGCACGGAGAACTACGGCGACTACCGGGAGTTCTTGCTCAAGAGGGCGGCTGACCTGGGTGTGGCCCAGCACCTCGTTTTCACTGGGCAGGTGGCCCACCCCGAAGTACGGCAGCACCTCGCGGGGGCGGACATCGTCACTTCTCCCAGCGTAGTGGAGGCGCTGCACCGGGTCGCGCTGGAAGCAGCGGCGGTCGGCACCCCTACGGTTGTGAGCGAGACCACCGGCGCAGCCTCCTACCTCGCCCCACACGAGGCCACCATGCCGGTCGCACCGCGAAGCGCCCAGGCGATCGCAGATGCAATCGTTCGCCTGCTCACCGAGACGGACCTGTACGCCCAGGTGAGAGACAACGGGTTGAAGGTCGCGGAAGGGCTGCGGGTCGGCCCGGTTGCCGAGCAATTGGAAGCTGCCTGGTTGCGTGCCGCCTCGCCCACAAAGGGCTAAGGCTGGCGCACGATAGCCAGGCGAGTTGTGCCGATAGCCAACCGCCGCTCGTCGCCGGGGGGGCTGTCGGGTGGCTCATGTGCCTTCAACAAGAGGATGTGGTTGCCCGCATGGAGGTGGCCCAGGTCTATATCTAGCTCGGTAAACGCGGGGGTGAGCGCCTGTTGGACCAACACTTTACCGTCTAACTCAATGCTGACGGTCCTGGGCTTCTCGTAAGCGTAAGCGGTCATTTGCAGACGGTAAGTGCCTTCGGCTGCCGGTGCGATGCCAATCCATACCAGTGCGTTGCCGTCCACGACGTTGCTGCCGGTCCACCTGTGTGTCGGGTCCGGCTCGACGCTGTGCCAGCCACCGCCCAACCCCACGAGGGGCAACTGTTCGCCTGCCACAACGTCTCGCCCTGCCGCCATATAGATCGCAACGTCTTCATCCTCGTAAGCAGGGCTTTCCCCTCCGAACAGCGCCTCCAATACCTCCTCTAGCCGCCCATATCTGCCCGTTGCAAGGTCGTCCTTGTGCACCACCACGTAGCGGATGCTGTAGTAGTCCAGGCTCTGCTGCGCCGTTTCGGGCACGGTAGGTGCCACAACGTCCTCTGCCACCAGCGGTGCCGGGTCGGCGCGTACCAGTTGGGCCAGGCCGGGGGCCGCGTCAGCGAAGGGGTAGGGAAAGTGGCGCGAGGTGTAGCCGCCCACGATTGGCCGCTCATGCACCGTCTGGTGCAGGAGGGACAGGGCTGAATACTCGCCGTACGGCACCTCAAGCACCGCTCCCGCCTCGGCGCTCGACCGCAGGAAGTCGACCGCTTCGCCTGCCTGCGTAGTAGCAAGCTGCCTCGGCACCCCGAATAGCTCAACTGCTATGAGCAGCAACGCCGCCCCTGTGACACGCGCCCGCGAGCCGGAGTTGCGAAGGCGCGCCATCCACCACGCGAAGCCATACGCCCCCAGGAGCGACAGGATCATACCGGCGGTCGCCAGGAACCTCAGCGGCTGGCGGGAGGCACCGATGAACGGCACGTTGTTCAGCAGGGCATAGGGCATAGGCACGCCCGTCTCGTTGCCCGCGACCTGGAGCACCGGGCCGAGCGACATGACGATAAGCGCCAGCAACGCCACACCCAGCGGCAGCGCGAGGTTGCGGCGCGCCACAAGCCCCAGTACGCCCAGCACTATAGCCACGTACCCCAACGCCACCGTGCTGTTGTGGGCGTTCAATTCCGGCAGTTCCAGTTGTGCAGGTGCGAACAGCGCCAGCACGTCCACCGAGTTGAATATGGTGGTTCGCGGTGCGGGAAGCATGTAGGTCGCGCCTGAGAGACGCTCACTTATCATCGCCCAGAGCAGAGGACTCAGCAGCGCCACGAAGAGCGCCACGGCTACCGCAACCTTGAGGCCAGCGTTCCAGAGCCGCGTCAAGTACTGTCGCGTCCCTCCGCCGTCCTTTTGAAGTAGGTACAAGGGCACAAAGAAGGCCGTAAAGACCGCCAACCCGGCGGTGAAGTACCACGTAGCCAGCGAAGCACCCACCAGGCACAACCCCGCGCAGACGGCCGCGCGCCTCCCTCCACCTGGCTTCCACACCGGGCCGGGACTATCCAGCGCCCGCCACAGCGCCAGCATGTAGAGCGGCACCCACCAGACCGTGACCTCGTCCAACTGCCCAAAATCGAGGGAGGTGCCCAGTAGCGGCGTCGAGGCGAACAGCGCGCCACCCACAAGCCCCGCCCCCGCCGATCCCGTGCGCTCTCGGCACAGCCAGTATGCGGTCAGGCCATCAAGCGTGAGGTTCGCCAGCACCAGCAGGTTGAAGGCGGCAGTCAGGTTGAACAGGTGCTGGAACGGTATCGAGACGAGGGCGTTGAGCAGGTTGAGCGAATGGTAATAGAGGTTGAGGCCGGTGGGGTGATAAAGGTAGGTCGTCTGGTAGGGGTTCTGCTGGAGGTCCACCAGCGCCTTGTCCACCCACCAGAGGTCCCACAGGTGCAGCCACGCGTCGCTGCCCCGCGAGAGGATAACCGAGTCCCCCAGGTGCAGGACCAGGGGAAATGAGAAGGCTATAGCCCAGGCGAGGAAGAACAGGGGCGGGAGGAGCCACGCGAGGCCCCTCCCCGTGCTGCTAGAGTCCGGTTTCAGCGCCCTCGTCCTCGCCCGCCTCATGCCCGCCGTTCAGGTAGGCCTGGGGCTTGAGCACGCCCACGAAAGGCAGGTTGCGGTAAATCTGGTTGAAGTCGAGGCCGTACCCCACCACGAACTCGTCGGGGATGTCGAAGCAGACGTAGTCCACCCCTACGTCCACCCGGCGGCGGGCGGGCTTGTTCAGCAGGGCGGCCACGCGCACCGAGGCGGGGTTGCGCGTCTTCAGCGTGTCCAGGATGTAGTTGAGGGTGAGGCCGCTGTCGATGATGTCCTCCACCACGAGCACGTGCTTGCCCTCAATGGAGCTATCGAGGTCCTTCAAGATGCGCACGATGCCGCTGGTTTCCGTGGACGCACCGTAAGAGGCCACGGCCATGAAGTCCATCGTCAGCGGCAAGTCAATGGCGCGGGCCAGGTCCACGATGAACATGATCGCGCCCCGTAGCACGCCCACAAGCAGCAGTTCCTTGCCTGCGTACTCCCGCGCCAGGGTGCGCCCCAGTTCCCCAATTGCGCTCTGGAGGTCTTCCTCGGTGACAAGGATGTGGTCTATGTCGTCCCGGATGTCCCTTGAAACTGGCGGCACCACGGCCTCCTCGATATACTCTAGTTCGGGTGTCATGCGCTGCCCTATGCCTCCTGGCCTGGCTCTGTTGGCGTTGTAAACTCGATGCACAGCAACCTGCGCGTGTGCTCGCTGATAGGCGCGATAGCGGAGCGCCTGCCGCCCTGCCCGGGCAGCCACAACACCTCCGCCTGCGTGCCGTGCAGGGCCACTACCGGCAGGTAAGCCCTCACTTCCCTGGGGATTTTAGCATCAACCAGCACGTCCTGCAACTTCTTGCGCCCGCCCATTCCAAGCGGCAGGATATTATCCCCCGGCTCTCGCGTCCGCAGCACAAGTTGAGCGTCGCGTGGCAGTTCGTCTAGGTCAAACAACGCAAGGTAGTCGCCTGGAGTAGGGGCCGCACTGCTATGCTCGATCACCCCCATCGTCACGGTCCAGCCGTTAGGCAGCGCAGTTGAAGTTCCAACTTCTAGCGTCAAACTACACCCGGCGGACAACAGCGGGCGGTCCGCCAAGCCCGTCGGAACTTGCTCGCCATCCTTTCCATCCCCGCCCTTCCGACGTTCCACTACTCCCAGGCCACCCAGCCGTCTAACTCGCAACCCACCAACCACGTCAACAGCGTTGGAGCCGCCAGGAGCACCCGACAGGACTTGCAACGCCGCCTCGACCTGGCTAAAATCCAGCCCTTCGGTATGACCCGCCACCTCCTGCACCATTCGCCGGACGACTCGCCGTGCCAGGCCAACCGGAAGCCCAGCAAGGCCCTTTGGCGAGACACTGGCCCTGGAACCCCTTTCCACCTCCACACCGAGCCGGTGCCACTCCTGGTTGGTGAGGCCCCGCAACACCTCGTCCTCTGCCGCCGCGATATTCGCCAGCCGGACCAGGTGGCGCTTGACCTGCGGGCTTGCCGCCTCAAGCGGGGGCAGCACCTTGTGCCGGAGAAAGTTGCGGCGGTAAGCGGTGTCCAGGTTAGTCGTGTCCAGCCGAGGCTCAAGGCCCACTTCCTTGCAGTGCGCCTCAATCGCTGCTCGCCATGTGCCAAGCAAGGGACGAAATAGACGGACACTTGAGGCGGTGGCCTCACCCAACAGCGGCTGCAAAGCCGGGTCACCTGTATCAACGGAAAGCTCGCTCAACATGCGCATGCCCGCCAGTCCACCCATCCCGGAGCCGCGCAGCAGGTGCATGAGGACCGTTTCGGCCTGGTCGTCGGCGTTGTGGGCCACTGCCACCATGCCGCCATACTCCTGAGCCACCCCGGCCAGGAACCCATAACGCACCCTCCGGGCCGCGTCTTCAGCCGACAGCTTGCGAGAGGCCGCGTAGGCGGGTACGTCAAAGCGCCCGATGGTACAGGCTAGCCCCCACGCCGCCGCTAGCTCCGCAACAAACCGGGCATCTGCCGCGCTCTCGTCTCCTCGGAAGCCGTGGTCGAGGTGAGCCACGTGCAATGTGAGGGAAGAGGTCCTACCGCGCAGTTCTAGCAGGACGCTGAGAAGGGCAAGCGAATCTGCCCCGCCCGATACCGCTACCACCAGGGGCACCTCTGTCAGCAGGTCTAACAAGCCCGCTTGCCGGGCGTCTCTCGCGACTGACTCGGCCAGCAGAGACATTAGTGGTATCGACCTCTCAAGGATGCTTAGGGGAGTTGGTGTTCAGGAGAAGAGCGCCGGACCGGGGCAAGAAGAGGACTGCGTGGGCGAGTGCGGCACAGGAGGCTTAAATACAAAAGTGGCGAGGGGCAGATTTGAACTGCCGACCAAGGGCTTATGAGATAACGCTACTAAACCTATCCTATCTCGACCGATTAGCTCGCCGTCCTGTACAGAATGTTTCTTGCTTCTGGGTTATGGCTCACGATGAGCTCGCGCAACGCAGGCCAAATCTCAGGTTGCACGACAAACGTTACTCCTTGCATATTGCGACCCACTGCACCTAGATTGCGAACTACAGGGTCGGCCTTCATCTCCCGTATGCCAATACCCTCATCTAGGGTGAATAGGAGTCGGGTCTCAACCGAAGTCATGCCACGAGAAGCACACTCACCTTCATCTGCCCCGCCAAGACTAGTGATTTCATAAATTTGCCTGATGCCACCATGTACCTTGTAAAGAGTCACGGGGAAATAGAGTAGCAGTAAACCGCCCACACTCACTTCCTTTCTTCGGTGAACACACCAAAAATTGGTTCCTCCGATGGGTAGTTGAAGAAATTGAGGTTTGCGGCTAACACCAAGTAAGACAGACACCATAACTCCTTTCTTCACATCAGGCTCATTGGCCTCCATCGGACACTGGGGATTTGCTTGACATTATAGCACTTTGCGTGCTGTAATATGGTGGTGATGGACATCACCCGAATTAGGAAGATTGGAGACCCCAAATGACTCTACATGCACGAGAATCCGGCTTTCAAACTACTTTTGATTTTACGGACGAACCAAACGGGGTCAAGCAAGAGTCAAAGGTCTCTGAGACGCTCAACCGCTCAAACTTAGGTACGTTTCAGGATAGTTTGCGTGCGCCGATACATCGCTGGTTCACATACCCGGCGGGGTTCTCTTATAAGGCTGTAGAGGAGGCCATACGGGCCTTTGGTATCAGCCGAGGTATGACGCTATATGACCCTTTTGCTGGTACAGCCACAACAAACGTTGTCGCAAAGCAACAGGGAATAAACTCGTTTGGAGTAGAAGCACATCCCTTTGTCCAGTTTGTTGCTAGAACGAAACTTTATTGGGAATTTGACTTGATAGACCTCTTCAAGAGGATAGCCCAATTGCTTGAGGAAATTCAGGAATCGCTTATACAGCCTGAGGTACTTACCGTTGATGTTTCCCGAGAGTTTCCGGAGCTTGTCAGCAAGTGCTATAGCCCCAAGAAACTAACACAGTTGTACGTATGTAGGGAGGCGATACTCAAACTTGAGGTAGGCCCCTTCCAAGATTTCGCCAAACTAGCTCTTACAAATGTATTACGTTCGGCTGCGGATGTGGCAACAGGCTGGCCGTATATCGCTCCTAATAAAGTGAAGAATGCCGGAACTACGAACAGTAAAGTGGATATTATGAAGGTGCTTCGGGACCAATTCTACGTTATGCACGGAGACCTTCAACGAGTTCAGCAGACTCGTAGTTCAAAGGCTGAAACTGTACTCATTGCTGGAGACTCACGTGACCAGCAGGAATGTATAGTAGAACGGAGCGTTGATTTATCGTTTACATCACCGCCATATCTGAACAATTACGATTATGCTGATAGGACTCGGCTTGAAATGTATTTCTGGGGTGAGGCAACTAGCTGGGGTGACATAACACGGAAAGTTCGTACACGACTTATTACTTCGGCGACAACCCAAATTGAGCGGTCCCAATACTCAGAAGCGGACCTATTGACAGATGAGATAAAGGAACTTGCACCGGCTGTTTCAGCCGAACTGAAGGTGAAGACAGCGGAGCTATCAAAGCGTCGTCTAACTAAGGGCGGGAAAAAGAGCTATGACATTCTCGTGGCAGGGTATATCAATGATATGCTCAGGGTTGTACAAGAAACGTTTCGCATCCTTAAGCCCGGTGCCTCATTTCTACTCATTCTGGGTGACTCCGCTCCTTATGGTGTCTACATACCCACCGATATATATCTAGGGGAAATTGGAAAGGCCGTCGGATTCAGTAGCTATGAAGTTGAAGACCTGCGCACACGGGGGGGTAAATGGAAGGATAACCCTCAGCGGCACGATGTGCCCTTAAAGGAATGTATCTTAACGCTGCACAAGTAATAAGAGTGTGGCGTTAAGATTCTCAGGGTGTCATGTTATGGATGCGCTGTCAAATAACGGACATCTATGTTGAAGTTTTCTCGCTTTCGTCCACCGGCCATAGCGCCGGTCCTGTTGTGTCGTTCAGTATTACGTCCTCATCGAAGCTTTCTAAGAACTCAATTGCTTCAGAGATCGTAGTGAACGTGTAGCGTCTGGACTCTCCTAGATTGGTTTCGATTGTCACCTCCACTTCGCTCACTTCTCTGGGTATTGCTGTATCTAAAGTTGCGGCAATAGCTTCCCTAAGTTGTGGTTCAATATCGGCCAAAAGCAGATAAGCTATTTCACTGAATTGCTCATCACTCAACTTCTGCCAGCTTTCCCAGGCTGCCATCGCTAGATGCCGTTCTTTTTCGTCCCAAGATATATCCACCCCGTACCTACCAAGTATCTCAACGATGGTATCAAAGCCGACTTCGAATAACGATACGTCGAAGCTTTCCATCATCGCCTTTGAACTGCCGCTCCAACTGCCAGCAATTACAGCTATTGACTTCCGGATGGTTGGATACGTCCGCCTGAGACTATAGTGTGCTGTACAAATCCAGCTACCCTTATCCCGGTTATGCTTCTTGTACCTGATATACTTGGACTCAATAATAACCAGCGGTTGCATCTGATGGTTAGCGATAACAGAGTCAATATTGAATTCGTTGCCAGCCTCATCTCGTAACAACAATTTGGTCGGTCTTCCAGTACGTGGGTTTGGTCGCCCCACCGACAAGAAGACACAATCGCTGTCTTCTGCCATTGGACGCAGGAGACGATTCACTTCACTCTCTATGAGCGCTCCAATTGCTTCCCCTAAGGTACTACCGGGATTAGCAACACTTCCTCGACCACTAACCATCTTTGCTACCCCTCTTAAATAAGACCTACTACTCGACTCTGGATGTTCTTTAAAGAGTTTCGTGTTCTGATCGGCTCGCACGAAAAATTGACTTGAATGGTAGCCCAGGCGGGTTCGGCGAAGGTAGTTAAATACAAAAGTGGCGAGGGGCAGATTTGAACTGCCGACCAAGGGCTTATGAGTCCCCTGCTCTGCCACTGAGCTACCTCGCCACGGAACTGCTTCCCTCTATGCGTTCACGCGCGCGAGGGACCGAAATATTATACCCAAGAACCGCGTATGTGTCAATTTCGTCTGACAGAAAAGACAGAGCCGGAGCAAAGTCACAGCTCTGTCTTTTTCGTGCCGGAGCTTGCTTATGCTACCGCTTCACCGATGCCCAGCAGCGACTCCATCTGGTCGAGCCGCTTGCCGAACATTTGGAGCGCCTGGCGCACCGGGTCGGGCGATGCCATGTCCACCCCCGCGTCGCGTAGCAGGTTGATCGAGTAGTCGCTGCCGCCCCGGCTCAGGAAGCGCAGGTAGCGGTCCACCGCGGGCTGGCCTTCGTTGATGATCTGCTGCGAGAGCGCCACCGCCGCCGACATGCCCGTGGAGTACTTGTAGACGTAGAAGCTGCGGTAGAAGTGCGGTATGCGCGCCCACTCTATCGCTATCTCCGGGTCTACGTTCACGCCGGGATAGTACTGCTTGTTGAGGTCGTAATGCACCTCCGACAGCATGTCCGCCGTGAGTGCCTCGCCCGCCTCCGCCCGCTCGTGCGCTATCTTCTCGAACTCCGCGAACATCGTCTGGCGGTAGAGAGTGGTCCTGAACTGCTCCAGGCTGTAGTTCACCACCGCCAGCTTCACGTTCTTGTCGTCCGAGTTGGTCAGCAGGTGGTGTATCAGCAGCTCCTCGTTCAGCGTGGAAGCCACCTCGGCCACGAAGAGCGTGTAGCCTGCGTAGAGGAAAGGCTGGTTCTTGTTGGAGAAGTAGGAGTGGATGGCGTGCCCCATCTCGTGCGCCACGGTGAATACGTCGCGCAAGGTGTCCTGGTAGTTCAGCAGGATGAAGGGGTGCACGCCATAAGTGCCCCAGCTATACGCGCCCGATGTCTTGTTCACCGACTCGAACACGTCGGACCAGCGCGAGGTGAAGCCCTCCCGCACCGCCGCGTTGTACTCGGCACCCAGCGGCGCGAGGGAGTCGCTTACCATCTGCGTGCCGCGCTCGTACGGTATCTCCTCGTTGATTTCGGGCAGCATCGGCACGTGCAGGTCCCACATGTGCAACTCGTCAAGCTGGAGCACGCGCTTGCGCAGTTCGAGGTACCTCTGTATCTGCGGCAGGTTCTCGTGTACCGCGTCAATCAACCCTGTGTAAACGCTCAGTGGGATGTTGTCCTTCGACAGGGACATCTCCAGCGATGAGCCGTACTTGCGCGCCCTGGAGAAGAAGATGTCAGCCTTTACCTGGGTCGCGTAGGTGCTGGCTATCGTGTTGCGGTTCTGTGCGTACGCCTTGTGGTAGGTGAGGAAGGCGTCGCGGCGCACCCGGCGGTCGGACGACATGATGTAGCGAATGTAGCGACCGTGGCTCAACTCCACGTCCGACCCCTCTTCGTCCTTGATCGTGCCATACACCATATCGGTGGTGGTGAGCATATCAAAGATCGTCTCCGGGCCGCCGGCTATCTCGCCCGCCCCCGCCAGCAAAGCCTCCTCCCGCTCGCTGAGCATGTGCTCCTTCTCGCGGAAGAGGTCGTCCATCTCGTGCTCGTGCAACTTTAGCGGCTCCAGCTCCTGCATGAAGCCGTTTATCTTTTCCTGTCCCACGCTGAGTAGCTCCGGGCTGACGAAGGCTAGCGCCTCCTGCACGCGTGCGTACTGCGCGAAAGCCCGGTCGGAGAGGGCCTGGTACCGCGCGTTGGCGTTATCTTCGTCGCGGCGCATCTTGGAATACACGATGACGCGCTCCAGCACCTGGCCCAGTTCGTCGCGCAACCGCAAGGCTTCCAGCAGGGTCTGGGCGCTATCCCCCAGCCTGCCCCGGTAGCCTGACAACCGCTCCACCATCGGCATGAGCGAATTGAAGTCCTCTTCCCAGGTCGCGTCCTGGCTGTAAATCGCCTCCAGGTCCCACTTGTGCTCGTCGGCTATTTCCGAGCGCGTTGGAACTGCCTTTGTGACCATGAGTTGTCTCCTACATGTAGTGAATGCCGGTAGAATGAGCGTGCGGGCGCTGCCTCTCAGACCGCCTGTCTTAGCGACCACCCGCGACTCCGGGCAAGTACTCCATTTTATCATACCCTAAAGAAGGCAACAAAAAAGAGGCCTCTCGGCCTCTTACTGGTAGCGGGGGTAGGATTCGAACCTACGGCCTTTGGGTTATGAGCCCAACGAGCTTCCACTGCTCCACCCCGCGTCAACATTGTTATTATACGCGGTCGTGAGGCAAATGTCAAGGAAACTCGTCGGCGGACTTTGCGGGGGCGAAAAGCCCGAACCATTTCTCCCAATTCGACGGTTCTTGCGTGGTGGCGCTCTCCTCCGCACCCTGCGCCGTAGTGCCCCCCAACCCACCGGGAAGCGTAGCATCCAGACCCACCGGGATGAGCACTTCCTCGTCGGGGCGGCGCAGGTTGAGGTCTTCGCGGGCGCGCTGCTCGATGTACTTGGTAGACTGGTAGTACTGGAGACTGGCCCTCAAGCGCGTGTTGTCGTCCCGCAGGGTTGCGTTGGCGCGGCGTTGCGCGGCTGACCTGGCGTTCAAGTCGTGTTCCAGCAGTAGCTCCTGACCGAAGCGCACGAGGAACAGCAAGGCAAACAGCCCCAGCACAACCGAGATAGCGGTGGTGGATAACGACCTGGTCTTGCCTGTGGGCAGTTTCAATACGACGCTCATATCTCCCTCGACTCCGGCACGAGAGAGAGTATATAGCACGTGGGCCTACGCGCCGTGGTTTTCCACCCGAGGGGTGACACGTAACTCGTAACGCGTAACACGTAACTCGTAAGGATACAATAAGCAACAAAGCGGCTCTGAGAGAACTAAGCCTCTAAAGCCGCCTTACGTGTTACGAGTTACGTGTTACGCGTTACTCTCCACCAGGTTCGGCCTTCGCCTATGCCAATCCGTCACCTGCTGGTATGCGTGGGCCACACGTAGGATGGTCGCCTCATCGAAGTGCCTGCCTAGGATTTGCAGGCCGATGGGCAGGCGGTCCGAGAAGCCGCAGGGGATAGAGACGCCCGGCACGCCCGCGAGGTTGGCAGGAACAGTGTAGATGTCGGTCAGGTACATCGCCAGCGGGTCGTCCAGCTTCTCGCCAATCCTGAAGGCGACCGTGGGGGAGGTTGGGTCGAGTATGACGTCTACTTCCTCGTAGGCGCGCTTGAAGTCCTGGGCCACCAGGGTGCGGACCTGCTGCGCCTTCTTGTAGAACGCCTCGTAGTAGCCCGCGCTGAGGGCGTATGTACCGAGCATGATGCGGCGCTTCACCTCCGGCCCGAAGCCGTATTCGCGGGTCGCCAGCATTGAGTTGACCGCGTTGCGCGCGTCCGGGTCGCGGTAGCCGTACTTCATGCCGTCGTAGCGGGCGAGATTGGAGCTTGCTTCGGCGGGCGCGATGATATAGTAGGCCGCCAGCGCGTAGTCGAGGCTGGGCAGGTCTATCTCGCGCAGCTCGGCACCAAGCTCCGTCAACTGCCTCACCGCCGACTGCACCGCGGCCGCCACTTCAGGATTTAGCCCGCCATCTGCGCTACCCGTGGCTTCCAAGGCCCCGCGCCGAACCCCGACTCTTACTCCAGCAAGAGATTCGCCCTTCTCACGAAGAATCGTACTGTAGTTCGGCACCTCCACCGGCTGCGAAGTAGAATCACACGGGTCCTGCCCCGCAATGAGTTCCAGCACCAGCGCCGCGTCCATTGCATCCCGCGTGAAGGGACCGATCTGGTCGAGTGAGGAGGCAAAGGCTACCAGGCCGTAGCGCGAGACGCGCCCGTAAGTCGGCTTCAGCCCCGTCAAGCCGCACAGGGAGGCCGGTTGGCGCACGCTTCCGCCGGTGTCGGTGCCCAGCGAATAGTGCCCCATGCCAGCAGCCACCGCCGCCGCCGACCCTCCGCTGGAGCCGCCCGGCACGCGCGAGGTGTCCCAGGGGTTGCGGCTCACGCCCCAGGCCGAGTTCTCCGTTGAAGAACCCATCGCGAACTCGTCGCAGTTGTTCTTTCCCAGCAGCACTGCGCCTGCCTCCATGAGCCTGACGGGCACCGTGCCGTCGAACGGAGGAGAAAAGTTCTCAAGGTGGCGCGAGCCGCAAGTGGTAGGCACGCCCCTGGTAATCAGCACGTCCTTCAGGCTCATAGGGATGCCGTCCAGGGTAGAGCGCGACCCCTCACCAGAAGCCTTGCGGCGGTCGAAGTCGCGGGCGGCTTCCAGGGCGCGCTCGCGGGTGACGGAGACGAACGCGTGAACCTGCCCTTCGTGGCTGTCGATTTGGGCGAGGGCCGCCTCTGTCAATTCCTCTGAAGAGACCTCCCCTGCGTCGAGCAGGTCACGGGCCTCGTGGATGGTCAGGAACGCCAGCGACTCTCTGCTTGCCGCGCTACTCATCGCCGCCTCCCGTTCCACCGCCCGCGCTCCCCGCCTCGAAGTCCTCCATCACGGCGGGTACGCGGAAGAATTCGCCTTCGCGGCCGGGAGCGTTGGCAAGGGCTTCGACGGTGGGTAGCGACGGCCTGGAACTATCGGGGCGCGCCACGTTCAAGTGCGACAGCACCTGCGCGGTGGGCGCAACAGCCGAGGTATCCACCCCTTGCAGTATCTCGATGTATTCCAGCACCTGCCCTAGCTGGCTTCTTAGCGTCTCCACTTCCTCGTCGGACAAGCCCAACCGGGCCAGCATCGCAACGTGGCGCACTTCCTCACGTGTGAGCAACTTCTAATTCTCCTGCCTTTTCCGTTTGTAGGCTAGCTGGGGTTAGCCACCCTGTTCCTGATTACGCCGATGCGTTCCACCTCGCACTCAACTACGTCGCCCGGAAAGAGGTACTCAGGCGGCGTGCGGGCGAAACCGACTCCCGCCGGGGTGCCCGTGGCTATGATGTCGCCCGGTTCGAGGGTCATGCCGAGCGACAGGCTCTCAATCGTGCCCGCCACGTCGAGCAGCATGGAGCGGGTGGTGTCGTGCTGCTTCACTTCGCCGTTCACGCGCGTCCAGAGCTGCAGGTCGCCGGGGTCGCCTAGCTCATCGGCTGTGACGATCCACGGGCCGATGGGGCACGTACCGTCGAGGCTCTTGCCCTTGAAGAACTGCCCGCCGTGTCGCTTCTGCACCTCGCGGGCCGATATGTCGTTGAGCACCATATATCCAAAGATGTAATCGAAAGCCTCGTCCCGCCGGATGTTCTTCCCCTGCTTGCCAAGGACCACCGCAAGCTCGACCTCCCAGTCAAGCTCCCTGGTCACATTGGGGTCGTAGGGGATGTCGTCGTAAGGGCCTATTACCGAGGTGGGGGCCTTGGTGAAAATGGCCGGGTACTGTGGCGGTGGCGGCGGCGCGTCCTCACCCCAGGCGCGGGTAGACTCTGCCGCGTGCTCGGCGTAGTTGCGGCCCAGGCAGAAGACGTTCTTGCGCGGGCGGGGTATTGGTGCCAGCAGGTGGAGGCCCGCGAGTGGCAGTATGGCCCCCTCTATATCGAGGTCCTCAGGGGCCGACTCCACTGCGTGCCTGACCAGCCGCAAGCCCGCATCGCCCATCTCTATCAGGTCGAGCATGTCAAACGTCGGCATCGCCTGCTTCGTGCCCAGCCAGACGGTCAGGTCCAGCACCTGGTCGTCCAGCAGCACGCCAACGTGCGCTCCATCTTCACCGGAGTCGAAAGTAACTAATCTCATGATTTGGTCCTAAGTTGAGGGTATTTCTTGCTCACCGGGCGTTGGCTATCTCCTCTACCGCCGCCGGGTTCTCAAGAGAGGAAGTGTCGCCCAGGGTCTCGTTCAGATAGCGGGCGCGTATGACGCGGCGCATAATCTTGGCGTTGCGGGTCTTGGGCAAATCGCTTACGAACAGCACCTTCTTGGGTGCAAGACTCTTGCCAAGCTGGCTCACGATGGCAGCCGCTATTTCCGCCCGTAGCTCGTCCGACTGCTCTACGTTGGGCCTGAGCACCGCGAACACCACCACCGACTCGCCCTTCAACTCGTCGGGCACCCCTATCGCCGCCGCCTCTCTTACATGGGGATGGCTCACTGCAGCCGACTCCACCTCCGCAGGGCCAAGCCGCTTGCCAGCGACCTTGATGGTGTCGTCGGAGCGCCCCAGGATGTACCAGTAGCCGTGCTCGTCAATTTGCGCCCAGTCGCCGTGCACCCACAGGCCCGGTATGCGCGAGAAGTAGGTGTCGATGTAGCGTTCCTGGTCGCCCCAGAAGCCCCGCGTCATGCCGGGCCAGGGGCCGCGTATCGCCAGTTCGCCCACCGCACCTCGTACAGGCTCTCCGGTATCGCTCACCACGTCGGCGGCCATGCCCGGCACCGGGGAGTTGAAGGAGGCGGGCTTGATGGGCAGAAGTGGGATGCACGACAGGATGCCGCCCGAAATCTCAGTGCCGCCCGAATAGTTGATGATGGGGCATCGACTCCCGCCAACCTTGCGGAAGTACCACCACCAGGGGTCGGGGTTCCAAGGCTCGCCCGTAGACCCCAGGAACATGAGAGAGGACAGGTCGTGCTTGTCCACCCATTCGTCGCCCTGTGCCATGAGCGCGCGTATGGCGGTGGGCGAGATGCCCAGGTGGGTGATGCGGTGCCGCTCCACCATCGCCCACACGCGGTCCGGCCCTGGGTAGTCGGGTGTGCCGTCGTACATGAATAGGGTGGCACCCAGCATTAGCGTACCGCTGATCGCCCACGGCCCCATCATCCAGCCGATGTCGGTGAACCAGAAGAAGACATCGCCGGGCTGCACGTCAAAGCAGTGCGCCATGTCCTGTGCGCCCTTGATGGGGAAGCCACAGTGCGTGTGCTGCGCGCCCTTGGGCTTGCCGGTGGTGCCCGACGTGTAGATGATCATGTAGAGGTCTTCGGCCCCGGTGCGCACCGTCTCGAAGCTGTCGTCCTGGGTCGCTACAAGGTCATCCCACCAGATGTCGCGCTCCGAGTTCCAGGGAACGTCCCTCCCCAACCGCCTGTGCACGACCACCTTCTCGACGCACGGTGCGGCGGCCGCAGCCTCATCCGCAACTTCCTTCATGGCTACAGGCTTGCCGCGCCTTGTGAAGCCGTCCGCCGTGACCAGCACCTTCGCCCCGCAATCAGTCAGCCGTGACGCCACCGAT
Organism: Chloroflexota bacterium; assembly: GCA_030913985.1. Classification (GTDB taxonomy): domain Bacteria; phylum Chloroflexota; class Chloroflexia; order QHBQ01; family JADMIH01; genus JADMIH01. The sequence continues at coordinate 14,330 of JALZHI010000049.1, read as the reverse complement.
GGGGCCGCATAGCCGGAAAAGACCGGGATGAAAATAGCTCCCAGCTTGCCGCAGGCCAGCATGGCGATTGCCACCTCAGGCGTGAACGGCATGAACAACCCCACACGGTCGCCCTTCTCTATGCCAAGCGACCTGAGGCCATTGGCGAAGCGGCAGACCTCGGCGTGCAACTGCGCGTAGGTGAGCGTGCGAATTACGCCCTCTTCGCCCTCAAAGATGATGGCGGGCCGGCCTGCATTGGCACCCATTGCGTGTTTGTCCAGCGCGTCGTGTACGTAGTTGTACTGCGCGCCCGTGAACCACGTGGCCCATTCCCAGCCCCGGCTCGTGTCCAAAACCTTGCTATAAGGAGTGTAGAACTCGAACTCCAGGTCCTTGACCGTGGCATCCCAGAACCAGACCGGGTCGGCTGCGGAGCGTTGCAGAAGCTCCTCGAACGAGCCGACACCCTGCTGCTGCATGAACCGCCGAAGCCGCGAGCGTTGCAGGTAGACCGGGCTGGGACGCCAGGCGATTTCGCGGGCGCGTGGGCTGACTATGCCTGAGGGAATCGAGTTGTTTGCCAGGACCTGTGAGGTGCGCCGGTCGCTCAAGGCTTCCTCCGTGGGAAATATGCGGTCCCACCATAGTACAGGAGGTGCGCGGGGAGCGTCAAGGAAACACGGGGCGGGGGCGGGGGGCGGGACTGGCCCCTAGTAACGGGCCGAAGTTGCAGGCTGACGCCCGGCGATTGAAATCGCGGGCTACACAAGGCAAAGTCCGCCCTGCGGCGGACTACTTTAGCTTTATTTTCACCCAATAGAAACTCTTTGTCATAGCGCTAGTCCCCGAAGGGGACTTTGCCTTGTGTAGCCCGCGATTTCAATCGCCGGGCGTCGTCCTTTGCATCCTGCTCCATTGTCCAGTGCCCACTAGACTAGGCTGGCCGCCATCTCCACAGGCGCGAGCGACTCTTCCCTCCGCTCCTCTTCCACCTGCGACTCGCTACGCCCCTGCTTGCCGACCTTGTTGTCCACGAACTTCCACCAGGCGCTGACCGCCGGGCTGTGCAGGGCCTTGCGGTCGTGGATCAGGTAGACGTGTTGCGCGAGCGAAAAGCCCTCTATCCGCAAGGGGAAGACCTGTCCCACAAACCGTCGGGCGATGGATAGCGGCACCAGTCCCACGCCCAGCCCTTCGGCTACCGCGCACGCCACGGCTGTCGGGTCGGGTAGTTCCAGCACCACGCGCATGTCGCGGATGGTGAGGCTTCGTTCCTCCAGCGCGTCGTTGAGGGCGCGGCGGGCGTCGCTGTGGCTCTCGCCGTTGCCGTGTTCGATTATGAGCGGCTGCGTCTTGAGCAGGGCGGGCTTGATGGCGGGCACCCAGCCGTCCTCACCGAATCGAGGCGTGCGGCCACCGGCTGCGGGAGGTGGGGCGGGGTGGGTAGTAGCGGGCGGGGCGTGCCGCTCTTCACGGGCCTGCGCTTGAAGCTCCATCTCTGCCCGTCCAATCTCGGCGGGGGAGGTCCAGGCATGGTTCAGCGGCACGATAAGCGTAATCGGGTCCTCGGTGATTTTGTGGTGCACCAGGCCCCGGCCTCGCATGCGTCCCAGCACGAACCCCCCGTCAAGCTCCTGCGCGCGCAATGCCCCCAGCATCGGTCCAGGCTCGGTGTGTTCAAGGTGCACCGACACTTCCGGGAACTTGCTGCGGAATTCGTACAGCCAGCTTCCCATCGTGTAGGGTGCCGACGATACGCAGCACCCCAGGCGGATTCGCCCGCTGACCTCGCTACGGCGCGACATGACGGTGCGCTCGGTCATCTCCGAGAGGTGGATGAGGCGGCGCGCGGGGTCGAGCAGGTCGTAGCCCGCCGCCGTCAGCTCTACGCCGTGCCCGCGCCGGATAAAGAGCTTGGTGCCCAGGTGGGTTTCGAGGGCGCGTATCTGCTGGCTCACGCCGGGCTGCGTCAGGTGCAACCGGACCGCCGCCGCCGAGAAGCTACCCGTCTCGGCCACCACCAGGAAGACCTGTACCTGCCATAGGTTTATCATGGTTGTGCCTCAATAGCTGTCTGTGTTGGCTGCCAAGTTGCAGTCTGCTCAACTCGAATTGGAAGTCCGAACAACCTCACGGCGTTGGCCGTCGTGGCCTGTGCTACCGTGTCAAAGGGTACCCCACGAATGCGCGCAATGGCCTCCGCCGTGTAGTAGACGTAGGACGGCTCGTTGCGCCTGCCCCTGTACGGCTCAGGCGTGAGATAGGGGCAGTCGGTCTCGACCAGCAGCATGTCAAGCGGCAACGCTGCCGCCACCTGGTGCTTATCAACCGCCTTCTTGAACGTCACCGGCCCCGCCAGCGAGATCATATAGCCCAGGGCCATGCACTCCTCAGCGTAGGCCACGTCGCCCGAGAACGAGTGCATCACCCCACGTGTGCCATGACCGTCGCGCCTCAAGATGTCGAGGATGTCCGCGTGAGCGTCCCGGTTGTGGACGATCACCGGGAGGTCAAGCTGCCGCGCCAGGTCCAGGTGCGCCCGGAACGATTCCCTCTGCTGCTCGTGCGAAACGTACTCCCGGTAGTAGTCCAGCCCGGTTTCGCCAAGCCCCACTACCTGGTGCCGCTCGCACAGCGACTCCAACTCCGACATGGCGGCCTCCGAGGTCTGGTCGGCATTGTTGGGGTGGATGCCGAGCGCGGGGTAGACCATCTCGTAACGCTCGGCCAGTTGCAGCGTTGAGGCCCAACCCTCAGGCTCAAACCCGATTGAGACTATGCCTACCAGCCCCTTCTCGCCGGCGCGCGACATTAGCTCGTCGGTATCTCCAGCAAAGTCGGCGGAGTCGAGGTGAGCGTGGCTGTCAACAAGTGGTGGTCTGCCGGGGTTGGGTGAGTGCATGTGCAAGGGGGCCTCACAACACTTTAAGTGCCCTTAGCGCCCGCCCTGGGATGGCGGGTGCGTTGTATGGTACCACACCTGGCTGGGACATTCAACTGCAAAAAGGTCTTGCATTAACAGCAGATTAATTGTAGAATAAATCACAAGCTTTTGTGAGCAATATCACAATCTGGACATGAGACATACATCCCAGCCTGGCCGGTGCGGGAGAGATACCGGCCCACCAGGAAGGAGGCCATCAATGGCGAGCGACCGGCGTCCTGGAACTACGGCAAGCCCCCTGCGTACCGGCCCCTGGATCATGCGGCAGCGATGGCACCATCTCCTGTTCGCCCACTGGCCCGTGGACGCTCACCTCTTGCGCGCGGCCGTCCCGCCGGAACTGGACCTCGATACCTTCGCGGGGGAGGTGTGGCTGGGCCTGGTGGCGTTCCGGTTGAGCGGCATCAAGCTGCGGGGCTTGCCCGAAGTGAAAGCCGTGGCTTCCTTCCCCGAAGTCAACGTCCGCACCTACGTCAGGTACCAGGGGCAGCCCGGCGTCTACTTCATGAGCCTCGATGCCGACAATCCCTTAGCTGTGGCAATCGCCCGGCCTTGGTACGGCCTCAACTACTACAACGCCGAAATTCACTACGGGAGAGACGCGGACGGCTTCTACTTCAAGAGCCGCAGAATAGAGCGCGGTCTGCCCGAAGCGCGGCTGGACGTGACTTACTCACCCACGGGAGAAGGCCCATCAGCACCGGCAGCCGCCAGCTTGCAGCTACAAAAGTGGCTCACCGAGCGATATTGCTACTACTCGGTGAGCCATGCTAGGGTGCGGCGCTGCGACATCGAGCACCGGCCCTGGAGCCTGCAATCCGCCCGCGCCACTTTCCGCGAAAACAGCATGGCCCTCGCGTATGGCATCCGGGTGAATGGAGCCGACGCGCTGCTACACTACTCCCACTTCATGGAAGCGCATGTCTGGCCGCTACGTCGAGCCGAGAAGCGACCTTGCCTCGGAAGCATGGCTTTGCGCTCGCTGCGCGGGCAACTGGCACGTTGAGGCCCGGCTTCGACCTACTTGCAGCCTTGCTTGTTCAAGTATTCCACGCCTAGCAGCCCCAGCAGCACTTCCGCGTTCGTGCCCTTGTGCTCCGGGTGGTATTCGAGGCGGTTGCGCTCGAAGTACTGCACGGTGTAGGTCTTGCCGTCGGCGTCATTGCGCTCTTGAAGCTCCGCTGAGATGGGGTACCCGAACACCGCCAGGCCACCGTGCGCGCGCCACCATTCCTGGAAGAGGCCCAGGCTCTGCCCGGTCAGGGGGAAGTACTCGCCCGCCGTAGTAGGTGCGTGCGTGCTGGGGAAGGTGCGTCCCTCCGTAAGCCACGTGCCCAGGAGTCCCACCTGCACGTCGTAAGGTGGCGCGTTCTCCGGGTGGTGCTCCAATCTCGCACGCTCGAAGTATTGTTGCCGGTACGACTTGCCGTCCGAGGAAGGTGCGGTAAACACCTCCGTCAGCGGGTACCCCAATATCTCGACGCCGCCGTGACTCTCCCAGTACTGCCGGAAAACGCCGCCCAGGTTGTGCCCTGTCTCAGGGAAGTAGCGGTTGCCCGGCTCCTGGGCTGCCTCGACGCGTTCTGTGGAGGCGCACATCGGCAGGCGATCCATCTTCGGCGGCGCTGCGACGGCACCTGTAGCCCCGGACCCCGGCGATTCCCCGGCCTTAGCAAGCTGCCCCGGTTTGTGCACGACGTAGATTGGGCTGCTGGACACCTTGAGTGACAGCGCGCCATCTTTGGCCGGCAGTTGCGTCTCCTTGCCGTTGCGGTCCACCACCGTGGCCTTCGATGAGCCGGTGGCAAGCTGCACGCCGGTGGGGTCCACCGACCAGAGCACGTCTACCACCTGCCCGTCGGCTCGCGTGAAGCGGACGGCGCTCACGTCGGGGCCGTCGTACGATTGCAGGTCGTCCACGAGCACAGTGCCTTTGCCGGGCGGCTCGTCGGGCGTGTTTTCCAGGCGGAAGCCAACGAAGTGCAACGGGTAGTCGGGCTTGCCGTTGGGAGGGTTGCCGCCCGCGCGCTCCCAGTCGAAATAGTAGTTGTTTACGCGCGACTCGTAGTACCGCCAACCATCACTCTCGCTGGATACCGCCCCCAGGCGGACCTTGAATAGCTCGCCGTCCTTGTCCTTGAGCCACGCGGACAGGTAGTTGCCCGAGTTGTCGCCCTTCACCCATAGCCCTAGCCGCGTGGGACTGCCGGGCAGCAGTCGGGGCGCATCAGGCGCGAAGTCCACCGCCTGGTTGGGTGCGTCGAAGTTATATTCGAGCTTGCCCGCCCCGGTGCCATCTCGCGCCAGCCCGGTGGCCGAGAGCATGGTGCCTTCCGTATGGAACGACCGCTGCCAGGTCGCGGGCGACTCGAAGCCTTCCACGACGGTGAACTGCCCTAACTGGAAGCGGCCCCCAGGCTTGGTGAATTTGAGCACACGGGAAAGGGTAGCGTAGGTACCAAAGGAGGCGCGCCGGGGTGCCAGGTCGGTCTTACCCGCACCCCACCCCAGCATGCCCCACGTCTGGGTGGGCTGCCCCGAGTCGTCCTTGAAGCTGTACCAGAAGATGCGCTCCACTAGCCCGCTGGCGAGCATCTGCGCGTATGCCTGCGCCATGTAGTCGGCCTGCGCCGCCTCATCCAGGCCCCAGTCGAGCGCGGGCCAGCCCATTTCAGTCACCCAGACTGGCCGCTTGATGCCGTGTCGCTCCAGGAAGGCGCGGTACTTGGTTAGCTCCACGTCCACCATCTTGTGCACTTCGGGGCGGCTTTCGACGCGGGCGTTGGCGGCGTTCAGGGGCACCGCGTAAGGGTGTAGCGCCAGTATGTCAAAGCTGCCTCCCGCCCCCGCCGCCATCATCTCTTCGAGGTACGGCACCGCGTTGCCCGACACCCCGCCGGAGAGCACTTTGGCCGTGGGGTCGGCCTGCTTGACCGCTTTGTAGGCCACCTTCAGCAGCTCGGCGTACTCGCGGGCGTTGGGCTTGGGCTTCCAGAACATCGAGTTGTCCGGCTCGTTCCAGATCTCCCAGTGCTTCACGGTGCCTTTGTAGCGTGAGACCAGGGTGCGCACGAAATGGGCGTACTTCTCGTGATCGGGCGGGTAGAACGAGAGGGCGGACGCTTGCTTGTCGTCCTCCTTCGAGGGGGTGGCCCAGTTGACCGAGTAGGAGATAATGCCCAGCACGTTTACCTTGCGCGTGGCTAGCTCGCCCACTATGCGGTCGGTGGCGGTCCACTCGTACCTCTGCTCGGTAGGCTGTATCAGGCCCCAGGCGAAGTCCTCCCTCACCCAGGAAGCGCCCGTCTCCATGAAAGCGTCGGCGGGGCGGCTGAAGGTACCCCAGTCGGGCCAGCGCATCACGCCCGCGATACCGAAGGGCGAGCCGGGGTCGGGAGCGTATGCCGCTGCCGCCTGCGTCGTAGGGACGCCGGTGTTGGTGGTAAAGTAGGTTGGTGAAAACACAGACGCAGCCACCAGCAATGCGAGGGCTGAGGCCGTGAATGCTCGTGTGAAACGCGACATCAATGACAGTCCTTCATCAATGGTGCGGGACGAGCCAGTAAGAGAGTTACGGAGAGGATTATACATGATGCCGCAAGCCGCAGGAAGAGCCAATCGGGTAATAGCAGCGGCCCCTTAAGTCCTGTGCCCGCTCGCACCATAGTGTTAGGAATGGATAATAGGGGTCCGTGCGTGGCGCAAGGGCGGGTCAGCCACTCACTACAAGAGCCAGGAACACAGTCCAGGCGGTTACCGCGCCTGCCGCGAGGGCCAGTTCGCGGGGGCGTATTTTGAAGCGGGGCCGTCCTTCACGCAACCACCAGATGCCGAGGGCCACCAGCACGTAATAACCAGCTACCCAGGGCAGCCCAACCTCACCGACCTCCAGCGAAGCGGCGGGCAGGCTCGCCCACCACCGTACCGACTCGATCATCCAGGTAGCGGGCGGCCAGGCTGACAAGGCCAGTAGCGAGCCTGCCTGCCCGAATATGGCACCCGCAAGTCCTCCGGCGATACCCGCGAGCATGAGCGGTAGCAGCATGAACTCCGTGGTGAGGGTAGCTAGCGGCGACACAGTCGAGAAGCGCCCCGTCAAGAGGAGTATTAGAGGCGCGGTGCTCAGTTGCGCCCCTATGCTCGCCGAAAGCGGCACGCCTAGTAGCTGCGGCACCCTCGCCTTATCCAGCACCCTCAGCACCAGCGGCGAGACCTGCACTAGGCCAATCATCGCCGCGAAACTCAAGAGGAAGCCCGCGTCGAGCAGCAGGTCCGGGTCGAGCACCGACATCAGGCCCGCCGACACCGTCAGTGCCGAGATCGGGTCGAAGCGCCTCCCCACCGCCTGCGAGGCAAGCAAAACGGCGCTCATCAGCGCGGCCCTCACGACAGCGGGGGTAGCTCCTGTGAAAACAGTGTAGGCTGCCAGCAGCACCAAGACCGTCATGAGCAGCCACAGGGGCATTTTCCGCCTCTCCTTCGCGCCGCCGTAGAACAGGAAGACAAGCCCCACCAGCATCGAGATGTTTTGGCCCGAAATCGCCAGGATGTGGCTCGTGCCGCTCCTGGTGAATGCCTCCTGCAAGTCTTCGGGGATGCTGGTGCGGTCGCCGGTCACCACCCCCACAACGAGGGCGGCTTGTGGTTCCGGGAGGCCCTCTCGCAACGCCTGCCGCACGCGGTCGCGCGCCTTTGAGATTGATCCAAGCCACCCGGCCTCTGTCCCTGCCCGGCGGTCGAGCACCCTGGGGTACAGCATATAGGAGTAAACTCCCTGGCGTGCAAGGTAGCTTACGTAGTCGAACCCTTCCACCTGTGGCGGTTTCGTCAGCTTGCCCGAGAGGGTAACCTGCTCGCCTACGTAATAGCTCGGGTAGCGCTGGAGCAGAGTCAACATATCCCCTGAGACCTGCACCGGGCTGTTGTTGCCCTCTAGCACCAGCGAGCGTGCGGACAGTCTGAGGCGTTGCGAGCGGTCTCGGTATACCGGTTCGGCGCTCACGATTGCTGTAATTTGCACCGGGGTGGACTCGTGGGTGCCGTTGTAATAAGCAAGATCGTGCGGGCCGGGAGGCGGGTGCCATAGCAAGGTCCACCCCGCACCCGCGAGGCATGCCAAGAGCCACAGCCCAGCCCAACGCAGGTGCTTCTGCTGCCATCCCAGCGTAATGGGAATACCGACCAGGGCCGCTAGAAACAGCACCGCTATGCCGTATGACTGCTCCAGCCCCTCTGACCGAAGGAGATGTAACATCAACCCGGCCGCACAACCGGCAATCCAGGCCACGACGAAGCCAATCGAGTTCATTGCTTCACCTGCTCAATACTGCGGCGATTATAGCACCCGCCTCCGTTTGCGGCTAGACCTGATTTCAGGTCCGGGCACATCGCTACGAAGGGCACGATAGTTGCACTCAACACGCTTATGCCGGTTGTGGTATCATGTCTCCTACTATCGCAAGCTCCGTTAGCTGCTAAGAGCAGACTACCTCACGGGGCTGAAGACCTGTGGAGGCAGTCACAATGTCAAGAGAGCCGGGTGGCACCGTGGTCGCCGCCTTCCGCACCGAAGAGGACGCCGAGGCTGCGCTGGAAGCGCTGCGTTCCAGGGGTCTTGCCGCTAAGGACATTTCGGCGGTGATGCGTCATACCGAAGGCGGAAGCCGGGTAGGACGCGACCTCGGCTCGAATGTCCTGGCCGCAGCAGGGCTTGGCGCATTGTTCGTGGCCCTCCTGGGAGGCGCGGCAGCCTGGTTGCTTGCTCTCGGCAGCATGGCACAGCCTGGGCAAGGCCCCTATTCGGGCGTTAGTTCCATCGCCGCCACTCTCACGGGCGCGCTCCTTGGGGCCATCGTAGGTGGCCTGCTCGGAGGGCTGGCGGGGTTGAGCATCCCGGCCTCACAAGCGGAGGAGGATAGCGACGAGGGCGGCATCCTGGTGCAGGTGCGTACGCCCGCCTCATCTGACGCGGGGTACGTCGCCGAGCTACTGGCGTCGAATGGCGGGCGGGATGTGCGCACTGAAGCAGCCACCAGCGTCACGGTAGTCGAACCTACTCCCCTCGTTGGTGCGATGCCCGTACAATTAGACGAAGCCGGTCCCACAAACCCAGAAATCCCCGCGTTCGCGGATTTCAGCGGGTTGCAGGCACTGGTTCGCGACGATGAGGAGCCCGATATGCAAGGTAACTGGATGGCGGATGAAGGACCTCGCGACGACGCGCCCGCGCAGGCCGACGATATAACGACCGAGGAAGACGTAGAGCGCGACGTTGACGCGAGCACCGGCGAAGCGGGCTGGTATGAATCGCTGCCCGACCCGCCCACCACAGCAGGGGCCGACGCCGCACCGGCCACTTATTCGGGGCTGACCGAGGACGAAGAGACCTGGGCCGACCTCGCGAACCTGGAACAACAGGAGGAAAGCTACGTGAACGAAAATCCTGAGGGCACCAATCCAAACACCGCCACCGGTACGCAGGGAGCCATCAACCCGGACACCGGCACTTTCGGCACCGCCGGGACTCCCGTCACCACGGGACATGGTACCTCCGGCTCGACCATCGGCACGGGCACGGCAGGAGGCGAGCAGGCCAGCCAGTCGGGTGACTTCCGAGGCTCGACCCCCGACACGGCGGCTTACGAGATGGGCGGTAGGGCCTCCACCGACTCGCAGCAGTCCCTACAAGGCGACGAACGCGATGCCACCGTGGAGGACAAGTACGCCCGCGCCGACACCAACGCCGCGCCCATCCAGCAGGACCCCTCGACGGTAGACGTCTACGAGGCAGGCCCAAGCTACGGCCCCGGCACTCGGCAGGAGGTCGACCGCACCGACCTCTATTCCAACAGCGATGTTGACACCGCCCCCACCTACGCCGTGACCCCCACCGACGATGCCCAGGCCAGCTCAGGCACCGACATCCCCGGCACCGCCGACCCGCGCGGCCTCGGCGACAACACCGACGACGTAAGCTGAGTAGCGGGCGATGGACGATGGACGATGGACGATAGAAGACGGAACCGCCAAGACGCGAAGAACGCCAAGGACGCGTCAAGAGAGTGATGGTTAGCAAGTATCCGTCAACTCAAAATTCAAAACTCCTCCATCGTCCATCGTCCATCGTCTATCGTCTCTCCCCTAGCGTGCTGATACAACTCGTGGTAAAATGAACTTGCCGGATGCCTTTTCCTGGCCTCTCACTTCCTGCTAAGCGGCGCACGGCGATGGAAGCCCTTGCTTCCGCGTATCCTTTTCGTGTATCAGGAGCAGGAAATGAGCACCTCCCAGGAGATAAAATTCCGGTTCAACCCCTCGTCCGAGCGTTCGAGTAAGGTACTTGGCCCTCTCGAAGATGACATCATGGAGGTGGTCTGGTCGCAGGGCAGCGCCACGGTAAGCGCCGTCCACAAGGCCCTTCGCGAGAAGAAAGACATCGCCTACACCACCGTCATGACCACCATGAGCCGCCTCGCCAAGAAGCACCTGCTTAACCAGGACACCACCAACTCCAGCTACGTCTATACGCCTACCCTCTCGCGCGGCGACTTCGAGCGTTACGTGGTCAAAGGCGTGGTGAACGGCCTGTTCGAGGACTTTGGGGACGAAGTCATAGATTACTTCCTCGAAGTCGTGAGGCAGCGGGGGGACGCTAGCATGGAGAGGCTGAAGGCGGCTATAGGCTAAGCCTGCTCTTTCCTTCTAACCTCAAGTCTTTCGCCCGCCCTCATTTCCCGGCCTCACCTCTTTAGGCTGGCATTACTCTCTCCTGCGCATCCGGTCTTTGAACCCGGATAAGAACGTGAGCACCTTAGGCACATCCTTTGCAGTAGTGCGTCACATAGCACCCTGCACTTTGGTCGCGCCCCCGTTCGCCCCAACCAGGCCCCGCCAAGGAGAGAACCAAGCAGGCCGCAGCCAGGCCACCAGCCACGGCTGATCCTGCTGACTGCCATGTTCGGATGGCTCAAGAACAAGCTAAACTCGCAGACGGAGCTAGTGCCGGAAGCCCCGGAGCCAACCGTCCGCGAAGCCTTGCTTTCGGAGCGCCCATCCGATACCTTTGCGCGCTGGGCGGACGAGGGTGTGCTTGGGAGCCTCATGAGCGACCTCAATTACCTGCGCAAAGTGCCTCAGCTTCCGGCGCACCGCGACAACGCCTTCATACACACGCTAAAGGTGGTGGATGCCATCGAGCCTACGCCAGTCCGGCGATGGGCCGCCTTGATGCACGACATCGGCAAAGGGCCGACCTATATCGCGACGCCGGAGGGCCGTTCCCGCTTCTTCGAGCACGATCTGGTAGGCGCGGTCATGGCCGTCGAAATCATGTCGGAGCATGGAGAGGCCCCCGAGACGATTGAGGCAGTGGAGCGCCTGGTGCGGCTGCACATGCGTCCCATCTCATACCGGGTAGATTGGACCGATGCCGCCGTGCGCCGCCTGGTGGAGGAAGCCGAGGAGGTGCGCGGTCGCGCAGGCTGGGACGACCTTATGTCCCTGGCTCACGCCGATCTACGCGGTTACCTGCCCGAGCCGATAGACAGGGGCCTGTGGGTCTTACAAACCCTGGAGGAGCGCCGCCGGCACATGGACGAGGCGGAGGCCCAGGAGGCGCAACAGGCCCAGCTTGAACCCCGCTCTCCCCTCGACGGCACCGAGTTGCTGGCTCTTGGCAATCGCGAGCCTGGCCCCTGGGTGGGGCAACTCAAGAACTTCCTCTGCAGCGAAGTGGAGGCCGGGCGACTCCCCGACGACGACAAGGCCACCGCCGCCGAGCTTGCGCGGCATTGGTTGGAGGCTCACGGGCCCCGCATTGACACTCCGCCGCGTGCGACATAGAATGTCCACAGCATGCGAATCTTCCGAACACCTCCCTACCGCGACATCCCGGAACTTCTGGACTCGACAACGGGCGTCGATGACCACGACCTGCAAACGACGCTTCGCGACATCAGGCGGGCCAACATCTTCGGCCTCGGAACGTGGGTGGTCAAGCACCACCTGGAGAAGCTACTCGCGGGCCGCACGGGCAAGCTGAGCGTGCTGGACGTGGCTACCGGGTCCGGCGACATACCGGAGGAGCTATTTCGCTGGGCCAGGACTCGTGACGTTGAGCTAACATGCGTGCTAACCGACATCAGCCCCGAAATCCTTAGCGTCGCCCGCGAACGTATAAACAGGGTAGGGTTCGGCAGTGCCGCCAGCTTCGCGGTATGCGACGCGGGCAGGCTGCCCTTTCCGGACGCGTCCTTCGACGTGGTGGTCTGCTCGCTGGCCTTCCACCACCTGAACGTCCGGCAGGCCATGTCGGCGCTGCGGGAGATGGCCCGGCTGTCGAGGGTGGGTTTTATCATCAACGACGTGTACCGCTCGCAAGGTGCCTGGTACATGGCATGGCTGCTGGTTCACCTGACGACCACCAACCGCCTCACCCGGCACGATGGCCCCGCTTCGGTACTGAGGGCCTTCACGCCCAGGGAGTTGCGGCGCATGGCCTCTGAGGTGGGGGTGCCTGTCACCGTGTTCAAGCACCCATTCTGGCGCATGGCGGTTGTGGGCAAGGCGGGCGGATAGCGGCGGCATAACGGTGGCTGGTTAGAAGGAGTAAATCGTTGGGAACGCCCGTTTCGGGGCAATATGATGCCGTGGTTGTGGGGGCGGGGCCTGCGGGTTCCGCCACCGCCGCGCTGCTCGCCCGCCGGGGCTTCTCGGTGCTCCTGCTCGACCGGGCCGCCTTCCCACGCGACAAGGCTTGCGGCGAGTACACCAGCCCCGAGACCGAACAGGTGCTCAAGCGCGTGGGTGTGCTGGAGCCGGTGCTGAGGGCTGGGGCGCGACGGTTGCCCGCGATGAAGGTAATCAGCCCATCAGGCCGCAGTTTCACCATGCAGTATAGCCGCGACGGGGCTGCCGGAGAAGCCCACGTCCTCGCTACCCCCAGGCGCATTCTGGATGCCACGCTCGTTGACCACGCCCGTCGTTCCGGCGTCTGCGTCCGCGAACGTGAGAAGGTCGAGGGTGTGATACTACGGGAGGGCAAGGCAGCGGGCGTGACGTTGCGAAGCCGTAGCGGCGGCTCTAGCGAAGTGGCCGCACGGCTCGTCATAGGTGCTGATGGGGTGCATTCGGCGGTGGTTCGCAGCCTCGGCTTGGAGGCTCCCCTCAGGTGGCCGCGCAACCTCGGCATGGTCGCGCATTACAGGGGGCACAACGGCCTCGAATCCTGGGGCGAGATGCACGTTTCGGCGAGGGGCTATGCCGGGCTAGCGCCACTGTCGGGTGGCTTGCTGAACGTCGGCCTGGTCATGCCCATGACGGGCGACAAGGCAGGCGGCGAGGGTAGCGCGGCGGTCAGGTTTGAGGCGTTCGCCAACTCCTTTCCGGGCGTCCGGGAGCGGCTTGCCGGGGCGGAGCGAGTGTCGCAGGTGCGGGGTGTGGGGCCAATCGGCGTCAGGGTGCGGCGCTCGTATGGGCCTGGGTACCTGCTGGTAGGCGACGCGGCGGGCTTCTTCGATCCCTTCACGGGCGAAGGCGTATACAAGGCGTTGCGCGGGGCTGAGCTTGCCGCCGAGGTAGCCGCTGAGGCCCTGGAGACGAACGACCTGTCAGCGCGTGCCTTATCGAGGTACGCACGGTTGCGGCGCAGGCACTTCGCGGCCAAGGAGATGGTATGCCGCCTGGTGCAGCTTTTCGTCGCCTACCCCCCAGCTATGGACTACATAGCGGCCCGTCTACCCAATCGGTCCGCGCCGCTCAACACCATTACCGGCGTCCTGGGTGACTTCGCTGACGCGCGCGCCGCTCTAAGCCCATGGTTCCTATGGTCGCTGTTGAGGCCCTGACTGCCATGCACACGAGCAACGAAGTGACCATGCGGGCCCCATATGAAAAGATCTTCGAGCTAGCCTCGGAGGTGGAGAACTGGGGCCGCATCCTGCCACACTACAGGTACGTGCGGGTGCTGAAGCGTTCGGGCAACCGCAAATGGGTGCGCATGTCCGCCTGGCGCAACTTCATCCCTGTCACCTGGAGCGCCATCGAGACGGTGGAGCCGGGCACCGCCGAACAGCCGGGTCGCATATTGTTCCACCACATCAAGGGTCTCGTCAGGGGCATGGACGTTGAGTGGTCCTTTCAGCAGCAGGCGAACGGCGCTTACCTCGTCAAAATCAGCCACCAGCTTGACCACCCTCCCTTCCCAACCCGCATCCTCGGCCCACGGCTAATCGAGCTTGTGGTGGGAAGAGGTTTTATCGGCTACATCGCAGGCAAGACCCTGCGCCGGATCAAGTACCTCGTCGAGCAAGGTTAGACACTTAAAGCGGTCATCTTACCAGTCCGTCAAATCTAGGGGAGCTTTTCTTTGGCAGCAGCGCATTCGGGGTTGAAGAGAGTAGTAATT
>JALZHI010000218.1 GCA_030913985.1 Chloroflexota bacterium | reverse complement strand
GTCTCAGCCAGCACGACCTCGAAGCCTTCCAGCTCCAGCATGTCGCAAATGATTTCGCGCTGGTCGGCGTCGTCCTCGGCAACCAGCACCGTGCCGATGGCAGGTTGCCGGTCGCGTCGCTGCTCGGCGGGCCTGATTGCGGCGGGCGTCCTATCGCCGGGCCGGGCGTACGTGCCGTATTCACCCTGCACGATGGGCAGGCTGAAGCTGAACGTGCTGCCCTTGCCGGAACCCGCGCTGTACGCCCACACCTGCCCGCTGTGCAGGTCTACCAGGTTGCGCACTATCGTCAGGCCCAACCCGGCACCACCGGAGCGACGTTTGACCGTCGTGTCTACCTGGTAGAACTTGTCCCAGATGCGGGCAAGCTGGTCCGCTTCGAGGCCGACCCCGGTGTCGTGCACCGAGACCACGAGGCTGCGAGCCTGCCCCTGTTCCAGCGGTTGCGCGGGAGGCTCGTACACCAGCAAGCCGGGGTCGTCCGGCTCCAGAGGAGTGAGATAACCGTCTATGGTGATGCTCCCCCCGGCTGAGTGCTTGATGGCGTTGGTTATCAGGTTCTCGAATACCTGCTGAAGCTTCTGGTCGTCGGCCTGGACCTTGTTCAAGTGCCGGTTCGGGAGCAGGTTGGAAATCTGCACGCCCGCGTTCATAGCCAGGATGCGCGTCTGCGCAATCGTGCGCGTAGCGATTTCTCCGAGGTCAACCGGATCGAGGCGCAACTGCACCGCGCCCGACTCCAGCTTGGAAACGTCGAGCAGGTCGTTTATCAGGCGGAGCAGCCTGTCGGCGTTGGCGCGCACCGAGTTGAGCACCTTGGCCTGGCGGTCGGCCAACGCGCCATGCACCCCCCGTAGCATCAAGTCGCTGTAGCCGATGATGGCGGTGAGAGGCGTGCGCAACTCGTGGCTGACGATGGAAAGGAACTCGTCCTTCAGCCGCTCCACGAGCTTGTCCTGGGTAACGTCGTGCAGCACCGCCACCGAGCCTATTATTTCGCCCTGGGGGCCGCTAAGTGGGGCGCAACTTACCCCCAGGATGGTCTCCGGGTGGTTGGGCCGCCGTACCAGCACATTCTCGCCTACAATCACTTCGCCCCGGAGCGCCCGTGTGGAGGGTAGCTGCTCGCCCTCGTATGGTTCGCCCTCAGGGGTGAACAGCCCGTACAGGGAAGGGTGGGCCTCAGGTAAGGCACCAGGCACAACGCCCTGGCCCAGCAACTTCTCCGCCGCCGGGTTCATGCGGAGCACTTCGCCGTTGCGGTCGAAAATCATCACACCGTCGGCCATGTGGCTGATGATCATCTCAAGCTCTTCGGCCCTGGCCCGCGCCATCTCAGCGCCTTCTTGCGCCGCATGGCGAGAGCGCACCACGTCGGTCACGTCGTTGGCGATGAGCATGAGAGAACGCCCGCCGTCCCCAGTCAGGTTGTCCACCGGCAAGGCTTGCCAGTTCCAGTAGGTGGTGCCTGCTTCGGGGTTTTCCGACTCGTACTGCTCGAAGGAGATAGGCTCCCCGGTGGTGAAGACGTGGGCGAGCATCTGACGCGTAGCCTCGGACCGTTCGCTGGAGCGGGTGCCCAGTTCCAGGAGGCTCAGCCCTACAACAGATTGGCCGCTGCGATATGGCTCCGGTAGTAACCTGTTGAAATTGCTGTTGGCGTGGATGATACGCCAGTCGGGGGGCGGGCCCATGACGAGGAGGATGCCGGGGTAGTGCTCTATCACGGCTTGCAGGAAGTGGCGCTGGGCGCTTTCAGCCCTCTGGACGCGGTTCTGGTCGATGGCAACCGTCGCGCCGTTGGCTATGACGGTGGCAAGCTCTATTTCGTGTTGCTGCCACTCGCGGTCGGTGCGGCTGCCCAGGACAAGCGCACCAATCACCTTTCCGCCCGCTACGAGTGGCACACCCAATGCCGACACGCCACCCTCGGCCACGTGGACGGTGAACTCCTCAGGGGGTAGGGCAGGATCGGTGCCGATTCCCCTTAGCACGACGGGCCGCCCGGCTGCGATGGTGCGCCCCGACACCCCGTGGCCCGCCGGGAAAATGTGGTCCCTGAAGGTGGTGCTTCGAAAGCCATCCATCGCAAGCCATCTGGTCGTGCCGTCAGGCTCAACCGTCGAGATGCTTGCGTAGTCGGCCCCGAGCACCCGGCGCGCACCCGCGAGCATCGAGTCGAGCAACTCTTGCAGGTCTGCGGGCTGGCCGAGACGCATGCCTAGCTCCCGCAGTACGCGCGTCTCTTCAATAGCAGACTCGGCCTTCGACACCTGCTCCGCGTGCCCCAGGATATAGCCTGCCGCCCTCGCGAACCCTTCAAGGCGGTCGCGGTCCACCTCGGCACGCGGGCCGGTTACTACGAGTTGTGCAAGCTCCTGTTCTCCGTAGCGCACGGGCACCGTTACGTCGCCGTCATGCGATTCGAACGGCTGCCCCTCGTCAGTAGCCTCGCCCGATTGCACCAGGGTGATGCATTCCGGGTCGTCGCTTGGCGTGATGAGGCATACCTGCCCGGCCCCTATCGTGTGAGCTACCGCTCCCAGGAGGCTTTGCAGCGCGGTGTATGCCCCTCCGGAAAGTCGTTGGCCCCTCCTGCTTGTGGACTCCATCCCCCGTCCTCTCCAGCATGCGGATGTACCGTCTCAATGTGGCAAGTCACAACAGCCCGTCGTACGGGACCGCCTAGCGCGAGACCATATCGCCGCTTACATACGCATGACCACGCGACGGTAAGCTTCAGCGTAGCCGATGCCGTATGGCTCGCCTATCTGGGACGCGCGGGTCTTTATCCTGTTGCCCAGCTCAACCGCTTCGCCTACCTGTGTGACATGCAATTTCAATGCCTCTATCTTGTCCTCTATGGTCTCGGTGATGTCGATCAGGACGTTCGGCTCCTCGGTGCCCCACAGGTAAATCTCCTTCACTTTGTGAGGCTCAAGGCCCTCCCGGATGTGGTCGGGGAACTGCAACGGGTCGCGCGCTGTGGGGTATATGGCGTCTACCGTGGCCTGCCCGATGGCGCGGTGGTCGGGGTGGTTGATGAACTCGTTGTTGTAGAACAGCGTGAGCGGGTCGTGGGTCATCACGGCGTAGGGGCGGTACTTGCGGATCATGTAGGTCACGGCTCCGCGCAGCTCCATGTTGGGCATTAGCTCGCCGTCACCGAAGCGCAGGAACTCCACCGTGGTCACCCCCAGGCGCGCGGCTGCGGCCCTCTGCTCGTCCTCGCGCAAGTTGCTGAGGCGCTCGTTGGTCATCGAGCGGTCGGGAGTGCCCTTGTCACCGCTGGTCGCCACCACGAATATTACCTCTATGCCCGCCCGGACCCAGCGCGCCACCGTGCCCGCCGAGGAGAACTCCGGGTCGTCGGGGTGGGCCGCCACCAGGAGCACCCGGCGCTGCTCCTCCGGCCACTCCTCGGCGGTGGGACCGGGCCGCTCGATGGGGTTCATGGGAGGCAGCGGGGGAGGGGTTGGCACACTGGTTGCTGAACTTTGAAGCTGGGCGGGCGACTGCGTACCGGCGGTCGTCTGGCCCTGGCTGGTGCTGGCTTCGTCATTGATGATTTTGCTGTTGGTGCTGTCTCTACTATCGCTTTCGGCCATGTGATGGGTCGCTCCCTTTGTGCATATCGAATGCTCGTGTAGTGTGCGGACGCGCACGCCTCAACGGTATAACACTCCTTGCGGGGCAGCGTCAAGCGATGTACAATCGGCCGTATGAGCGCTACGGATGGACCAGGGGAGGCACGGGTCGAGCCTGGTGAGATACGGTTGAGCAACATGGTCTTCTTCGGTACGCACGGCGCGAACCCCGAAGAAACGGCCCTGGGGCAGCGCTTCGCCGTCAACCTCTCGTTCTGGCTCGACCTGTCAGCGGCTTCGCGCACCGACCGGCTGGAAGACACGGTAAGCTATTCGGCCATCTACAAGCTGGTGCGTGCCGAAGTGGAGGGGGAGCCGAGCAAGCTGCTGGAACACCTGGCGGGCCGTATCCTCGACCGCGTGCTGCAATTCGACGGCCGCATAACTAGGGCGAAGGTAGAGGTGGGCAAGCCAAGCCCGCCGCTCAAAGGGAGCACAACGGCCGAGGTGTCGGTAGTGCTGGAGAGAGCAAGAGGAGGCTAAACGGTCATACAGGTCAATTTTTTGATGAATACACGCCCAGTGAGCGCGGTTTCTGTCGGCTGTTGGCACGTAACTTGCACGGGTTCATCTATTCAGCCCTTCTTGTTGGGACTACCATAACGAGACTCTTCCAAGGACAAGCATCTTCCCTCATGTCTCGACGATTTTATGCTACCGGCGAGTACGGTGTGGCGGGGCCAGCCACCACGCAGTCGCACTATATTCTGCGGCCCGGTAGGGGCGGCAGAGGAATGCAGCCACCCGATATGCGACCTGATCGGAGCCTTGGGGATGCCCTGAACGAGCCTAAAGATGTGCTCGTTGTCGAAGATGAAGCGTACCTGTGCGACCTCGTGGCCGACGTGCTGGAAGCTGAGGGCCACACGGCACGCACCGCGTCCAACGGCATGGAGGCGTTGGAGCGGGTAATGGAGCGCAAGCCCCAGTTGATCCTGCTCGACCTGATGATGCCCGTCATGGACGGCTGGGAGTTTATTCGCGCGCTCCGCACCAACCGCGAGTGGACGAACATCCCCATCGTGGTCGTCACCGCCGTATACGACATCAAGCGTACCCAGCAGGAGACCGGCGCGGTGGCCGTGGTAACCAAGCCCTTCGACATAGACCAGATTGCGGAAGTGGTAAACCGCTTTAGTTCCCCATCCACGTGATTAGACGGTAAACGCCAAGACGCGGAGACGCCAAGGACGCGCCAAGAGTATTAAGGTTTGGAGCGCAAGTCAAGGACCAGGGTACGAC
>JALZHI010000048.1 GCA_030913985.1 Chloroflexota bacterium | reverse complement strand
CCGGAATACCGGTCCCCGCTGCCAACCCTCAACTCTCAATGCAGACGATTAGAAAAGGGGGTCATAATGGCGACAATCGCAAGGGAGGGAGAAGCCGTCGTCGGGGGTGCGCTCGGGCGGAAGAAGTTCAACTGGACGCCTTACTTTTTTATCCTGCCCCACCTCATCTTCTTCGCCGTGTTCCTCGGCTACCCCTTCTTCCGTGGTCTCTACATGAGCTTCACGCAGTACGACTACCTGCGGCCCGAGGCCACGAAGTTCGTCGGGTTTCACAACTACGTGCGGCTCTTCACGCCGGGAGACCTGACGTTCAACGTCTTCTGGAACTCCATGTGGAACACTGTGCAGTTCGTGCTATACAGTGTGCCGCTGTTGGTGGTCATCCCGCTGGGGCTGGCGGTGCTACTCAATACCAAGCTGCCCGGCCGTAACTTCTTCCGAGCGGTATACTTCTCTCCCTGGGTGCTGTCGGTGGCCGTTATCAGCTTGCTGTGGTGGTGGATCTTCCAGAGCCAGGGCGGCCTGATGAATCACTACCTGAACCAGCTAGGTCTGGAGACACCGCGCTGGTTATCAACTCTGCCTGCGGCGTGGGCGGCTATCGTAATAGCCACGGTTTGGTGGACTATCGGCTTCAATATGATTATTCTCCTGGCTGCCTTGCAGGATATACCGGGCGAACTCTATGAAGCCGGGCAGATAGACGGTGCTACGGGCGCACAGGCCTTCTTCCGTATTACCCTCCCTCTGCTACAGCCCGTGATGGTGTTCATTATCATCACGACGATCATAGCCTCGTTCAACCTGTTCGGACAACCACTCCTCATGACACGAGGCGACCCTCGCGTGGCGGGCGGTGGCGGTGGCACGGAGCCTGTGATGATGCGTATCTACCAGGAAGGCTTCGCAAACTCCGCTCCCGATCAAGGGCTGGCTGCTGCTATGTCCTTCGTGGTAGCCGCGATTATGATCATTGTCTCGGTCGTAAACTTCAGATTGTTCCGCCAGGCTGACTAGGAGGCGTTCATGGCTACTACAACTTCAGTTCAACCGAGCGAGAGTGCGGCGAGCGCGGCGGCTAAACGCGAGACCGTGCGCCTCGAAGGGAACGTCAGGCGCAACAAGATCATAGGGTACGTACTAAACTACGTGCTCCTCTCTATCCTGGCGCTCATCTTCCTGCTACCCCTGGTGTGGATGCTTTCCACCTCGCTCAAGCCGAAGCGCGAATGGTTCTCCGCGACCATCGAGTGGATTCCCAAGACCTTCACGCTGGAGAACTACACCAAGATCTTCAGCAACTCAACGACCCCCATCGAGAGGTGGTTCATCAATAGCCTTTTGGTCGCTACGGTTTTCACAGTCTTGATACTGGTGGTCGATGCGTTGGCTGCCTATGCCTACGCCAGGATGGAGTTCCCGGGCCGCAAGCAACTCTTCGGGCTTTTGCTGGCAACACTGTTCTTGCCGGGCATCATGTTCCTCGTCCCTAACTTCGTGACGGTGGCAAACCTTGGTTTGCTCAACCACTACGGGGGCGTGATCCTACCTGGCCTGGCCGGTGTGTTCGGGGTTTTCTTCCTGAGACAGTTCTTCGCCGCACTACCGAAGGAATTGGAGGAGGCCGCTGAAATAGACGGGGCCAATCGCTTCCAAACCTTTTACAAGATAGTGCTGCCGCTTTCCAAGCCCGCGTTGGCGACCCTGGCGATCATCACCTTCCTGGCTAGCTGGAATGACTTCCTCTGGCCCTTGCTCGTGCTCAAGGACCGCAACCTGCAAACGCTCCCGCCGGGCCTGCGTACCTTGCAGGGGGCTTACACCTCCGAGTACGGCCTGATGATGGCGGGCGCGGTGATCGTCGCGATACCTGTGTTGATAATCTACATTCTCATGCAGCGTTTCATCGTGGCAAGCGTGGCCTCCACAGGCTTGAAAGGCTAACTCGCACGCACGTCACAAAGTCAACTCAGCAAGGCCCTATGAAGGACTACTATCATGTCAGGCGCAACCGCAATAGCTACTCCCAAGGTAGACGAGACCAATCTGCCCAGTTACCGTAGCACGCGAAAGCCCCAGCCCAGGCTGAACCTGGTTACCTGGATCGTGGCTGCGCTCGCTGTGCTGGCTGTGTCGGGTTGCGACCTGGGGGGCCAGGCTACACGTACGGCTACGGTAGCCCCCCAAGCAGCTACCACAGCGCCCACACCCGCCGCTGAAGCAACGATGGCAGCGACGGTCACAGAAGCCACGCAAGGCCCGCAAGCCACGGAAGCCGCAGCCGCGAACACACCCGCTCCTACGGCCATCTCGGGCGCTGCGTCGGGCACGACCTTCACCAACCCGGTGTTGAGGAACGACTTCGCCGATCCCTTCGTGCTGGAGGAAGGCGGCGTCTATTACGCGTACGCTACCAACGCCTCGGGCAAGAACGTACAGGTAAGTAGCTCTACCGACCTCGTGAAATGGAAGCTACCGACGGAAGCCATGCCCGCCATAGGTACCTGGGCCCAGTTCGGTGGGTCGCTCGTGTGGGCGCCTGAAGTAATGAAGATAGGCGAAAAGTTCGTGCTTTACTACACGGCGCGCGACAAAGCCTCCGACAGGCAATGCGTCGGTGTGGCCGTAGCCGACAAGCCGCAAGGCAGGTTCCAGGACACTAACGAGGGTCCGCTAGTTTGCCAGGCCGAGGAAGGAGGCACTATCGATGCCGCTCCCTTCCGCGACGGCGACAAGCTCTACCTCTACTACAAGAACGACGGGAACTGCTGTAACAAGCTGACGTACCTCTACGCACAAGAGATGGCACCTGACGGCCTGAGTCTGGTGGGAGAGCCTAAGCGGTTAGTGCATAACGACAAGGGGTGGGAAGGGCGCGTGGTTGAAGCTCCCACGATGTGGAAGCACGAGGACAAGTATTACCTCTTCTTCTCCGCCAACAACTACGCCGGGGTGGAGTACGCGGTCGGCTATGCCAATTGCGAGACACCCCTCGGTCCGTGCGAAGACGCCCCGGAAAACCCGATTCTCGCCAGCCGCATGGACAAGACGCCGCTGGTAGTCGGGCCGGGGCACCAGACCATCATCGAGGACGATGATGGTGAGACATGGCTGGTGTACCACGCCTGGGAGGTAACTTCCGCGGGCATGCGGGGCAGCAGCAGGTTCATGTGGATAGACCGGCTAACGTTCGAGGGGGGGAAACCGGTAGTCCAGGGTCCGACGACGGACCCGCAGCCGGTACCTTAGGGGCGCAACCGGCTGAAAGCAACGCAGCACGGCATCATCGCAAGGAGGAGCACATGAGAACCCGGTCTTCTATAAAGTTGTTTGGTATGTTGGTCCTGGCACTAGCAGGCGTCCTGGGCATCGCATTGTTCCAGCCTGGAGGGGCAAAGGCGGACCCCGCCGCACCCGAGAATCACGTTCCGCCAGGATCCTACAGCAACCCTCTCAGGATCGTGGTTAGCGGTACCGGCGAGCTGGTTGAGAGTTGGGCTGACCCACACGTGATTAGCGCCACCGACGGTTATTACTACGCCTACGCGACTTTTGACCCGCTACGCGAAGGCGACTTCGATGTGAACGGCAACCTAATCTTCCACACCGCTCCGATGGCCCGGTCGAGCGACCTGGTCCACTGGACGTACATTGGGGATGCATTCACTTCGCTCCCCAGCTATGCGGAAGCGAATACGTACATCTGGGCGCCGGACGTGCGCTACTTTGACGGCCAGTACCACATGTTCTATGCCGTCACCAATGTGAAGGATGCCACAAGCGGCTCCACCCCTGGCTGCGGCTTTGACCCGGCTATCGGCGTCGCTACCAGCCCTACCCCGTACGGCCCCTGGACGCACTCAGCCGAGCCGGTTGTGTATCCCAGGCATAACGGGGCTGGCCCAGGCTGTAACTACTTCCCCACGATAGACCCGGCCTTCGTTGAAACCGAAACCGGCGCACGCTATATCTACTATGGTAGCTACTACGGTGGAGTCTGGGTCCGACCGCTTATTACAGGCACTCTTACCACCTCGCAGGCAACCGAGCAAATGGTCGCGATTGACAACAAGTACGAAGGCGCTTTCATCATTAAGCGCAATGGCTTCTACTACCTGTTTGTCTCCGCCACCGACTGCTGCCGCGGACCGCTGACCGGCTACTCGGTCTTTGTAGGCCGCTCAACCAGCCCACTGGGACCGTTCCTCGATAAGAACGGCCACAGCCTGGATGAAGACGTTTCTGGTGGACGTGCCGGTGGTAGCGTGGTCCTCAGCATGAACGGCAACAAGTGGGTAGGACCCGGCCATAACTCCGTCATTAGCGATACGGCGGGCCAGGACTGGTTCATTTACCATGCCATAGACCGCTCCGACCCCTACTTCACAAGGCCCGAAACGATTGACCCAGACGACCCGTTCAACGTCAACAAGCGACCCATGCTCATGGACAGGTTGGATTGGTACGATGGCTGGCCCACCGTGAGAGCCGGGTACTGGGCGTCTGACAGCCCGCAGCCTGCCCCCATTGTAGTGACGGGAACGACGCCATCACCTACCCCGGCCATGCGCCCGATGCACGCCACCGGAGCGCTCTTAGAGCCTCAGTTGGATGAGTTCAACGGTGCCCTTGAGCCTCAGTGGGGTTGGGTGCGGCCACCTGCCACAACTACATACTCGCTGACGGAGCACCCCGGCTTCTTCCGCTTCCGCACCCAGAATGCCGACCTTCATCAGGGTAACAACAGCGCGTCCGTGCTGACGGAGACCGCGCCTTCCGGCGACTTCATGGTAGAGGTCAAATTCGAGTTCAACCTACCGCCGTCAGGGTGCTGCCACAATTACCAGCAGGCGGGTGTAGTGCTGTACCAGGACGATGATCACTACGTGAAGCTCACCCACGTTTCCATCTGGAATACACGCCAGACTGAGTGGGCAAAGGAGACCGGGCCGAACGATCCGGACAGGGCGCACAGGAGCGGCCACACCTACGGCAACAGCGTTATCGGACCTCCTGGCGCGCACACCATACCAACCACCACAACCTGGCTCCGCATTGTCAGGGAGGGGAATACCAACACCGGCGAGCAGTACTACACCGGCTATAGCAGCATCGACGGTGTCAATTGGGAGCGCGGTGCAACCTGGACCCACAACTTAAGCAACCTCAAGATTGGACTCGTGTCGATGGGCGGTTCCGGCCACATCGCGGACTTCGACTACGTGCGCGTCTACTCGCTGGCCCCTGCGGGGTCTACAGAGACAACGACGCCCACCCAAACCGCCACAGCCACGCAGACCCGCACCAGCACCTCGACGGTATTGCCTAGCTCTACAGGCACAGCGACCGCAGTGGCAACCTCTACCGGCACAGCCACACGCACTGCTACTACCATGCCTTCCGGCACCAGCACAAGCACCAGGACTGCAACTTCCGTTGCCACCAGCACCCGTACGAGCACGGCACTACCGAGCGCCACAGCTACAGCGTGCCCTATCCAGTTTGCTGACGTACCCGCTGACCACACCTTCTACACCTTCATCAGGTGCCTGGCGTGCAGAGGGATCGTCTCAGGCTACCCCTGCGGCGGACCTGGCGAAGAGTGCAACGCCAACGATGACCCGTACTACAGGCCAGGTGCTAACGTAACCAGGGGGCAGTTGTCCAAGATCATAGCTAACTCTGCTGGTCTGGACGACACTCCCGCAGAGGGACAGCAGCAGTTTGCTGACGTACCTCCTGGCTCTCCCTTCTACGAGTTCGTGGAGCGACTGGCACAAACAGGAGCCATAGCCGGGTACCCGTGCGGAGGTCCTGGTGTGACGGAACCCTGCGACGCAGAAGGCAGGCCATACTTCCGCCCCAACAACCCTGCCACAAGGGGGCAGATCTCCAAGATCGTGTCTATAGCGGCAGGGTTCGAGGAGGACGTACCCTCAGACCGGCAGACGTTCACAGACGTAGACCAGGACAGCCCGTTCTGGGTATACATAGAGCGGCTGGCGGGTAGAGGCATCATCTCAGGGTATGGAGAGGCGTCGAGGTGCCCAGAGACAGGAGCACCATGCTTCCGGTACAACGAGAACACCACAAGAGGACAGATGGCGAAGATTGCTGCTAACGCTTTCTTCCCCAACTGCCAGACACCCGCCAGGAGGTAGGTGTAAACATCCAACCGAGTAGTGGCGAGCAACATCGCCACTACTCAGACCAATATATGCCGTGCTTTGCTCCCTGGGGCGGCACGGCATATATTTTGCAGTAGTTACGCGTCTATACTCCCCCTGGATGGTACCCATGAGCAACACTGATTTCCAATGGATGACCGGCTTTGAGTGCGCCGCCTTTCCGCAGGTCGGCACGGACGAACTCGAGCAGACCCAGCACCTCCGCTGGTGGGCCAGCGACCTCGTACGGGTGCGGGACACGGGCATCACCACGATCCGCTATGGCATCCCCTGGCACCTGGTCAACACCGGGCCGCACAAGTACGACTGGAGCTGGACCGACCAGGCTATCGACCTGATGGGCGCGCTTGGCATCACCCCGATCATCGACCTGTTCCACTTCGGAACGCCCACCTGGATTGAGGGTGGGATCATGAACCCCATCTTCGGGGAGATACAGGGCTGGTACGCCAAGGCGTTCGTCCAGCGGTACCCGCACCTGCTCTACTACACGCCCACCAACGAGCCGTACATAGAGGCCTCCTTTGGCGCGGAGTGGGCCATCTGGTATCCCTTCCTCAGGGGCGACCGCAACGCAGTACGCGCCTTCAAGAACGTCGCGGAAGGGCTTGCCCGCTCCATGGCCGAAATCAGGCGGGTGCAGCCCGACGCCCTGATGATGATCGCGGATACGTGCGAGTATTACCATTCGGTGGACGGCGCGTTCCCGGAGGAGGCCGCGTTTCGCTCGGAGCGGCGCTTCCTGGTGCACGACATGTACCAGGGGCTGGTCAACCGCGAGCACCAGATGTGGGACTACATGCTGCGCCACGGAGTGGAAGAATGGGAGCTAAACTGGTTCCTGGAGAACCCCGTCAGGCTCGACATCCTGGGCCTGGACTACTACAGGCACTCCGAACACCAGCTTCGGCTCGGTCCCAACGGCGAGCGCATAGACGAGCAAGTGGACGAGGAGCGCATGTTCGGCTGGGCGGAGATGACCCGGCAGTACTCGTCCCGCTACAACGGCATCCCCGTTATCCTGGCCGAGACCAACGTGGGTGGCGAGGTGGAGCACAGGGTGCGCTGGTTCGAGAATATCATCGCGGAGACGAAGAAGGCGCGCGCCAACGGTGTGCCGGTTGCTGGTCTGACCTACTACGGCGCAATCGACCACGTTGACTGGGACTCGGCGTTGCGGGTGCGTAACTACAACGTGAATCCCTGCGGCATGTGGAGCCTGGAGTGGGAGGGCGACAAGCTGGTCCGCACGCCCACCGCGCTGGTGGACCTTTACAAGCGGCTCATCAACACGCCCGTGGCTGACACCGTTGGCGAGCTTGCGGACCCTCAAGCCGCGGCCCGCATCCGCGCCGTGTGGGAGCCTGGGGCTCGAAGTCGTAGCTCCTGACGAAGCAGGGAAGTTGTGTATTGCAATTGGAGGTATCGAGGCCGATGCCCGACGACGCGTTCAACCTGAGCGACCACCCGCACCGGCGGTACAACCCTCTCAGCGGGGAGTGGGTGCTCGTATCCCCCCATCGCACCAAGCGCCCGTGGCAGGGGCAGGTGGAAACGCCCAGCCCCGAGGAACGCCCGCGCTACGACCCTACCTGCTACCTGTGTCCCGGCAATGAGCGTGCGGGCGGCGTGCGCAACCCTGAGTACGAGCACACCTTCGTCTTCACCAATGACTTCGCCGCGCTCCTACCGGAGACCCCACCGGGAGAGTACAACTTAGAAGGCTTGCTGGTGGCGCGGAGCGAGCGTGGCACCAGCCGGGTGGTCTGCTTTTCGCCGCGACACGACCTGACGCTGGCCGAGATGGAGCGGGACGACCTTTGCCGCGTGGTGGACGCCTGGTCCGAGCAGTACGAAGACCTCGGGGCCATTCCATCGGTCGGCTACGTGCAGATATTCGAGAACCGGGGTGCCATGATGGGCGCTAGCAACCCTCACCCCCACGGCCAGATCTGGGCGACCGAGCACCTGCCCCTGAACGTGGCCCGTGAGTACAAATCGCAGCACGACTACTTCCGCGAGAAGGGGCGCACGCTCCTGGCGGACTACCTGGCGCTGGAGCTTCAGGAGGGCACGCGGGTGGTGGTTGAAAACGAGTACTTTGTCGCCCTCGTACCCTTTTGGGCGGTGTGGCCGTTCGAGACCATGCTGGTCAGCCGCCGTCCTGTAGGGGCCATCACAGACCTGGATGATGAGGAGCGGAGCGGGCTTGCCGACGTTCTCAAGCGGCTCACCACCCGGTACGACAACCTCTTCAAGGTGTCGTTCCCCTATTCGATGGGCTTCCACCAGCGGCCCACCGACGGCACGCCTCACCCGGAGTGGCACCTGCACGCCCACTTCTACCCACCCTTGCTGCGTTCCGCCACGGTGCGGAAGTTCATGGTAGGCTTCGAGTTGCTGGGCGAGCCTCAGCGGGACATCACGCCTGAGTCGGCAGCCCAACGCCTCCGAGAGCAGTCGGAGCAGCATTACAGCGGCCCGAATACAAACACACCATAGCCACAACCTTAACAACTGAAGGAAGTAATTCAACAGCCATGACTACACCTACTGGATACACGCGACCTCTCCTCGGCATGCCCGGACATGGCCCTGAGGAGTTCATCTGGGCCGGGGGCATCGAGGACACCTTTGTGCCCCAGACGCGCCCAGGCCACCGCAGCATGGACGAGTACGAGCTAATCGGCCATTACGAGCACTGGCGGGAAGACCTGGCGCTGGCGAAAGGGCTGGGGCTGAGGGCCTTGCGCTGGGGCATCCCCTGGTACAAAGTCGAGCCTCAACGGGGCAGGTTCGACTGGCGGTGGATAGACGAAGTGCTGCCATACATGGTGGACGAGCTTGGCATCACCCCTATCGTCGACCTGATGCACTATGGCTGCCCGTTCTGGCTCCACCGCGAGTTCGACAACCCCGACTATCCCGCCGCCGTGACCGCTTATGCCGCCGAGTTCGCGCAACGTTACAAGGGGCTGGTCAGGTGGTACACGCCCCTCAACGAGCCGCTGGTGAACGCCCTCATGTGCGGGCGGCGTGGGTTGTGGCCTCCATACCTGCGCGGCGACCAGGGCTACCTGCGGGTTATGGTGCAACTAGCGAAGGGCATAGTCTCCACCGTGCGCGCCATCAAGGAGATCGACCCCCAATCAATCATGGTGCACGTGGAGGCGGCGGGCATCGTGCGGGCCGAGCGTCCCGACCTGGAGCGGTTGGCGATGGAGGACCAGCTACGCAGGTTCATCTGCTACGACCTAATTACGGGCCGGGTGGATGTCGAGCACCAGTTGTTCCCCTGGTTGGTGCGCAACGGTGTGCCGCCTGATGACCTGGCGCGATTGAGGGGAAATGGCATAAGCCTGGACGTGCTGGGCTTGAACTTCTACCCGCAGTGGTCCACCAAGCAGTTGTACATCAACCGCCAGGGCAAGCTCAGTTACAGGGAGATAGAGCGCCAGGGCGTGGGGTTCGCGGAGATGATTGCCAGCTACCACGAGAGGTATCAAGCCCCGGTGATTGTGACCGAGACCAGCGCGCGAGGCTCCAACCGGGTGCGCGCCAACTGGCTCCAGGAAGGTGTCCAGGCGATCAAGGCCCTGCGCGGACAGGGTGTGCCGGTGCTGGGCTACACATGGTTCCCGATCTTCACAATGATCGACTGGAGCTATCGCTTGGGACGCGGTCCGGTGGACCAGTACAGGTTGGAGTTAGGGCTTTACAGGTTTGGGCAAGCGGGAGGTCCCAGATGGGCGGCCACGCCACTGGTGGAGCAGTTTCGTGCTTATGTAGCTAACCCAGCCGAGTCGATAGGCACCCTGGCGGAAGCGCCACAGCCCGAGTTCCGGTACCTGTACGGTGGCCCGGAGCGAGTAGGCGAAGGACAGGTCCAGGGGGAGAGGAGCAGGTGATGGACGAGGAAGCGAACCGGCAGGATGAGATCGACGAGAGCGCCCGCGCCACGAGGCTGCGCGCCACTTTTGAGGAGGCTTTTGGGGCACCCCCAGAGTTCATTGCCCGCGCGCCCGGCCGTGTCAACCTCATAGGCGAGCACACCGACTACAACGGCGGCTTCGTGCTGCCGGTGGCAATCGACCGCACCGTGCTGGTAGCCGCCCTGTCCCTGCCGGAGGGTCGCCGGGTCGAGATGGTGTCGCTCAACTACGGCAACCGGGACACCTTCAGCCTGGACGACATCACGCACCTCGAAGACGAAGACAAAAGCTGGAGCAACTACGTTCGAGGGGTCGCCTCGGCGCTAGAGGAGCGGGGGCACCTGAGCCTAGGGCAGATTACGGGCGCGCAACTCGTAATCGAAGGCAACGTGCCGGAAGGGGCGGGCCTGAGTAGCTCGGCGGCCATTGAGGTAGCGTCTGCGCTGGTCTTCACCCGGTTGGCGGGCGTCCGGCTAAAGGGCGAGACGCTGGCTCTCACCTGCCAGCGGGCCGAAAACGAGTTCGTGGGCGTCAAGAGCGGCATCATGGACCAATTCATATCCGCGTTGGGCCAGACCGATTCGGCTCTCCTGATCGACACGCGCAGCCTGGAGTACGAAGTGGTGCCCCTCGGCTTCGAGGAGCTTGGCTACAAGGTGGTGGCGGTGGACAGCGCGGCCCCTCGCACGCTGGCGGGCAGCGCCTACAACCAGCGCACGGTTGAATGCGCCGAGGCGATGCAGATTTTGCAGGCTGAGTTGGACCTACCCGGCGGGGCGCAGTTACGGGACGTGAGCCTGGCGCAGTTGGAAGCGCAGAAACCGAAGCTGCTGGAACTGCTCTACCGACGCGCTCGCCACGTGGTGGGTGAGAACGAGCGCACTCTGGAAGCCGTGGCCCTGATGCGCGAGGGGTTGGGCCGTGGAGACAACCTGCGCCGCTTCGGGGAGCTACTATATGCATCTCACTACAGCCTACGAGACGATTACGAAGTCAGTTCCAAGGAGCTAGACCTGTTAGTGGAGCTTGCCAGCCGCGCACCCGGCGTGGTGGGTGCCCGCATGACGGGTGCCGGCTTCGGCGGCTGCACGGTGAACATAGTGCAGGCCGAGCACCTGGCCGAATTCCAGCGGCTGGTGGTCGAGGAATACCGGCAGCAGACCGGGCGAAACGCGGCCCTGCACGTCTGCCAGGCGGTACAGGGCGGCTCCTATCTGGACTAGCTTCGTAACGGGACTGGTGGGCCTAACTCTCCCTCTGTAAAGTACATATCCTGTCACGAGAATGTTTTTGGCGATTAGGAAATGGCGGACGAAAAAAGAGTGGGCGCGAGCGCATCAGCCCGCACTTGTCATTTCGAACGGAGTGAGAAATCTCGTCCTTAACTGAGATATTCCCTCTTTCTCATGGTACGTTGTGGCTGAAGGAAAGGTGTTACTTGGATGCCAAGGGACGAGATTTCTCACTCCGTTCGAAATGACAAGGACCGACTCTGCCGCCGGATTGCGGGCGCACTCATCATTCTGGCACTTTATACTTACACTTCCGACTTACGAGGTAATAACATCCCATGAGCCGCATACCACTTGATAAGCCTGACGAGCAGGGCTACCGCAAGCTGTACTCGCTGCTGTCCTGGGTGCAGGCAGTCTACTACGCTATCACAGGCCTGTGGGCCATCGTTGGCATCAAAAGCTTTCAGAAGGTTACGGGGCCGAAGGTCGATATCTGGCTCGTCAAGACGGTGGGCGTGCTCATAGTCGCCATAGGAGCCGTGCTGGGGCTAGCGGGAAAGCGCGGCGAGCCTGTGCCTGAGGTGCCGTTGCTGGCGGTGGGCAGCGCGGCTGGACTGGCAGCGATTGACATAATATATGTCGCGCAGAAGCGTATCAGGCCGGTATATCTTCTTGATGCAATAGCCGAGATCGGCTTGATCGCGCTATGGGGATTGTGGGCGGGCCTTAAGCCGGAGAAGCCTGCTTAGGTGCCCCTGTCTGCCAGGACCCGCCCTTTGTTCTTAACCTTTCTCTGGGGCTTGCCGGGGTGTAGTCTCTCCCACAGCGGGTCCTTGACGTTGGCCGGGCGCTTCTCCTTTCCCCAGCACGTACTTCTGGAAGCCGTAACTTACAACTAGGAAGAAGCCTCCGAAGCCGAGGAAGAGCATGATCTGCCAGATGGTGCCTAGGTATTGCAGGTCGATGACGAACAGCTTACCAGCTATCGCAAACAGGGTCGTTATCCCACAGAGCATCACAGGCAGATTGCGGTCCATAACGAAACCCGCTATCACCACCGAGATGCCATAGATGCCCCAGGCAATCGTCACGTAGGCGTTGCCGCTCTCCAGCAGACCCAGTTCCTGCCACATCCAGCCAAGGAACGTCAGGTGAAGCCAAAGCCCATGAGCAAGCCTGATTCTGCTGTTGCGGACCGCCGGGAAGAGATATACCGCCACGCCTAGCGCAATGACCGCCAGGTCCGCCAGGCCTCTTACGGTGAGCACTGCGGGGGCGTCAGGGTTCACCGCCAGTAGCCCGAACACGATCTTCGATAGTAGCCAGGCTCCGGCTGCCCCGAAGATGGCGTAACCACTCAGCAAGGTGGCTTCGTCCCGCACTCTCCGTCCCAGGAAGTAGAGGCACGCAGCATAGGCGGTCCATGCGAGGATAACCATGTCGAACCCGTATTCAAGCCCGTGTAGCTCTCTATAGAAGAGGAGCAGCACGGCGAAATGCGACACGAGCCTGTAACCCAGCGCAGCCTCTGAGGGACGGCAAAGGAAGGAGGCACCCACCGCCAGCGCAATGGTCGCCACATCAAGCAGGAGGGTCCAATTAGCGAACGCCAGCCCCTCAGGCTGCCCCATGAGGCGGGCGAGGAGCAGCATGCCCACACCCGCGAAGGCAATGTTCGCTGATTGTGCCGTTGCCACGTCCGCCAGCTCCCGGGAAAGCAGCAGCACGCCCACCAGGTATGCAGCCCCGGCGACCATGACGATGCCGTCGCCTTGGGGTAGCGTCCATAGCTCTCGCCACAGGAGGCAAAGCACCCCGGCGTGCCCGGCGATACGAAATACAAAGACAGCCCACCTGGGTTGCGCTACCATCTGCACGGCGAAGGCGATAGCGATAACAGCAGCGTCCACAATCGCGTCCGCGTTCAGGAAAGGCGGTCCGCTCCACCTGACCGACTGGAACCTCATCGCCAACATATATGCGATTGGCACCCAGGCCCAGTTTACGAACCACAGCATCACGGTGTCGCGCACCTTATGGGAGACGAGCGCCAGCATACCGAGATAGAGCGCCCATCGCAGCATCAGGTATCCCTGGTCCATGTCGAAAACGGTAGACTCGCGCCAGAGCCAACCCAGTGCCGCAGCATGCACGATGGCCCGATATGCACTGGCGATTCCTTGCTGCTTCACCAGGAACGAAACGCCGAAAGCAAGGCCCATGAAGAGCAGGTCGATCCCCGCCTTTTCGTTGAGTATCGGGTTGGCCCCCTCCAACCCGGTTGCCAGGCGGAACGCTAGGACACCCAGGGCGGCGTCCAGGGCGAAGTGGGCCGCTACAGTGGTGCCGGTCGCGCTTACTTGGTCCGGTATGCGTCTTGCGACGGCGTGAAGTAGCAGGGCGTATCCTCCCCAGGCGAGCATCATCAATCCCTCGCCGTTGGGCAGCGTATGCAATTCCCGCCAGAGCCAGGCAATTACCGCCAGGTGGAACAGACTGCGATAGACCAGGCGAGTCTCCTGCCTTGCGACCACGAAGGAGGCAAGCAGCGCAAGCCCCAGCACGGCCAGGTCGAACAGTGCGCGGACGTTGAAGAACGGTGCCGCATCACCCAGGACTGCCGTCAACCTGGGTATGAGCCACACGCCCGCGGCGGTGAAAAGGGCGTGCCCGCACAACTCCATGCCCCTATCGGAGTACCGCCAGGCAACAAGGAGCAGCGCCAGCCCCTCCACCGCGAGCGCAAGGAACAATAAGTTGCCCTCGAGTAACTGCACAAGCCCCAGCGTGACTAACCCGACGCCGAGTAGCGCGTGTGTGTAGGCAAGCCCTCGTTCGGCGCGGCGTAGCACCAGGAACGCGCCAAGCATTACCGCCGCGCCAAGAAGGCTCAACAACCCCCATGCGTCCCAGTATTTGACGCCAGGACCGCCGCCCCAGTTGACAAACCAGATTTCCCACGACCAGAGCAGGCAGACCGGAGGTACCAGCGCGGCCAGCAGGTGGACGTGCATATCTCCGAGCTTGTGCAGCACCGGGTACCTTCCAACGTCGAGCGCCGGACGCTGCCAGCGAGCCGGGTTCTTGCGCCATAGGACCTGGTGAGCCACCGGGACCAACCAGAAGGCCAACAGGCCCACGATGATGCCCCCTTGCAGGTAGGCCCGGTCGAGCATGGCTGCCGGGTGTGGCACCGGCCAGGAGTAGCCCCATTTCGAAAGGCTGATGCCCTGTGCCACCATCAAGACGGCAAGCCCGGCGTTGCAGGTGCACCACAGGAGCGACCGCCACCCCCGCATCAGATAGATGGCGCTGGTGCCCGCCACTATCAAAGAGCTGTACATGATGAGGCCCGGCACCTGCACGGTGCTGAAGCTGAGCGCAAAAGGACTGAGCAAGCCGCCGGTTACGCCAATGATCGCCAGCGGCAACGCGCTTCGCCAGACGGACAGCACAAAGGCCAGCAGGGTAATCACCAGCATGTAACCGAGTGCTGTTGCGTAGGGCACTTGCAGGCTTGGGAACAGGTTATAGGCTGCGTATCCCGTAATATAGTAAGTGGCTACTGAGCCACCAAGAAGCACCTGGGCCAGGTGTCGCCGCTGCTCATGCAGGCGCAACCCGAAGCCTAACAATATGCTGCCTAACAGCAGGCCTGCGCCTACCCGTGCCTGTTCGTTGAGCCATTGCCTGTCCATTGCGTACCTGAACAGGAATATCACGCCGAAGAGGAAGAGCACGATCCCCACCTTGTTCAGCCAGAACTCGGCGCTCCTCAGAACATCAAATTGCAGCCTGAACGGCTCCCGTGCCGGTGTTTGCTCTTTGCTGTCCTCGTTGTAGCTGGTCGGCTCCTGTGGGGGCGTAACGCCAGTCGAAGCTTGCTCGGCCTGTGCGTTCTTAACCCTGGCCCGCAGAGTGAGGGGTCTTTCCACCTGACTCGCTGCCGCTCTGATGTAGGGAGTTACGGCCTCGGAAGTGACAGGAGGCAGCCCCAATGAGGAGGGTAAGGGTTCTCCACACCACCGGCATAACGGAGCATCGATAGCATTTTGCAGCTTGCAGAATGGGCAGATTTCCAATCCAGAAGCCTCAGTGTTACGAAGTACAGGGGCGGTTTTGACGTTAGCACTCTCCACACTTGGCGGCGGGAGCACTTCACTTCTTTCTGGAGGGCTTTCAGTAGCAACTGGCGTCTCGCGTCTCGGTTCCTCCTGTCTTGCTATAGGTTCAGGTAAGAAACCCGCGCGTATGATTGCCTGTTGCAACTCGCCAACTGTCCTTTCGAGAGCATCTACTCGATGGAGCAGGTAAGCATCTGGGGGGTTGTTCATCGCGCCTTGTCCTCCGTTGGTCATTCATCGTGGTTGCAGCAAATGAAGGGGAGTCGGTCCCGTATACACTCTAGCCTTGTGCTCGCAAGGGGGCTACGGCAAATGCACCTATTTCGGAGTGCGCAGGTAGGTAGGTAATTTTGCCTAGACTCAATGACCTGGGAGAATGTAAGGCGGGCGCGGCGGCTGCATAGCTGTATAATTGTATTGACCAGAGGAGGCACTATTGGCGTCCCCAAACAACCTGCCACAACGACTTACCAGTTTCGTGGGCCGAGAACGCGAAAAGGACGAAGTACTCAAGCTACTCGCGCGCTCCAGGCTGCTGACCCTCACCGGCACCGGCGGCAGCGGCAAGACGCGTCTCGCCCTCGAAGTGGCCTCCTGTGTCGCTGACGAGTACCCGGAAGGCGTGTGGCTGGTGGAGCTTGCGTCCATATCCGACCCGGCGCTCCCCGCGCAGGAAGTGGCGGCGCTGTTCGGGGTCCGCGAAGAACCCGGCAGGCCTCTACTCGACACGCTGGCGACCTCATTGTTGCCCTCGAAAGCCCTGCTCGTGCTGGATAATTGCGAGCACCTGGTGGAGGCCTGCGCCGAACTGGCAGACCGGCTGCTGAACGCGTGCCCCGACCTCCGAATCCTCACCACCAGTAGGCAGCCGCTCGGCCTCGACTACGAAGTGTCCCACCGCGTGCCGTCAATGTCGCTGCCGGGTGCGAACCAACTCCCGCCGCCTGAAGAACTGGGCCGGTACGAAGCGTTGCGCCTCTTCATTGACAGGGCCTCGGCCATTCGCTCAGACTTCCTTGTGAGCCAGGATAACGTTCAGCCTTTGGTGGAGCTGGTTACGAAGCTGGATGGCCTACCGCTGGCGATAGAGCTTGCTGCCGCGCGTACCAGGGTGCTGTCGGTGCGGCAGATCGTGGAGAGACTGGACGAGCGGTTCCGGCTGCTCTCCACCACCAGCAGGAGCGCCTCGCCCCGCCACCGCTCGCTACAGGCCGTGATGGACTGGAGCTACGAGTTGTTGTCCCAGCCGGAGCGGGTGGTGCTCATGTCGCTGTCTGCGTTCGCGGGAGGCTTTACCCTGGAGGCGGCGCAGGCAGTGTCCGGCCTGGAGGTGGACGAGTTCGAGACTATTGACCTGCTTTCTCAGCTTGTCGACAGGTCGCTCTTGATCGTGGACGAGCGGGAGGGAGTTGCCTCCTACCGCATGCTGGAGACGATAAGGCACTACGCCCTGGAACGACTAGATGAAACGGGAGAGGCAGCCCAGGTGCGCAGCCGCTTGCTCTCGTACTACACAGACCTGGCGGAGGGCACGGAAAACGACCTCCTTACCGAGAGCCAGCCGGTTTGGCTTGAGCGACTGGAACGCGAGCACGACAACCTGCGCGCCTCACTCGATTGGGGCTGGACTTCACCTAGAGAAGCTGACCGGCGGCTGGGCTTGCGGCTGGCCGGGTCGCTCGTCTGGTTCTGGTATTTCAGGGGCTACCTGAGCGAGGGCCGCACGTGGCTGGAGAGAATCCTAGCACTGGAAGGCAACTCGACACCCACGGTAGCGCGGGCCAAGGCCCTGAGCGCGGCAGGCGTCGTCGCTTACCTCCAAGGCGATTACCCGGTGGCTCGGACGCGACTGGAGGAGGGCCTTTCGATGTGGCGCACTCTCAACGATGTGCGGGGCACCGCCTTCGCTCTCACTTTCCTGGGGCGGGTCGCACAGCAGCTTGGAGAGCCGCGCGCCGGTGACCTTGGGGAGGAGAGCGCGGCGCTCTTCCGCGAGCATGGCGACAAGTGGGGCCTCGCCTTGTCTCTAGATTTCCTGGGGGAGGTGGCGCGGGAGCGGGGCGAACACAGCCGGGCCGAAGAACTGCACCGCGAGAGCCTGTCGCTGTACCTGGAGGTGGGGCATAGCTGGGGCGTGGCGCTGGAACTTAGCCACTTCGGCCACATTGCCTTGCGCGCGGGCGATTACGCCACCGCCCGGCAGCGCCTCGAAGAAGCTATCGAAATCCAGCGTGCGGTGGGCGACAAGTGGATGCTCGCCTGGACGCTGCACAATCTGGGCGACGTAGTGCGAGCGCAGGGCGATCACGAGCGCGCCGCCGCTCTCCGCGAAGAAAGCCTCCACCTGTTCCAGGAGCTTGGCGGCAAAGGTGCTATCACGAACGCGTGGTCCCACCAGCCGTCTCGCGCCGAAGCTAACGAACCGTCAGGCACGATAACCGGCGAGAACCCTCAAGGGCTGACCCGGCGTGAAATTGAGGTGTTGCAGTTGATAGCCGAGGGCCTCACCGACGCGCAGGTGGCCGACCGGCTGGTGCTAAGCACCCGCACAGTGCAGGCCCACCTCCGCTCCATCTACAGCAAGCTGAACATCACCACCCGCACGGCGGCCACCCGCTACGCGATGGAGCATGGGCTTGCCGGGACGACGGACGATGGACGATAGACGATGGCGGGACTCCAATTGTCCATCGTCTATCGTCTATCGTCCATCGTCCCCTCCGAAAATTGCCTCGATTCGCCTATTGACAAAGCGGCAATATGGATGTAAGATGTTCTCACTTCGAAGGTGTTGAGCCTACGGAGAAAGAAAAGCCTTGAGGAATCTTCGGATTTGTCGAGGCTTTTTGATTTAACCCGCTACGACGCTGTGCTGCTTGCTAGGCTGCTGATTGCGGCTGGCTTCAGCGATTCGGCACGCTGTCGTCCAGCGTATATAATTCAAGCATGGACCACGGTGCAGGTTGGTGGAGCTACATACGGCACGACCCGGCTCAAGATAAGCCGCAGGTTAGCCGCGCCCTGTTGAGGCGTGTGGGTGGTTATGCCCGACCTTACCGGGGTCGCATCGCCCTCATGCTATCCACCATCTTTGGCGTGTCTCTGCTCACAAGCTTGCAGCCGCTCCTGCTTATCAGCCTCATCGACGTAGCGATACCTACGCGGGACGTAGGCATGCTCAACTGGCTTGTGCTCGGTATAGTTGGAGCACCTCTTGCCTCCGGCCTGATTGGTGTGCTCCAAAGGCACCTCGGTTCGCAGATAGGCGAGGGGATCATCTTCGACCTGCGGTGTGCCCTGTTCGATCACATGCAACGCATGTCGCTACGCTTTTTCACCAACACCAAGACCGGCGAGTTGATGTCGCGTCTCAACAACGACGTGGTTGGAGCGCAACGAGCCGTCTCGGGCACGATGGTCGATATAGTCTCCAACCTGATGGGCGTCATCATCACGCTGACGGTCATGGTGTCGCTCGAATGGCGGCTGACCTTACTCTCCATTGTTATCCTGCCCCTCTTCATCGTCCCGGCTCGCCGTGTAGGAAACATCCTACGCGGTATCGTACGCCAGCAGCTTTCCCTCAACGCCGAGATGAACGCCATGATGAACGAGACGTTGAACGTGAGTGGGGCGTTGCTGGTGAAGATCTTTGGGCGCTCGAAGGACGAGTCGGACCGTTTTGCCGACCGGGCATCCAGGGTGCGTGACATCGGCGTGCGGCAGGCGCTCATCGGCAGGTGGTTCTTCCTGGGCCTCAGCCTCAGTGGTGCGGTAGGGACGGCGCTGGTATTCTGGGTGGGTGGTTACCTGGTCATCAGCGGTACAGGCTTCACGGTAGGCACAATAGTCGCCTTTTCGTTTTATCTAGGTCAATTGTACGGCCCCATCGCCAGCCTGACCAACGCCCGAGTGGAGTTCGCCACCTCGATGGTGAGCTTCGAGCGCGTCTTTGAGGTGCTCGACCTGCCTGAGGAGATACAGGAGAAGCCGGGAGCGGTCGAGTTGCGCGAGGTCCAGGGTGATGTGCGCTTTGAGGACGTGTCGTTTAGCTACGTGGCCGGGGACGGAGCCACGCAACGCGTGCGTGCGGTGCTTTCGGAGGTGCAGCGACTTGGGCAAGCCCCGGCTGCGGCCCTCAGTCTGGCTGACCGCAAGCCCAGGAGCGCTCCGTCCGGTGAGGCTCTACCCGCCACCTCTGCCAATGGGAGGGGTAACGGCAGACCCGCACAGGCGCAGGCAGCAGAGGATATGCCGGATGGGGCGGCTAGAGAGTCGCGGTACGCCCTGAGTAATATCAGCTTCAACGTGGCACCCGGCCAGTTGGCGGCGCTGGTGGGACCGTCCGGCGCGGGCAAGACCACCATTACGTATCTCCTGCCGCGTCTGTACGACCCCACCTCCGGCAGCATCACCATTGACGGCCTCGATATTCGCGAGGTGACGCTGGAATCGCTCTCCCGGCAGATTGGCATGGTCACGCAGGAGGCGTATCTGTTCCACGACACCATACGCGCCAACCTGCTCTACGCGCGGCCAGACGCCACCGACGCGCAGGTGGAGGAGGCGGCCAGGGCGGCCAACATCCACGACTTCATAATGTCGATGCCCGACGGCTACGACACGATCGTGGGGGAGCGTGGCTACAGGCTGTCGGGTGGCGAGAAGCAGCGGTTGGCGATCGCCCGTGTGTTGCTCAAGGACCCTCGCATCCTGGTGCTGGACGAGGCAACGTCCGCCCTCGACTCTCAGTCGGAGGCGCTCATACAGGCGGCGCTGGCGAGGCTCATGGTAGGCCGCACGTCCATCGTGATAGCGCACCGGCTGTCTACCGTGCTGGCGGCGAACGTCATCCTGGTGCTGGACAAGGGGCGGCTCGTGGAGCAGGGCACCCACGCCGAACTGCTGGCGCGAAACGGCCTATACGCCGAGCTGTACCGCACCCAGTTCAGGAGCCTGGAAGCAACCTCAGCAGCGGAACCGGAACCAAGCTTCTTGCCTTGACGCGCCACCAGCATTTCTCTAAGAGGTCTCAGTACCGTCACGAGTCGGCTGTGCTCATGTTGGATACCAGCACCCAAAGCCCCCTTTGTCATTCTGAGCGCAGCGAAGAATCAGGTGGGTAGTTAGGCCGTTGAATTCTAGGACCAAAGCCCCCGCCTCTGTCAGTCTGAGCTTAGCGAAGAATCTCGTCCAACACCATCCAAATACAACCTTCCTCATGCGACTCTCTTCCGCAGGAAAGGGTGACACCTTCATGTAGGACGAGATTCTTCGCTGCGCTCAGACTGACAGAGGCGGGAGTTGGGCACCGTAATGCAACAGCATCCCTACCCACCTGATTCTTCGCTTCGCTCAGAATGACAAGGTAGGGGCTTTGGTGCTGGTATCACCGCCAAGGATACAGCGTAACAGTACATCTCTAGGTGGTAGGAACTTCCATGTACCTGTGGTATAATCCTGCTGAAGTTCTGTAAGTGCTTGGAAGCACGCGACGGCGTAATCAACCTCCGGTCATTGGGATGCAGACTGTGAACAGCAAGAGTTTGATAATAGGCAACGTGCAGCAGCGCAACCAGACCTACACCTGGAGGTCCGGGTAGTCGCGCTTACTCTTCAGCAGTCATCGGTGCCGCCGGACCTCAGATGGTCGGGCGGCTTTTTTGTTTAGCGAAAGGAGACACCTAATTGGGACAGCGCATCTAATTCAAGGCCTAGTGCTCGGCTTTTCGATAGCAGCCCCGGTGGGGCAGATAGGGGTACTCTGCATCCGGCGCACCCTGGCGGACGGCAGGAGCTACGGGCTGGCCTCCGGCTTGGGCGCGGCCACCGCAGACATGATGTACGGCGGGGTGGCCGCCTTCGGCCTGACCTTCATTTCCGGCCTGCTGTTGAGCCAACAACTATGGCTGCGTCTGC
Organism: Chloroflexota bacterium; assembly: GCA_030913985.1. GTDB lineage: Bacteria > Chloroflexota > Chloroflexia > QHBQ01 > JADMIH01 > JADMIH01. The sequence continues at coordinate 11,039 of JALZHI010000048.1, read as the reverse complement.
TCGGCGGACTGTTCCTTTGCTACCTGGGCGTACGTACTTTCACGAGCCTGCCGCCGGAGAACGGCGCTGCCGGGTCCGGGCGGGGTCTGCTGGGGGCTTATGCGTCCACCTTCCTGCTCACGCTGGCGAACCCGACTACCATCTTGTCGTTCACCGCCATCTTCGCGGGATTCGGTATGGTCGGGGAGGCGCGGGACTATGGATCATCGGCGCTGTTGGTGCTCGGGGTGTTTCTCGGCTCGGCCTTCTGGTGGCTCATTCTGAGTGGGGTGGTCGGCATATTGCGGTCGCGGGTCAATCGGCGCTCCGTGGTGTGGGTCAACAGGGCGTCCGGCGTCATCATCGCGGGCATGGGAGTGGCTTCTCTCGCCAGTCTGTTCGTCTGATAGGGGGTTGGCTCAAAGATTGCTGACTGCATACGCAGGAGGATATAGACGCATGCCTAACAGACTTGCCGCCGAGACGAGTCCCTATCTGCTACAGCACAAGGACAACCCCGTTGACTGGTACCCCTGGGGGCCAGAGGCGCTCGAACGCGCCACGACCGAGGACAAGCCGATTCTACTGAGCATTGGCTACTCGGCGTGCCACTGGTGCCACGTTATGGAGCACGAGTCGTTCGAGAACCCAGAGATCGCTGCGTTGATGAACCAGCACTTCGTGAGCATCAAGGTGGACCGGGAGGAGCGACCCGACCTCGACTCGGTCTACATGGACGCGGTGCAGGCGATGACCGGGCACGGTGGCTGGCCCATGACGGTCTTTCTCACGCCAGAGGGGGTGCCCTTCTTCGGGGGGACGTACTTCCCGCCCACGCCCCGGCATGGCATGATGAGCTTCCCGCAGGTCCTGGTCGCGGTCTCCCGCGCATACTACGAGCAACGAGAGAAGGTGGTCCAGAGCGCCCGCGAGATGAGGGGCTTCTTGCAGAGCAGCATGGCGGTAGAACCCGCCCGCATCGAGCCGAATCCGTCGATTTTAGACGATGCCGCACGCAACATGCTGACCCAGATGGACCGGGTGAACGGCGGCACGCATGGCGCGCCCAAGTTCCCCCAGCCGATGAACCTGGAGTTCATGCTGAAGGCTTACAGGCGCACCGGCAACCCGGACCTGCTGGCCCTTGCCGAGCTTACGTTGCAGAAGATGGCCCTCGGCGGCCTGTACGACCAGGTAGGCGGCGGCTTCCATCGCTACTCGGTGGACGACGTGTGGCTGGTGCCCCACTTCGAGAAGATGCTGTACGACAACGCGCAGCTCGCCCGCGTCTACCTGGCCGCTTTCCAGGTTACCGGCAACGGCTTCTACAGGCGCATTGCCGAAGAAACGCTCGATTACGTGATGCGCGAGATGACCTCGGATGAGGGTGGCTTCTACTCGACCCAGGACGCGGACAGCGAAGGCGAGGAGGGCAAGTTCTACGTCTGGACGCCCCAGGAGATTATTGAGGTGCTGGGCGAAGAAGACGGCAGGGTGTTCAACATGCTGTTCGACGTGACCGAGCGTGGTAACTTCGAGGGGCACAACATCCTCCACCTGTCGCGCCCGCTGCAAGAGCTAGCCACCCAGGCCAACATAGACCCCGATGTCCTGGAAGGCATTGTGCAGCGCAGCCGCCAAACGCTGTACGAGGCCCGCGAAGAGCGCGTGCACCCAGGCAGGGACGACAAGATACTTGTGGGGTGGAACGGGCTGATGCTGCGCGCCTTTGCCGAAGCTGCCAGCATACTGGGCCGGGACGACTACCGGACCACGGCTATCGCCAACGCCGAGTTCATACTGTCAACTATGGTGGAGCAGGCTGACGATACAGGCGGCGAAACCCGGCTCTATCGCACCTACAAGGACGGACGTGCCCACATCCAGGCTTTCGCGGAGGACTATGCCTTCTACGCCAACGGCCTTGTGTCCCTCTATGAGGCCACGTTCGAGCCTCGGTGGATCGCGGCGGCCCGGTCCCTGGTGACCACGCTGATAGGGCACTTCCGAGATGGGGCTACGGGCGGTTTCTTCTCGACCTCCAACTTCCACGAGGCGCTGGTGGCCCGGCCCAAGGAGTGGTACGATAACGCCATCCCATCGGCAAATGCTGAGGCAGCCGAGGCCCTGATAAGGCTCTACCTGCTCACGACAGAGCCTGATTACGTGCAGCATGCCGTCGATACGATGCGCCCCCTGCTGGACAAAGTAGGGCGAGCGCCTACAGCCTTCGGGCGTATGCTGTGTGCCCTGGACTTCTACCTCGGCTCGCCCGTGGAGGTGGCGCTCATAGGCGACCTGCCGGGTGGCGAGATGCAGCAGATGCTACAGGCGGTGTGGAGGCCCTACGCCCCCAACAAGGTAGTCGCGGCCTCCTACCCCAGTGATGAAGGTGCCGCTGCTATAGTGCCGCTCCTGGCGGACCGTCCGCAGGTAGGGGACCACGCCACCGCCTACATCTGCCGCAACTACATCTGCGAAGCCCCGACGGTAGACCCGGCGGAGGTGGAGGCGAAACTTAGGCAGCGCGGCTGAAACGTGAAACGTGAAACGTGATGCGGCTTGCTGCTCTTGGTTCGTGAGTGTGAGGCTTCATTGGTTGGTAGAAGTAGCGTGTGCCGGACGCTGCGCGCCAGTGGGGGAGAATAGAATACTATGCGAGACTACCCACCTGCACCGGAGATCACTAGAGAAGGTGTTGAGCTGGTACTTGCATTCCTTCCGCTCTTAGAGTCCACCGATCAAGGTCCGCTTTATACGGTCACGCCGCCGCAGGAGCAGGATGGGGTCATGTATATGTTGTACGTCACCTATTCGCCGGAGGTGGGGCGCTTCATCGGAACGCTGTCCTCCGCAGGCTTCGTGGTCCCGTTCGATTGGGGAGCCTGGCAGGACGAAGCCTGGAGGTATGTGAACGATCCCGACCTGCTCAGCGATGCCGACCTCGACACGTTGCGCAAGCTGCTCACCCTGCACGTGCGCAAGGACCGCTTCGTGGAGGGCCACTTCTCTGAGATGATCGACCTGGGGCACATTCGAGCGATCTTGCACCGGCTGAAAACGCTTTACTCCCAGGGATACTGGAGCTAGGCTGGCGCGCATTTATCTGCCCTACCTAATGGCGAACAATTGCCATTCTTTCGTTGGAACGGCACTCACAATGACAGGGTAAGGCGTTGGTCGCCCAAGGATTCAGGTTCTCACTAACACTATGACTTCTACCAAAGAAACCAGCTACAACGCCCGGCTCATCACTCCCGACCACGCTACTATCGCCTCGGAACTGGCCCTGGTTGGCGCGCAGAAGCCGGGGCAAAGGATTATCGGCACCAAGGCCGACTTCCTATTGGTGAAGCTGGACAATCTCTCCTGTGTGGCGGCGAACGTGCTCAAGCAGGAGATGCTGGCGCGCGGCGGCGACTGCGCGGTGCACCACGACTGCCTCACATTGGAGCGTGACACCACTTCGGTGCTGCTTACGGGCACCCGCGAGCAGTACGACAGCCTGGTGGGTAAGCTGCACGCACAGGGGTTTGACCTCCCCGAGGCGAGCAGGCAAATCTCGGCCTTACTGGCTAACCTTGCCTCTCAGCCGCGCCCCCTGCAACTTGGACCCTACACCTTGCCGAGGGGCGAGCGCACGCTGGTGATGGGAATTTTGAACGTGACCCCCGACTCCTTCTCCGGCGACTCACTGGGGGACGACGTAGAGGCCGCAGTGGCCCAGGCGCGAAGGATGCATGCGGAGGGTGCCGACATCCTGGACATCGGCGGCGAAAGCACCCGCCCCGGCTCGGACCCGGTGCGCGTTGAGGAGGAGTTGCGGCGCGTCCTGCCGGTAATCGAGCGGCTCAGCGCGGCAGGTGGTGTGCCTCTCCCTATATCCATTGATACGCGCAGGGCGGAGGTAGCAAGGAGGGCGGTGGAAGCGGGGGCGGTCATCATCAACGACATCACAGGATTGCGCGACGACCCGGAAATAGCTGCGGTGGCTGCTGAAACGGGTGCCGGGCTGGTGCTGATGCACATCCAGGGCACCCCGCGCACCATGCAGCAAAATCCACATTACGACGATCTGCTGGGCGAGGTGACGGCCTATTTGCGCGAGGGAGTTGACAAAGCGGTATCGGCTGGGGTAAACAGAGAGCGGATATGGATCGATCCCGGCATAGGCTTCGGCAAAACGCTGGACCACAACCTGGAACTGCTGCGCCGCCTGGGTGAGTTGCGCTCACTCGGCTGCGGCATCCTGGTGGGCACCTCCCGCAAGAGCTTCATAGGCCGCGTGCTGGCTCGCTCGTCCGGCGGTGAGCTACCACCCCCTGAGGAGCGCATAATAGGCACAGGGGCCACCACAGCCCTCGCCATAGCCAACGGCGCGGAGATAGTGCGGGTGCACGACGTAGCCCACAACGTGCAGGTGGCCCGCATAGCCGATGCCATAGTAAGGGGCTTGAAGTAGGACGTGGCGACCGTCTGCCTGGGGCTTGGCTCGAACCTGGGCGACCGCGAAGCGTACTTGCGCGCCGCCCTGCTGAGTTTAGATGCCCTTGACGGCACCAGGGTAGTCGCTACTTCGAGCGTGTATTGCAGCAAGCCGTGGGGTAAACTCGACCAGCCCGACTATATGAACATGGCCGCTTTGCTTGAGACGCGGTTGGAGCCTGGTGAATTGCTGGCGGAGTGCAAACGTATCGAACGGGAAGCCGGGCGAACGGCGGGCGAGCGTTGGGGGCCACGCGTGCTGGACATAGACATACTGTTGTATGATGACCTGGCGCTCGACAGCCCGGCCCTAACTATACCGCACCCACGTATGTGGCAGCGCCAGTTCGTGTTGAGGCCGCTGGCCGAACTACTGCCGGACTTGCGCGACCCCGGCGGCAGGTCCATAAGTGAAGTGCTGGAGAGTGAAGAGATAGTGGCGCAGGGTGTTTGGCCGTGCGCTGACCTGGAGAGCAAGGGCGTAGATGAGGACAGGTAAGTTTCGACAACCGGCACTGATTGTGGCTTTTGTGCTGCTGGCGTTGGCTCTTTTGCCAATAGGCGCGCGAGCGCAACAGCCTCAGTGGAGCACGATGGGCGCACTACCCAGGGGCGCATGGAGCGTGCTGCCGGAACCAACGGACCCGAACACCCTGTACGCCCTCAACAGCGCGGGCATATCCCGCACCGGCGACAAGGGTGCCACCTGGGCGGTATGCGCGCCCGGCGCTTCCATGCTTCGGCTGGTGGCTCCCGTGAAGGGACAGACCAGCAAAGCGCTGCTCTACTCGACCACCGCGACGGGGGTGAGGGTCAGCGACGACGGCTGCCGCACCTGGCGCGACGTGCCGCAACAGGGCATCACACCATCCGCCGCCCACGTGCGGTGGCTCGCCTCGTATCCGAACAATATGAGCGTGCTATACGCCGGTATGGATGGGTTGGGTGGCCTCTTCCGCTCCACCGATTCAGGTGCCACCTGGCACGGAGCCTCCAAGGGACTGCCGCCCAACTCCTGGGTGACGGCCCTCACGGCGGACCCGAAGCGCCCTTCCAATATCTACATCGGCTTGCAGTACACCACGCGGGACCACCCCAGCGCGTACGTCTACAAGTCAGTGGATGGCGGTCTCACATGGCGGTCGTCGTCGCTTGGGCTGCGCGTGCTACCCAATAACGGAGGGCAGATAGTGGGACTTGCCTGGAGCGGCGGGGTGCTCTTCGCGGCCACGACGCAGGACGGCCTCTACAGGTCCACGGACGCGGGTACAAACTGGAGCCTCGCGGTCATGCCGCGCCGTGCCGAGGCAGCAGGAGCGCAGGGCAACACGAGCACGTTGCCGTTGAAGGTCTTGTCTCTTCACGCGGACGCGGATGGCGCGCTGGTGCTTGGCACCGAGGAAGGCGCGTACCAGTCGCTCGATGGGGGTAGCACCTGGGTAGCCTTCGGGCCGGAACAGGCGCGCGGCAAGCCGGTAACGATGGCGTTGGACGCGGGCAGCGGGCGTGTGGTGATGTCGTCTGCGGGCAACGCCTACGGCTACACGATGCCCGCCGGTGTCGTCAGGTTGCCCCAGCAGGCCAGCCCTACAGCTACGCAGGTGCCGCCGACGCCACCCCCGCCGGTCAGCCTCGCCACCTATACGCCCACTTCCACGCCCATACCTCCGACCGTCACGCCTACCGCCACGCCGTCGGCCACGCCTACTATCGCCCTTGTCGGTGGGCCTAAACCCTCCGACCCAGTGCCGCCGGGCGACCCCGAAGTGTCAGACTACTTCGAGGAGACGAAACACAATATCACGCACGGCTTCCGCACCTTCTGGCATGCCAACGGTGGGTTGGCTCGCTTCGGCTATCCGCTGACGGAAGAGTTTGTGGAGAACGGGGTTAGCGTACAGTATTTTGAGCGCGCCCGCCTGGAGTTCCGCGACGGCAAGGTAAGCATCGGTAACCTGGGTGCTGAACTGGTGCAGGGCATGAGCGGCCCGGCGTTCCGCCCCATTCCCTTCTTCGTCAGCACCGACGACAACATCTACTTCGGCCCCACGCGGCACTCTATCAGCGGCCCCTTCCTCGACTTCTGGCGCGCCAACGGCCGCATCGATGGCATGGGCTACCCTGTCAGCGAGTCGTACAGCCCGAGCGACGGGCTCGAAATCCAATGGTTCGAGCGCGCCCGCTTCGAGTGGCACCGCGACTTCCCCGAAGGCCGCCGCATCGTGCTAGCCAACATAGGCACGGAGCTATTGCAAAAGAGAGGCTGGATAAAGTAGAGTAAGCATCCAGGAGAGGAGGGTGCTACTATGCTGGACAAAGCAGTTGTTGACATCGCGATGCGAGCAGCGTTGTCCGAATACCAGGCCTTGAAATCTGAGATTCAATACCGCTCAGAGTATCAAAACCGGTATCTGGGCCTTCATATAACCGCGCTCACGACAATCATGGGAGTAACCGTCACGCAGCTGGACAACCCTCATATCCATTGGCTTATCTTCTTGATTCCGTTTGAGAGTGTATTATTTGGTTTCCTGTACACAGATCACACAGAGATTATCCACCGGCTCGCCAAGTACCTCAGGCGTATTGAGCTACAGGTAAACCATCTCGTCCGTACTCCCGAGCTTATGTCCTGGGAGGTCGATCTGCGGAGCCATATGCCGGACTGGCCGCGCGGATTCTGGTTCTGGCGCGTATCTAAGAAAGCTGAGAAGGAAGATAGTCCGCCAGGAAACACCATACACGAACTCTATTCCAGGCACTTCTTTGCGATTCCCGGAGTTGCGGCTCTTGTGGTAGTGGCTTTTTGGTTCGCGCTTGGTCTACCGTGGTTCGGAGTGAGCTTCAACTTCCGGTTATATACAGAGCGGGAAACTTGGATAGCAGCCACGCTATTCTTAATCGAGGCAGTTTCGCTCCTTGGCTATCTTGTGTACACGGCAAGTATTCGGGACCTGGATAAACGCGTCTCCGACATGATTAGGAGCAGCGCTTTCTGCGAATTTTTCAACGATCTGGCGTGCACCCAGGCTGTTACAGCGTTCTTCTTTGGCCGCGCGGGTTATTTCACAGAACTTGATATAGCGCTCGCCGTGAAGTCTGAAGTTAGTGACGACGATGACGTTAAGGATACGTCTGATGGTGGTCGTACAGGCTCAGGTAGTACATCATGAACCTCACACAACTTGTTGAGCATATGCGGCGCTCTCCCATGTTCGGGCAGCGCATTACCTACTGGGAAGACATACCCGCAAGAGAGGCGCGCACCGCACCTTACCCGGACTGGGTGGACCCCAGGCTGGTGGACGTGCTGCGGCAGCGTGGAGTGCAGGAGCTTTATACGCACCAGCGAGACGCGGTTGACGCGGTACACCGGGGCGAGCACGTGGTGGTGGTCACGCCAACTGCTTCGGGCAAGACGCTGTGCTACAACCTGCCGGTGCTCAATACCATTCTGGAGAACCCGGAGGCGCGGGCGCTCTACCTCTTTCCGACGAAGGCCCTGGCGCAGGACCAGATGGCGAACCTGCACGCCATTTCAACCCTGCTCAACCAGGACGTGAAGACCTACACCTACGACGGCGATACGCCGCCCACCGCCCGCAAGCTGATACGTACCGCCGGGCACATAGTCATCTCCAACCCCGATATGCTGCACACGGGCGTGCTGCCCCACCATACCAAGTGGGTGCGCCTGTTCGAGAACCTCAAGTACGTGGTGATTGACGAGTTGCACAACTACCGGGGAGTGTTTGGCTCGCACGTAGCCAACGTCCTACGCCGCCTGGTGCGCATCTGCGAGTTCTACGGCTCGCGCCCGCAGTTCATCCTCTCGTCGGCCACCATAGCCAACCCTGTGGAGCTTGCCGAGAGGGTCACAAGCGTTTCACCCATTACCCTGGTGGACAACAACGGGGCACCGCAGGGGCCGAAGACAATCGTTTTCTACAACCCGCCCGTGGTCAACAAGGAGCTTGGCCTGCGCCGTTCCGCGCTGCTCGAGGCCACCGACATAGCCTCTCAACTGCTGGCGAACGACATACAGACGATAGTATTTGGCCGCACCCGCACGGCTGTAGAGGTGCTGCTGACGTACTTGCGGCAGGCGGCTACCACTCACCGCCACGACCCAGACAAGGTGCGCGGCTACCGGGGCGGCTACCTGCCCAACCAACGGCGCGAGATAGAGAAGGGCCTGCGCGAAGGCACCGTGCGCACCGTGGTGAGCACCAACGCCCTGGAGCTTGGCATCGACATTGGCAACCTGGAGGCGGCGGTGCTGGTAGGTTACCCCGGCACCGTGGCCTCGACCTGGCAGCAGGCGGGGCGGGCGGGGCGACGTGCTTCGCAGTCTTTGGTGGTCATGGTTGCTGCCTCGTCGCCCCTCGACCAGTTCCTGGTGAACAACCCGCAGTACTTCTTCAACCGCTCGCCCGAGAACGGCCTCATCAACCCGGACAACCTCTTCATCCTGATGAGCCACCTGCAATGCGCCGCGTTTGAGCTACCTTTCCACGACAGCGAAGGCTATGGCAGCCACAACCCGGCAGAGATGGCCCAGATGCTGGAATACCTGGAAGACGACATGGTGGTGCGGCACGCCGGGGGGATGTGGCACTGGTCCAGCGAGAACTTCCCCGCCGAGAAGATTTCGCTCAGGACGGCGGCCGCCGAGAACTTCGTCATCATAAACACCACGGACCCGACGCCCCGCATAATCGGGGAGATGGACCGCTTTTCGGTGCTCACCCTCTTGCACGAAGAGGCGATTTACCTGCACGAAGGCCAGCAATACCACGTCGATAAGCTGGACTGGGACGAGCAGAAGGCCTACGTGCGGGCGGTGGAAGCTGACTACTACACGGATGCGAACCTCGCGGTCACTTTGCGTGTGTTAGATATGACGAGCGGAGACCCGGCGGAGGCGCTACGCAACCACGGCGACGTGATGGTATCGGCCCAGGCCACCATCTACAAGAAGATAAAGCTAGGTACGCACGAGAACGTCGGCTGGGGCAAGATCCATCTGCCGGAACAAGAATTGCATACAACCTCGTACTGGTTGTGCGTGCCGCCTATCGTAGCCGAAAACATGCCCGGCAAGCAGGCGCTACAGGCGGGACTGGTGGGCCTGGGCAACGTGCTATCGCAGCTTGCGCCGTTGTACCTGATGTGCGACCCGCGCGACCTGGGCGTGGTGCCGCAGGTGAAGAACCCCTTTACAGGGCAGAGTACAATATTCCTGTATGACTCCTATCCGGGAGGCATAGGGTTCAGCCGCAAGCTGTTCGAGATGCACGGCATACTGCTCGAAGGCTCGCGGGAGCTAATCAAGGCCTGCGCCTGCGACGACGGCTGCCCGGCCTGCGTCGGACCCGCGATGGAGGTGGGGCCGGGGGGCAAGGGGCACACGCTCGACCTTATCAACGGCTTGCTGGTGGCGGCGAACGTCCCCGCCAGGACCAACGGCAGCGACAACGCCTCCGGCGATGGTATCGCAACTGCAGGCGACACCCTGAAGGCACTTACCGACTAACACCTACTGTAGGAGAAAAACAGCATGATCGGAAGCTCGACACCCAGGAAGAGGAACCCGGTACTCAACATACTGATCCCGCTCCTTACTACACTGCTGGTACTCGGAGCCTGCTTCGCCTTCTGCTGGATACTCTGGTGGCTGAACATGAACACTACGACGGCCACGCCTTCATTCTGAAACGTGAAACGTGAAACGTGATGAGGCTGGGGGTACATGGTTCGTGTCAACACCCATGTGCTTGTTGTACCTTCGCGTTTCACGTTTCACGTTTCACGTTTCACGTCTTACAACCACGTTTCTAACCCGGAGCGACCATGCCTGAAGAGACTTTGCGTGTCTTGATGACCCAGCGCGTGCCCGAAGTTGCGATAGAGCGATTGCGCCAGGCCGCAGGTGACGACGGCACGCTCGACATCAACCCGGACCCCGACCGCATCTGGACCAAGCAGGAGCTGATAGATCGCCTGCGCGCGGGCGAGTACAACGCGCTGTACTGCCTGCTCACCAACCCCGTCGATGCCGAGGTGCTGGATGCCGCTCCCAGGCTAAAGGTCGTGGCGAACATGGCAGTGGGCTACAACAACATCCAGGTGGAGGAAGCCACGAAGCGAGGCATCGCGGTGACGAACACGCCCGGTGTGCTCACCGACACCACAGCGGACTTCACGTGGACCCTCCTCATGGCCTCGGCTCGGCGCGTGGTGGAGGCCGACAAGTTCCTGAGGGCGGGCCGCTTCTACGGGTGGGGGCCGCTGATGATGGTGGGGCAGGACGTATACGGTAAGACGCTGGGCGTAATAGGCTTCGGACGCATCGGCAGGGCGGTCGCCAAGCGCGCCACCGGCTTCGACATGCAGGTGCTCTACTTTGACAGGCACCCCGCCGACGTCGAAACGGAGAAGGCCCTGAACGCCCGCGCCGCATCCATGGAAGAGTTGCTGCGCGAGTCGGACTACGTGACAATTCACACCGACTACAACCCGGAGACCCACCACCTGATTGGCAAGCCTAAGCTTGAGAGCATGAAGCCCACGGC
>JALZHI010000217.1 GCA_030913985.1 Chloroflexota bacterium | reverse complement strand
GAACCAGATGGGGCTGCGTCACAACGTGTCCTACCGCAAGAGCGCCGGTATCGTGGGTGAGGTGCTGAAGGAATACCACCCGCACGGTGACGCTTCTGTGTACGACGCCCTGGTGCGTATGGCGCAGGACTTCTCCCTCCGTTACCCCCTCGTGGACGGCCAGGGTAACTTCGGCTCGGTAGACGGCGACCCGGCGGCTGCCATGCGCTACACCGAGGTCCGCATGCGCCAGATAGCCGAAGAGTTGCTGGCGGACATCGACAAAGAGACGGTGGCTTTCGTTCCCAACTACGACGAAAAGGCGATGGAGCCGACCGTCCTCCCCGCTCGCATACCGAACATGCTGCTCAACGGCGCTGCTGGTATCGCGGTGGGTATGGCGACCAACATCCCGCCCCACAACCTCGCGGAGCTTTGTGACGCCGAGACGTTCCTCATCGATAACCCCGACGCCACGGTCGAAGAACTGATGCAGTTCGTGCCCGGCCCCGATTTCCCCACCGGCGGCATTATCGTCGGCAACGAGGGCATCCGCGACGCGTACGCCACGGGCAAAGGCCGGGTGGTCATGCGCGCCAAGGCCTACATCGAGGAGAGCCGCGCCGGGCGCTATAGCGTGATTGTGACAGAGCTGCCGTTCCAGGTGAACAAGGCCAACCTGCACGAGAAGATAGCCGAGCTTATATCGGACGACAAGCTGCCGGGTGCCGGTATCGTGCGCGACGAGTCGGACCGCAACGGTATGCGCCTGGTGATTGAACTTAAGCGTGACGCGCAACCCAAGAAGGTGCTCAACCTGCTGTTCAAGCACACCGCCATGCAGAGCACGTTCGGCGTGAACATGCTGGCCCTGGTGAACGGCAACGAGCCTCGCGTGCTCACGTTGAAGAAGGCGTTGCAGCACCACATCGAGTGGCGGCATGAAATTATCATGCGGCGCACTCAGTACGAATTGCGGAAGGCCCAGGAGCGCGCCCACATACTGGAAGGTCTCAAGATCGCCCTGGACAACCTGGACCAGGTTATCAGCACCATCCGCGGGAGCCGCACGCCCGACAGCGCCAAGACCAACCTGAGGAGCACTTTCAAGTTCTCCGAGGTACAGGCCCAGGCCATCCTCGATATGCGCCTCGCCCGGCTCGCGGCCCTGGAGCGCGCCAAGATAGAGAACGAGTATATAGCGGTCATCAAGGAGATTGGCTACTACGAGGACTTGATCGCTCACCCCCAGAAGATTTACGGCCTTATCAAGCAGGACCTGTCGGACCTGAAGGAGCGGTACGGCGACGCACGCCGCACCCGCATCGGCCAGTCTACCTCCACCGAGTTCAGCGAGGAAGACCTGATCCCCGACTTGCAAGTGCTTGTGACGATCACCGACAGGGGCTACGTGAAGCGCCTGCCGCACGACACCTACAAGCGCCAGCACAGGGGCGGCAAAGGCATTATCGGCATGGTGACCCGCGAGATGGACGCCGTGCAGCACATGATTACCTGCAACACGCTGGACAACCTGCTGTTCCTGACTGACAAGGGCAAGGTCTACCAGCTAAAGGCCCACGAGGTGCCCGATACCAGCAGGCAGGCCAAGGGCCTCCCGCTGGTCAACCTGGTATCGCTGGAGCCGGGTGAGCAGGTAACGGGGCTTATAGCGGTGCGTGACTTCAAGGCCGACGGCGCTTACCTGGTGCTCGCCACCAGGCAGGGCAAGATCAAGAAGACGCCGCTGACCGACTATAGCTCGGTGCGCTCGACGGGCATCATCGCGCTCAACCTGGAGCCGGGCGACTCGCTCGCGGCGGCCAGGCTCTCGCATGGCAACAGCGACGTGCTGGTAGCCACACGCAAGGGTCAGGCGGTCCGCTTCTCCGAGACAGAGGTACGCCCGATGGGTAGGGTAGCTGCCGGTGTATCCGCCATTCGCATCGGTAAGGGCGACGAGGTGGTGGGCATGGACGTGGTGCGCCCCGACTCGAAGGCTTCGCTGCTCATCGTATCGAAGAAGGGCATGGGCAAGCGCACGCTGGTGAAGGGCTTCCCTCGGCACCACCGTGCGGGCGGCGGCGTTCGCTCGATGATCCTCACCGAGAAGAGCGGCGAAGTGGCGATTGCCCGCATGGTCTTCCCGGACGACGACCTGGTGGTGATCTCGACCAACGGGCAGGTAATCCGCATGTTCGCCGATAGCATCCCGCACTATGGGCGAAGCGCGCAGGGTGTCACAATCATGAACATGAAGGGCAAGGACGAGGTAGCCTCTATCGCTCGCATCCCGCGCACCGACAAGAGCGGCAAGCTGCTGGGCGACGACGACCTTGAGGTGCTCACCGAGGACCAGGTGTACGAAGGGCTGGACGGCGACGAGTCGGACGGTCTGGTGGTCACCGAGGACGGCGACGGGGTAGCGCCCAGCCATAGGGGTCGCGGCCAGGGTAAGGCGATGACCGACGTGCTGAACGCCACGGTCACACCTTCTGAAGTAGGCGGCGACGGCAACGGCAGCAAGCGCAAGGCCGGTAAGGCCACCCCACCGGCAGCCAAGAACGACGGCAAGAGCGACGGCAAGAACCCGCCACCGCCCGTAGACATCAAGACGCGGCAGCGGAAGAAGTAACAAGCCGGTAACAAAAACACCTCCCGAGTTGGGAGGTGTTTTTGTTTAAGGTGTTTACGCCGTGGCTTCTCTATGGCGCGTCGCAGGCCGGGAAGAAGGCGGTGGAGACTATCTTGGCTACCTGCCCCCTGGTGGCGTTGTTGCCGGGGCGGAAGTAGAACGTGCCGGGGCCGTTCGTGCAAGGCTCGCTTGTACCACCGCACGGGTAGCCCTCGACCACGTTGTAGCGAGCCAGCTTCTGCACGCCTTCGTAGAAGGGGCTGGTGGGCTGCACGTCCGCGAAGAAGGGCGGTGGCGGGGTAGGACGGACCTGTGGCGCTTGCCCGACTTGCTCGGCGGATGCGGGGTCGGAGGGCAGGGTGCCCAACGGGCTGGCCTGCATGATGATCTTGGCTATCTGGCCGCGTGAGGCGGTGGCGTTGGGGCGGAAGTACTTCAGGTTGCCCGGTCCGCACGGCTCTCCAAGCCCGCCGCAGTTATAGCCAGCGATGATGTTCCTGGCCGCCAACCTGTTGATAAAGGCGTAGAAGGTGCTGCCCGGTGGCACGTCCTGGAACTTCTGCGCGCCGGGGTCATCGCTGTACCCGGCGGCGTTCGAGACCACCTTTGATAACTGCCCGCGCTTGATGAGGTCGCCGGGGCCGTAGTTGCCGCTGCCGTAGCCGCCAAGTATGCCTTTGCACGACAGGCAGCGCACGTAGGGGTAGAAGGTGCTGCCCGGCGGCACATCGGGGTAGGAGATGTTGCAGGAGGGCTCGCAGGGCGTTCCGCTGAAGGTGATCGACTCGACCTTCGCGGAGGCGTTGCCGCCGGTCAGACCGCCCGCCACGTAAGCCGAGTTGCCTACCAGGGCGACCGCCGAGGTGTTGAGGCGCGCGGTGTTGTAAGCGGGGCCATATCGCCAGCTATTGGTATATGGGGTGTATATTTGCACGGCCTGTTCGGGAGGCACCGTACCTCCGTAGGAGCCGCCGAACACCCATATCTCCCCGCCAAAGCTGAGCAAGCCGTTGCGGTCCAACTGGTCCCTGGGGCTGGGGGCGATGCCCAGCCACTGGTCGAGGTCGGGGTTGTATACAAAGTTGGCGTAGTAATAGCCGGAGCCTCCGATGACGTATATGCGGTTGTTGTGCACCACGGCGGAAGCGTTGTAGGCGGGGCCGGGCATGTCACCCTTTTGCGCGTAGCTGTTTGTAACCGGGTCGTAGACATAGACGCTGCTCACCGGCTCGTTATCTGCTCCCGCGCCGCCGAACATGTACACTCTGCCGTTATAGGCCACCGCTGCCACGCCGCCCAGTGCCGTGGGCAGGGTAGCGCCCTGTGACCAGGTGTTACCCCCCGCCTCATAGATCTGCATGGTGTTGAGCGGGCTATCAGTACCGTATCCGCCCGGTACGTAGATGTTGTGGCCTATGGCTACCGCCTGGGTACCATAAGCCCTGGTAGGCATCGACGCGAGCGTGGTCCAGCCCGACGCTGGAGAGGAAGTGTTGAGCCTGTAGAGGTTGGCCGCTTCGCTGCCGTTCGTGTTGTAGCCGCCGAGCACGTAGAACTTGTCGTTTATGGCCGCCGACATCGCCTGGTTGCGCGCTGCGGGCAGGTCGGGCAGGTTGCCCCAGCCGCTATAGACAACGCCACACGCTTGGGGCGCGCCTGGCACCTGCTCAGCGGCCTTGTCGCTCTTGGTCTCGACCGGACGCTGGCCTGGGGTGGTCTTCACATCATCGCCCTGCCATGCTGCCGCACCCGCCGCACCCTGGTTGAGCAGCACTAGCAGCGCGAGCAGCATCAAGGCGGACATAGCCCCCCACGCCGCACGCAGGATTGCTTTTCGACGCATCAATATCTCCTTTCCTGAAAGCCACACGACGTCAGCCCGAAGTATACACCTCGCTGTTGGTAGAAGATTGGGTTATTCACGGCTATTAAGGCTGCACCGCAGGGACAAGTTCCCGCAGGCTCTCCGCGTCTTTGCATTGAGCTTGGCCCCGCTCACCACGCAAGTACTACCCGGCGGAATAGGACTATGTACTTACCTGCGGGGCATGCAAACAGGACTAGCGGGCTATATGGGTGGTCGCGTTATTCCAGTAGTATGAAGGGGAAGTCCGGCGCAAGTAATTACTGTCGGACGGTGATTATTCCAAGCAATCATACGTTTAGTTCCACAAGGAGACACAAACCAATGCGCGCAAAGATCGAGCAGATGAAGAAGAAGGGCCAGGGCCTGGTCGAGTACGCCCTGATCCTGGTGCTGATCGCCATCGTGGTGATCTTGATCC
>JALZHI010000047.1 GCA_030913985.1 Chloroflexota bacterium | reverse complement strand
AAACAATCAAAACGTGCTTCTGGCGCTTCCGGCGGCGTTGGTTGTGGGTGCGGCGGTAGGCTTCGTGAACGGTCTGGGAGTTACCTATCTACGAATTGCGCCGCTCGTGATGACCTTGGGTATGGCTGGTGTGGTAACCGGCCTGATTATCGTGATAACCCAGGGCAGTGTTACCGGCGCTGTCGCTCCTGTCATGACCCAGGTGATCGCGCGGCCCCTCTTGCTGGGTATCCCAGGTGCCATACTTATCTGGATCGTATTCGGGGCGTTGATGTGGTTTTTGCTGCAGCGGACCACTTATGGCAAAAACCTGTTCGCAATCGGCACGAACCGCATCACCTCACGGCTGTCCGGCGTCAATGTGACGGGGATGGTAGTGGGCACTTATGCCTTGGCCGGGATGCTCGCGGGGTTGGCGGGTTTTCTAGTGGTGGGTAACACGGGCGTGGTCCATATTAGGATTGGCGACCCGTTCCTGTTCCCCTCGATTGCCGCTGTGGCTGTGGGAGGCACGTTGCTAACGGGCGGCAAGGGAAGCTACTGGGGTACGATGGCCGGCGCTCTGGTGCTGACGCTCATCACCAGCTTGTTAACCACGATGCAGATGCCTGAGTCGGTCCGCCGGATGGTCTTGGGTGGGACCCTACTTATCATGATCTCGATTTACGGACGCCAAAGGGGGCTGCGACAGTGATATTGCACTCCGATACTTAATAACGATTTGTTGTGCAGCCTCCCGATAAAGCCCGGACTACTCTACAGTCACCGACTTTGCGAGATTGCGGGGCTGGTCCACGTCGGCACCTCTGCGCACGGCCACCTTGTACGCCAGCATTTGCAGAGGCATGCTAGCGAGTATGGGTGAAAGCAGGTAGTGCACCTGCGGAATGTATATCACCTCGTCCGCCTTGCCCCGGATCGCCTCGTCGCCTTCCGTGGCGATTGCGACCACAATGCCGTCGCGGGCCTTGACCTGCTCTATCGTGCTCAGCATCTTGCTGTAGACGTGGTCCTGTAGCGCGATGCACACCACCGGCAGCTTGTTGTCGATGAGGGCGTTGATGCCGTGCTTCATCTCGCCTGCCGGGCAGCCCTCAGCGTGGATGTAGCTTATCTCCTTGATTTTGAGCGCACCCTCCAGCGCTGTAGGGTAGTTGACGCCGCGCCCCAGGTAGAGCATGTCCTCGGCGTTGTGCAGCCTACCCGCTAATTCGTCGTAGAGCGACTCGTCGGCCAGCAGGTCGCCCGCCTGGTTGGGCAGCTTCATCAGGGCCTCCGCAAGCTCCCGCGACCGCGCCTCGTCCAGCGTGCCCCGCGCCTGCCCCAGCAACATGCCCAACAGCACCAGGTCCGCGATCATGCCGGTGAAGACCTTGGTGCTGGCGACCGCGATTTCCGGCCCCGCCTGTACGTGTATCTTGCTTTCGGACATGCGGTCGGCCTGGCTGCCTATCACGTTCACAATCGAGAGCACCCGCGCCCCATGCTGGCTGGCCTCCGCCATCGCCTCAAGCGTGTCCACCGTCTCCCCCGACTGGGAGATAATGACGGCTAGGGTATCAGCTTCCACGACCGGATTGCGATAGCGGTATTCCGAGGCGTATTCTACGCTCACCGGTATGCGCGCCAGTTCCTCGATGATGTACTTGCCCGCTAGCCCCGCGTGGAAAGCCGTGCCGCACGCCAGGATAACAACTTCCTTTAGCTGGCGTATCTCTTCGGTAGTGAGCCTGACCGTCGTGAGATCGACTCGGCCCGTCTCTACGTCCACGCGGCCCCGCAATGTGTCCATCAGCGCCCGTGGCTGTTCGTGGATCTCTTTCAGCATGAAGTGTTTGTAGCCGCCCTTGGCCGCGCTTATGGGATCCCACGCGACCTGCTGCGGCTGCTTTTGCACCTCGCTGCCGTCGATTTTGTAGTAGCGAGCGTCGTCGCTGGTGAGCACCGCGTACTCGCCCGGCTCAAGGAAGGCCAGCCGCCGCGTATGCTGGAGAATTGCGGGCTGGTCGGAAGCGACGAACATCTCACCTTCGCCGTAGCCGATTACCACGCCGCCCGCGTTGCCAAGCCGTGCCGCGACAAGCAGGTCCGGCTCCTGGGCGCGCATGGCGACAATGGCGTGCGAGCCGCGTATGCTAAGCAGCATCTGCCGCATCGCCTCTTGCAGGTCGTGCGCGCCGTCTTTCAGGCACTGTTCGAGCAGGTGAGGCAGGACCTCAGTGTCGGTTTCGGAGTGGAACTCGTGCCCCTGCGCGCGGAGTTGCCCTTTCAGTTCCAGGTAGTTCTCAACGATGCCATTCTGGATAACTACGATGTCGCCCGTGCAGTCGCGGTGTGGGTGGGCGTTGGCCTCGTTCACCTTGCCGTGGGTGGCCCAGCGGGTGTGCCCGATGCCCCTGTGTCCCGTGACCGGCTCATCCTGGAGCAGCGAGCGAAGGTTGCTCAGCTTGCCCGCGGCCCTGCGCCGCTCTATTGATCCGTTGTTCTGCACCGCCAGGCCCGCGGAGTCGTAGCCCCGGTACTCCAGGTTGCACAGCCCCTCAACGATGATGCCGGTAGCCTCTCGGGGGCCAACATACCCGACTATTCCACACATACCTTGCTACGCTCCAAATCTGCTCTAGCGCGAATCTAATTCTTGGTGAAGACTTCGCGGCGGTTCGTCCGCTCACACCACTTCCTTCATACCACTATGCCACGGGGGATTATACCACAGCACGTCGGAGCACCCGCCGCGCATCTGACAAGCCTGATATCTTGCCTACGGAACGGCAGGCGGTTGCGGGGTTTCGGCACCTGTGGTACCCACACCGGGCGTTGCGGAAGCTGTCGGCAGGGGAGCGTCGGCATTGGCGGTTGGTGTGGGCACCGCCTGTGTAGGCGTGGCCGTGGGTGTGCGCGTTGCTGCCGCCACGGGTGGAGTAGCCGTCGCACCGCCTGCGGGTGTTGAGGTCGCCGGTGGAGCAACGACGGGTTGCGTCACTGTTGGTCCCACCGTCGGCTCGTTGGTGGCTGTAGGCGAAGGCTGCGTGGTAGCCGTGGGGGGCACCACTGTGGGCGTGGGGGCGACCAGAGTAACCGTGACTCTGTCCGCGGAGATGCTTTGCAGCGTTACTCCCTCTGGCAGGATAGTTTGCAGCGAGACCTGGTGAGCGCCCGCACCAAGACCGGAGACATTTGCCACGACGCGCACGTTCTCCGGGGCGATCTGCTGCAAGCGGTTGATAGACCCTTGCAGCGTAACATCCACGCGCTCTGGCGAAACGAAGGCGCTGTAACCGGGGGGCACCCCTTGCGCGACCGGGGCCACCGACAGCGCGATGGCGCTCTGGAATTCCTCCACCTGCACCGTGATGGTGATCTCGCGGGACTGCGTCGGCAGCAGGTCTACACCGGCGGGCAGGATGAGCTGCGTGGTCGTGATGATGGTGGAGGTCGTGCCCGTTATCGGCACCGGCACGACGTTCAGATTGTCCACCGGGCCTAGTGCTTCCTCGGTGCAGCATATCTGCACGTTGTTGGGGTCCGCAGTAAGCAAGACGACACGATAACCGGCCGCCGGTTGTCCCAACACCGAGGGCAGCACGCCCACCGACTTGCTGCGCACGTACGTTTCTATCGGAACGAGCACCTGCACGGTCGCAGGCTCGAAAGTGACACCTGTTACATCGCGCCCCTCGGCATCAAGGGCACGGGGGTTGCGGCTGCCTTGCACGCGCGAAGTCTGGCCTTCGATATTCACGGGGACCAGCACCCTGCTGATGCGGTCAAGGGCATCCTGAGGGCCTGTAACCTCCACGCTACGCGGCGTCACCTGGGCCGGGTCGAACTTATAGCCAAGGGGGGGCGTGCCCTCGACCTCTACGGCTATCGAAAAGACCCTCGTCACCTGCAACTGAAGCTGGACCTGTACCTCACGAGGATCGATGTTTATCGTCAGGCTGTCGCGAGGCAGGCCGCTCGTTTCGATGATGATTGGCACCTCATGCACGCCCTCGCTCATCTCGGAGAGGTCGATGTATAGCCGCACATCCTCCGGACTGAGGTTACGCATGATGTTTTCAGGGGCCTGGATCGTCACGTCAACGATGGGTAAGGGACTGATTAGGCGCAGGTTTGGGGGAGTGCCTCGTACGTCGAGGGTGAGGTCGAAGGGAGTGGTCTGGGCGGGGTTCTCCAGGTTCACAACGTAGAACCACAGCAGGACAGCGAGGATGAGCGCGAGACCGAGGCGGCCCAGGCGTTCGTCAAGCTCTCCGGCGGTGAGTCGCTCCCGCCAGGTCATCCCACGTGTGCCTGTGGGGCCGGGAGCCGTGGTCGTGTCGATTATCCTGGTTACCCCGTCAGCGGTGTCAACGACAGCAGGTTCAAAGGCAACAACCGCCTCAGGCCGCGACACCGCCCCGTTTCCAGTCACGCCGTGAGGCGCGCTATCTACGCGGGCTACATTCCCGTCCCCGCCGGTGTCTTGAAGGTCTTCGGTCTCGCTCGCTCCTGGTTGGTGCTGGGTGCGCACCGAGGCAACGGCGGCGTCCAGGATCGCGTCGTCATCTGCGGGGGGCGTGTTTCTACGCGTTGATCTGCGGAGTCTCTCGGCCTTCATCCTTCAGACATTATAACGCACGACGCAGCCGCAGGACAGGTAAAATGGGCCGCTTTCGGTAAGAACCGGGTGCCTTTTCTCGCTATTTGGCGGCCAAAATGAAGCGTTCGATGGCTTCAGCCGCCCCGTCGTCCGCGAGCGGCAGGCACACCCCATGCGCGATGTCGAGCACCACCTGGGGAGCAGTCGGCATGGCAAGTCCGTAGCCCGCCCACTGTAGCATGTCGAGGTCGTTGTGCCCGTCGCCTATAGCCATGACTTCCTCACGCGGCACACCCGCTTGCGCGGCGAGGAAAGCCAGCGCTCTCCCCTTTGAGCACTCCTTGTTGGTGAACTCGGTGAAGCGCGGGTGCGACTTGGTCACTTGTAGCAGGTCGCCGTATTGCCTTGTGAACTCGTCCAACACGGCGTCGGTCTGCTCCGGCGGCGTGACTATCACCAGCTTGGTGGGTTCGAGACCCCCCTGGGCGTCCAGCCAGGCGTGCAGGTCACCAACTTCGTTGAGGACGAGGCCATAGTTTATCTGCGCGTAGTAGAGCGCACCCTCGGTCATTCGCGCCACGTAGAGCTTGTCGTCCAGGTAGATGTTGAGGTGCAAATCGCGCTGTTCTGTGGCGCTGATTATCTCGTGGACGAGCGGCAGCGGCACGGTCTGGTGGTAGAGCACCTCCCCCGTGCCGTTGTGCCGGACCAAGGCTCCCTGGTAGCAGATGAGGGGCGCGACAATCTCCAGGTCGTGGGCTATCTTGCTGGCCGTGGTGAACATGCGGCCGGTTGCCAGGGTGACCAGCACACCGCGCTCCTGCGCCGCCCGTATTGCACTGCGGGTGCGCTCCGAGACGATCAGGTCGTCGGTGAACAGGGTGCCGTCGAGGTCGAGGGCCAGCAGCCTGATTGTCATCTCGTCTTTACCAACACGATCCTGTCGTAGCCCGCCAGGTCCTTGCGCACCTCCACAGAAGCGCCCGGAAACGCGCTCTGAGCCAGCTCAGAAACGATCCTACCCTGAGAGTACGCGGTCTCCATGACCACAGTGCCCCCAGGCAGCAGGTAATCAGGGGCCATCTTGAGAAAGCGGCGGATGGTCTCCGTACCATCTTCGCCCCCGCCGAACACCGCCACATTTGGCTCCCAGGTAGCAACATCGGGCGAGGCTTCGCCCGGCGACACGTAGGGCAGGTTCGCGGCTATGACGTTGACTCTCCCAGGTAGCGGCTCCAAGAGGTCCCCTAGCAAAAGGGTAGCGCGGTCCGCAACTCCATGCCTGGCGCAATTCTGCCGGGCCACTTCCAGCGCATCCGGTGAGATTTCGGTGCCGAAACCGCATGTAAGTGGCCGGTTGACCAACACCGAAACCAGAATAGCGCCACTTCCTGTACCTATATCAGCCAATTGGCTCATTTCTTCCAGCGGCAATTTCTCCAGGCAGGCCTCAACAACACTCTCAGTTTCGGGCCTCGGCACCAGAACATCCCTGGTAATCAGCAGGTCAAGCCCGTAGAACTCCTTGTGCCCCGTTATGTAAGCAACCGGCTCGCCTTTTGTCCTGCGTGCCACCAGTTCGTGGAACGTGTCGGCAGTATCTGCTCCAAGTGGGTCAGCAAGGCGGGCGAGCAGACTGGCGCGGCTCATGCCCAGGACGTGGGATAGTATCACCTCGGCGTCAAGCTGTGGGGTTGAGGAGTTAGGCGAGAGGCGCTTCCTCGCCTGAAGAAGCGCCTCTCCTATAGTGCCGCTGTTCATGGCTTACGGGTTACTCAGCGGCGAGACCGGCCGCTCGCAGTCTCTCGGCCTGGTCGGTCACTCTCAATGTTTCGATCAAATTGTCGATCTCGCCTTGGAGCACGCGGGGTACGCTCGATATCGTCATCTTGATGCGGTGGTCGGTCACCCGGTCGTCGGGGAAGTTGTAGGTCCGTATCTTCTCGGAGCGGTCTCCGGTGCCTACTTGCGAGCGCCGCTCGTCGCCAAGCTCCTGTTGGCGCTTTGCAAGCTCCAGGTCGTACAGGCGGCTGCGCAAGACGGTCATGGCCTTGATGCGGTTCTTGAGCTGGCTGCGCTCGTCCTGGCAGGTGACCACGATGCCGGTAGGAATGTGGGTGATGCGCACCGCCGAGTCGGTGGTGTTCACGCTCTGCCCGCCGTGCCCCCCGGAGCGGTACACGTCGATCTTAAGCTCCTCGTCCTTGATCTCCACGTCCACTTCTTCGGCTTCCGGCATCACCGTAACCGTGGCGGTCGAGGTGTGGATGCGGCCCTGCGACTCGGTAACCGGCACGCGCTGCA
Organism: Chloroflexota bacterium; assembly: GCA_030913985.1. GTDB lineage: Bacteria > Chloroflexota > Chloroflexia > QHBQ01 > JADMIH01 > JADMIH01. The sequence continues at coordinate 25,676 of JALZHI010000047.1, read as the reverse complement.
CGCGATGGGTGCCGCTTTCGTACTTGAAGTGGCTGTAGGCACCCTGGCCCCGCACCTCGAATATGACTTCCTTGACGCCGCCCACGTCGCTGGGGCTGAACGACAGTAGCTCGGTCTTCCAGCCGTGCTTGTCGGCATACCGGCTGTACATCCCGTACAACTCGTTGGCGAACAGCGCGGCTTCGTCGCCACCCGCCCCGGCGCGGATTTCGATGATTACGTTCTTGTCGTCGCTTGGGTCCTTGGGTAGCAGCAGGCGCTTGATTTCGGTCAGTTGTGCCTCCAACTCAGGCTCAAGCTGCGCGATTTCCTCGCGGGCCATCTCCGCCATGTCGGGGTCCGAGCCGTCGCGCAAAATCTCGTGTGCTTCGGCAAGTTGCTGCTTTATGTGCTTGTAACGCCGGTAGGTCTCAACGAGGGGCGACAGGTCCGAGCGTTCGCGGCCCAGTTCCATCAGCCTCCGAGGGTCGGTGGCAACGTCAGGCTGGCCCATCAACTCTTCGAGTTGGGCGTATCGCTCCTCTATCGTATCCAGTTTCTGGTCTATGCTACCGGTCTTTTCTGCTAACATCACCTGTTGTAACTCCATCGCGGCTTGTGATTTGGGCCGAGCCCCTAATCTCGCTAACCCCCAAGTATAAGGACTTGGCACGTACTCAGTCAAGCCTCAACCGCCGCTTGTGCTTGCCGTTGCTAATAGTTGTACCTGCGCTGGCAACCAATGGGCGTTTTAAGTATAATCTCTGCAAAGCCTCCGGGTAACACGGCCTGGGCGCTTTGCTGTACCCGGACCTGGAAATTCAATGATGAATAGAGAGTGCAGGAGGTTCTATCTGGCTTTATGAAACTCTACAATACCGCACAACTTCGAAACATCGGCCTTTTTTCGCATGGTGGGGCAGGCAAAACGACTTTGCTGGAGGCGATGCTCTTTACCTCAAAGGCCACCACCCGCCTGGGCCGCGTTGAAGAGGGAAACACAGTTTCCGACTACGACCCCGACGAAATCAAGCGCCACATTTCGGTGCAGCTTTCGATAGCGCCGGTCGAGTGGCAGGACACCAAGATCAACGTGATCGACACCCCCGGCTACGCCGAGTTCGTGGGCGAGGTGAAGGCTGGCATACGAGTGGCCGATACCGCCGTGCTGCTGGTCGATGCGTCTGCCGGCGTGGAGGTGGGCACGGAGCAGATGTGGCGCTACGCCGAGGAGCGAGGCTGCCCCAGGTTCGTGGTCATCAACAAGATGGACCGCGAGAACGCCGACTTCATGTCCGCCTGGCATTCGACCCAGAACGTGCTCGGCAAGAAGTGCGCTCCGTTGCAGGTGCCCATTGGGTCGCAGCAGTCGTTTCGCGGGGTGGTGGACCTGCTTCACCAGAAGGCGTACATCTACGAAGGCAACACCGGCAAGTTCAGCATCGGCGCGGTGCCCGCCGATATGGAAGCCGAGGTGCAGCAACTTCGTGACGCCCTCATCGAGCGGGTCTGCGAGACCGACGACGACCTGACGATGAAGTACCTCGAAGGCGAGGAACTGTCGGTTGACGAGTTGGACTCCGCGCTAAAGAACGGCGTCAAGAACGGCGACATCGTCCCCGTGCTGGCGGCCTCCGGCCTGCTGAACATCGGCACCAGCCAGCTACTCGACAACATTGTGATCTACGCCCCGTCACCGAGCGACATGGGTGTGACCACCGCCACCAACGCCGCGAGTGGGCAAGAGGTCCAGTTGCAGCCAAGCGACGCCTCTCCTCTAACCGCGCTCGTGTTCAAGACCATTCGCGACCAGTTCGGCAAGCAGACCTACTTCCGCGTCTTCACCGGCGTTTTCCGCTCGGACAGCCACGTGCTCAACTCCACCCGCAACGTTGACGAGCGCATCGGCCAGGTGTACGTCATGCGTGGCAAAGAGCAGCTTCCGGTGCAGGAGCTACACGCCGGGGATATGGGTGTGGTGGTAAAGCTGGCCGAGACTCAGACGGGGGAGACGCTGTGCGCGCCCGGTACCCCGTTGGTGCTTGACGGCGTGGACTTCCCGTCCGCTCTGTTCTCAGCTTCTATTGCCCCGCGGACCAAGGCGGACCTCGACAAGATGGGCAGCGCGGTCCACCACATGGTGGAGGAGGACCCTACCATCCACGTGGGGAAGGACCCCATAACCGGGCAGACGGTGCTATCCGCGATGGGCGAAAGCCACGTGCAGATCGTGGCAGACCGCATGAAGCGCAAGTTCGGCGTTGACGTGACGGTGGGCCTTCCGGTCGTCCCTTACCGCGAGACTATCACCTCCAAAGTAGACCGCGCCCATTACCGGCACAAGAAGCAGACTGGCGGGCACGGGCAGTTCGCGGACGTGGTACTGGAGCTAGAGCCGTGGCCCGACGCCGAGTTCGAGTTTGGCGACCGGATTGTGGGCGGCGCGGTGCCCAAGAACTTCATCCCAGCGGTGGAGAAGGGCATCCGCGAGGCGCTGTCCGAAGGTGTGCTGGCGGGCTACCCGGTGGTGAACATCCGGGCCGTGCTGTACGACGGCAGCTTCCACCCGGTGGATAGCTCCGAAATGGCCTTCAAGCTGGCCTCGAACCAGGCGTTCAAAGAAGGCATGCACATCGGCAGGCCGGTGCTGCTCGAACCCATCATGATCCTGCACATCATCGTGCCGGATAACTACACGGGCGACATCATGTCGGACCTGAACGGGCGGCGTGGCCGCGTGCTAGGCATGAACCCGCAGGGCAACGGCTTCACGGTAATCGACGCTCAGGCCCCGCTCTCCGAGGTGCAACGCTACGTCAGCGACCTGCGCTCCATCACGCAGGGCCGGGGCAGCTTCGACATGGAGTTCGATCACTACGAACAAGTGCCCGCGCACGTGGCCGACCGCGTAATCGAAGAGGCCCGCAAGCACCGCGAAGCCGCGCACGCGTAGGGGACGGAACCGCCAAGACGCCAAGGACGCTAAGAGCGCGCCAAGGCAGATAAGTATTGGATAGCATAAAGAGGACCAGAGTGCGAGATTGTGTGCTCTGGTCCTCTTTATTTAGAAGTGATTTCCAAACTTGAGAGGAATTGAGGAAGTTCCAACAGCCGAGAGCACAACGTAGATGCAAGAGAGTTGGGGATTATCTGCCGTCGTACATACCAGACAACTCGATGCTTGAACTGCTGCTCATCTAGATACGCTAGGTTACATGACCCGGATCTTCTATTAGACCTAAGAAGGAGAACCAGTCAGGCATTCCTGCTGGGTCGTCTTCTGAGATGTTGCGCGCGGCAACAACATCTGCAAGCAAGTCATGTGTCGCTACGACGCTCACGACCACGGTTGTATCTAATACGTGTTGCATTTCAGATTTGACAGCGTTCAAAATCTCACTTGTATGAGTTGTCTGAAACAGAGGCAGCCAGACGGGCCATGTTGGTGCTACGTATCTAGAGCAGACACGCATTAATTCCTCAAATGAGGAAGCAGGCAAGTCACTTAAACCAAAAACTCGGATTTCTCTTCCTTCATTCCAAGAAGCCCTATCGTACTTACCTTCATCATCTATATCCAACATTGTAAAGATATATGCCTGCTCACAATCTCTACATTGGATAACTCCTCTTGTAGGGCCATCGTAGTATTCAAGAGCGATGAGCCTTTCAAAGGGAGAAGGCTCCAGTCCCCCTGAATACGTGTTCTTACAGCAAAGAATCACCCCGTCCATTTTTCTCCTCTAAGAGAACCCTCTATTTTATTGGCGTAGTCCTTGGCCTCCGTGGCGTCTTGGCGGTTCCGTCTCTTTACTTCTCAACCACGTCGGCACCAAGTCTCTTCATCAGCACCAGCAGGCCGAGGGTGAGCCAGAAGGTGAGGGCCAGGTCCATCGTGAAGTAGGCCATGTCGAGCAGGCCGTGCACGGCGAAGTCGATCATGGAGGCCATCAGCCCGAGGGACAGCGCGCCCAACGCCGTGCCCTTGTGCTTGAGCCACAGCCCCTGGAACTGCCACGTCACGAACGCCAGCGTGCCGAGTATCCACAGGAGGCCGGGCAGGCCCAGCCGCAGCCAGAAGTCGAGCAGGAAGTTGTGCGGGTGCGAGGTGGTGAAGAGGCGGGCGGTGGGCACGCCGTACGCCGGGTCCTGGTAGGCGAATTGGTCCTGGCCTATGCCGAGGATAGGGTTATCGAGCAGAATCTTGCGCCCCGCCTCCCAGATGCGGAAGCGAGCCACGCCCGTGTTGTCTTCGGTGCCGAGATTGACTATTGAGGTGAGCCGCTCCACGTTCCCGGCGAAAGCCAGCAGCATGGCGGCGATTCCTGCTGCCATCACGCCCCCGACCGATAAGAGCAGCGGCCGATACCGGGTAACCACCGCCACCACCGCCAGCGCCACAAAGACTCCTATCCACGCTCCACGTGCGAAACTGAACAGCACCCCCAGGCCCATGATAGCCGACAGCAGCCCCACGGCTATCCGCCAGCGCCTCCAGTCGCGAGGCAGGAAATAGAAGAGCACCAGGCCGAGGGCGAGCGCCCGCCCCGCGTAGATACCGAAGGCGGTAGCGCTCGGATAGACGGACGACACGCGGTTTACGCCCTCCATGTTCCAGACCTGCCCGAACAGGAACTGCTCCACACCTTCGTAACCGACGGCAGCGGAAGCGATCAACCAGGCCGCGACCATGCGCCAGATGTCCTTCTCGGTGCGCAGCCACCGCACGACCAGGAAGAAGAACAGCAACGGCTCCAGGATGGTCACCCGGTACTCGCGTATGGCGAACTGCCGGTTGTCGCCGTCCGGCACCAGCAACCAGAGGGTCGCTATCGCCCCGAACGCCAGCGCCAGCCAGACCAGGGGTTGCCGCAGCGCCTCAGCCAACCACACCAGTTTGCGCGTGCGCAGCAGCGTCAGGCCGTCCCTTATCGCCCACGCGCCCACCTGGCATAGGATAATCACTTCGGCCAGCGAGAACTGAAGCCGCCCCAATGGATGGTAGTGATAGAAAAGGGGTGCCGCTAGAGGCACCATCGCCAGGCTGAGGTCGATGCGGTAGAGCGTAAGGCCGAAGAAGGCAGCCAGCCCCACGCCCCTGACCGGCAGGCTGGGCACAAAATAATAAAGCGCCAGCGATAGGAGCATCGCCACTATCACAACCGGCTCCGACCGAAGCAGCGCCAGCCTCGGGTCGCCAACGGTGACGGGCGTGCGGTCGTAGGTGGGGCTGGGCGCCGGGGTAGGCTGTGTGGCTATCCGGCTCAAGCCCGCGCCTCGGAAGCGACTCTCTTGCGCCGGGGCATCAACAGCAGTGCCACCCCGCCCGCCAGCACCAGTCCCACCACAATGTTCGCGCCGTAGGCCAGCATGCGGCGAGTGGCCGATATGTTGTTGGGGCCGTGGGCGTCTAGATACTGCTGGAACTTGGTCTCGTAGGTTTGCAGGTGGTCGATGTACTTGGCGTGCTGCAAGCCTACCTGTTCCACCGAACGCCCGCTCTCCCATATGTCGTTCACGCTCTTAGCCAATCCGTCGAGCGTCCCCTGCACCTGTGCGGACGCATCCTGTGAATCGACGCTGGCCTGCAATTCATCAATTTGGCGGACGATAGTGTCCAACTGCGACTTTATAACGTCCGACATCACCCAGGGCGGGTCGGGCATCAGGTCGCCTATGGGCGGCGGGTAAAGGCGCATGTGGTCGGCGAGCGGGAAGGTAAGGGCGCGCACTTCTCCCGTGGGTGGCGTGAGCGAGCGGGTGTACTTCATCAGCTCGTCGTCGTAGTAGCGCAGGACCGGGAACACCTTGTCGCCTGCCTCACCGTAGGCCGCGAGAACCGTCGTGTAGTCGCGCACCTGGATGCCCCAGTGCAGCACTTGCGCCCTCGCTTCGAGGCTAGCTGGGTCGGTCGTGGCTTGTTCTAGGGCAGTGCGCAGTGACGTGGAAATCACGGCCATGTCGTGGCTGGTCACAAAGTCGTAGTAGTCCTGCCTGGCCCTGAAGAACTCACCTATGGCCTCGTTCGCAACGCGCCGGGTCTCAGGCATACGCTCGGCAGACACCTGCTCTTGCCCGAACATCGCGCCAGGCAAAGGCAGCAGCCAGAGGCCCAGCAACATGGCAAGCGCGGCGGCCCAGGGGAGTAGCGACTGGAGGTAGAAGTTAGGTCTCACGTTGATGGGGTATGGAGTGGCTCATTGTATGACAGTATAACCGCGCCACATGCGGCGGTCGCGCCGGGGCACGTCAGCCCGCTTTCTCGTTGCGCGCGGTCAGGTGCACGCCTATGGCCGCGCCGTTGCGCTTGAGCAGGGTGTCCTCGAAGTACGCCAGCCGCCAGGTGGGGATGAACACCGCGCGGCTGACGGCCTTGACCATCCCGCGCTGCCACTTCGCCAGGTCCTCACGCGAAAGCATGTCCCTGCGCCAGTAGTCGAACACGTCGTGTATCTGCCCCAGGATGTGGAACGAGAACGTGGTATCGGTCACGCGCAGCTTGCGGCGGAGCAGTATCTGTTTCATCTGCTTCGTGGTCAGCACCTGGATGTGGCCGATGTGCACGCGCTTCCACATGTGGATCGGCACGCGCTTGCTATGCCGCAGCAGGGCGAATATGGTGCGCCTGTTGCCCTCGCATGGCACGAAGCAGTGAAACACCCCGCCCGGCTTGAGCACCCTCGCTACTTCGTCCGCCGCTTTGCCCACGTCGGTGACGTGCTCGAACACGTCGAAGAGCAAAACTATGTCGAAGGAATTGTCGGGGTAGGGCAGGTCGAGGGCGTCACCCAGCTTGTAGTCGATTTTCCCTGTGCGGTCGGCCTGCCGGGCTTCCTCAAGGGCTACCTGGGAGATGTCGCAACCGTGCACGTCGAGGTCGGGGCGGTAGTGCAGAAAGGCCCGCGTGTAGCGGCCCGCCCCGCAGCCTATCTCAAGCAGGCTGCCGGTATGCTCGCTGATTGCCTCCAGGCACCTTTCGAGCCTCAGCGCCGCAAGGTCGCGGGTGCCCATCCGTAGCTCGCCCCGGCCCTCGACCGTTTTGGTGTCTTCGTAGTCGAACCTGAACGGCTCTTCTTCCCACTTCTCCGAAGCCGCGAGCCTGCTGCCTACAGTTGCCATCTGTCTCCTTCTACACCTGCGACTTACTGCTCGCCACCGGCTGCGGCCACGCATTCAATCTCTACCAGGGCGTTACGCGGGAGGCCCGCCGCGGCTACCGTCGTCCGCGCCGGAGGCTGGTCCCCGAAGTACTCCTTGTAGACCCCGTTCATCGCATCGAAAAGCGACATATCGCTCAAGAACACAGTTGTCTTGACCGCCTGCTTGAGTGAGGTACCGGCTGCTTCGAGCACGGCGCTGAGGTTCTCCAGGGCGCGCCGGGTCTGTTCCTCCACGCCACCCTCCACCAGTTGCCCTGTAGCGGGGTCAAAGCCCACCTGGCCGGCTGTAAAGACCAGCCCGCCGTACTTGATGGCTTGCGAGTACGGTCCGATAGCCCCAGGAGCACGGTCCGTCTTGACTACTTCTTTCATGCTTGCTCGCTCTCCCTTTGCCGCTCACTATATGCCGAGCGACGACATAAAAGCGGGTAGGTCTTCATAAATATAGTCGGGGACGATGCCCGTCCGCTCGATGTCGGGGCGCTGCGACACACCTGTCAGCAGCAGGGCGGTGCGCATACCAGCGTCACGTCCCATGACGATGTCGGTGTCAAGCCGGTCGCCCACGCAAAGCACCTGCCCCGCCGGTAGCTGCATCTTCGCCAGGGCCATTTCCCCGCCATGTACGCTGGGCTTGCCGATTACCGTGGGAGCAACCCCCGAGCACGCCTGCACTGCCGCCACCAGGCTGCCCGCGCCGGGCCAGAACTCGCCACCTTCCACCGGCAGGGTCGTGTCCACGTTGGTGGCTACGAACCGCGCGCCCTTCCTAATCGCGGTACACGCGCGGCGCAGGACGCTGTAGTCGAACCCGAAGAACAGCCCCGCCACCACGAAATCCGGCCGCTCTAACTCCCGCCGGAAGTTCGGCACTGCCTCAATCGTGCGGACCAACGCCTCCTCGCCCAGTACGTACACACCGCCACCTTCGGGGAAGTGAGCGCCGAGGTACGTAGCCGTCGCGCCAGCCGACGTAAGGATGTCGCCAGCCTCCACGCTGATGCCCATCCGCGCCAGCTTGTCCGAGAAATCGGCGGCGGTGAGGGTAGCGTTGTTGGTGAGAAGTATAAAGGAAATACCGGCCTCACGCAAAGCCGGAAATAGCTCCTTCGCACCTTCCAGGGGCTGCTCGCCCCGGTAGAGCACGCCGTCCATGTCGAGGACCAGCCCCGCATATTTGCCCGATAGTTCGCCTGCCATATGCCTCCTGCTGTATGCGCAACCGCATCATTATGGGGCAAGTGGCGTGCCTGCAACAAGCAAGTGTGTCTTCCGGTTGGCTTCCTATGCCGCACTTGCTGACAGCTTGTCGTATAATTCGCTGTCTTCTGCTGGCTGGCGCGAAGCTATTTCCAGGGCAGACAGCCGACGCAGAAATCAAGCCGAACGATGTGTACCCCAGGCCAGCCTTATCATTTCGAACGCAGTGAGAAATCTCGTCCTTCAGCACGTGGTAACACCTTTCCTAGGGCGACGGTGAACCATGAGAAGGGGGAAGGACCCCGGTAAAGGACGAGATTTCTCACTGCGTTCGAAATGACAATGAGGGGCTTGGTTGAACGCGTTTGTGGATTTGTGGCTGCTGCCCTGACTCGCTAAGGAGCTCGTGCGGGGTGCGCTGACGGATGCAACGGAATGTGAAGGCTAGAGAGGAAACTATGCCTGCGAGGACAATTAGAGGTACTCCTATTTACGTGAATCGTGGGGAGGTGGAGATAGCCCTTGTGCCCGAAGTTCAAACGCGCCGTCTGAGATTCCTAAGTGGCCCTTCGTCAGCCACTTTGACAGCCGTTGATCCCTCTGCCATCTACGTAATTGACCGGCAGGGTGTCAGGCGGCTTTCTCTAGGCTCGCCTCTCAAGCATTGGCTCAGGATAGTTCCGCTGTCGTTGCTGGGCGGCCCAGCACTGTATTTACTCGCACGCTGGAGCAAGCGGAATGGCTGACCGCACCGTTCCCCCGACGAACCAGACCTTGCGGGCGGCTGGACTGCTACCCAAAGAACTACCTCGCCACCGCATTGCCAGGGGCGAAAATGTACCTGGGCAGCCTGGACCTGTGTCTCAGGTGTTCGGCCCCGTAGAGGTGGAGAACGGCAGAACGTCGATGCGAGTAGCCAGCATGCGCCAGGTGCGCCCACCAGATAGTGAGGTGCAACAGAACTCAGTTGCGGCACGCATGAGGGCTAGAGGTATCGCTCTGCGACACATCCGCAAGCAGGTGGCAGTGATTGAAGTCGATGCTACAGGCGTTCACATAAGGGCCGTGCAGGCTAAGGTCCCGCTCCTACTCGTGGGCGTTCTCCTGGGAGCCTGGAATACCTACTGGATAGTACGGGCACTGCGCGAATGGCGCACTGGAACCTGATAAATAGCAAGAGACCCGCCGAGTTGTGGCGGGTCTCTTTCATACTTGCGAATTGTTCCTAGAACAGCTTCCCCTGCTCCACGTCAATTTCCTCCATGCCCATGCGGAGCGGGTAGGGCACGCCCATGTGCTCGTATCCCTTGCGGGTGGCTATGCGTCCGCGGGGCGTGCGGGCCAGGAAGCCGAGTTGCAGCAGGTACGGCTCGTACACGTCCATGATCGTGTCCGACTCTTCGCTGATAGCGGCCGCGATCGTGTCCAGCCCGACGGGGCCGCCGTCGAACTTGTCAATGATGGCGTGCAGGATGCGGCGGTCCGTCTCGTCGCAGCCGAGGTTATCGATCTCCAGGCGGCGCAAGGCTTCCTGCGCAACGGGTGCGGTAATCACGCCGTCCGCGCGCACCTGGGCGTAGTCACGCACGCGGCGCAGGAGACGGTTGGCGATGCGGGGGGTGCCACGGCTGCGAGAGGCGATTTCCTTCGCGCCGTCGTCCTCGATAGCCACTCCCAGGATGCGGGCCGAGCGCGTGATAATCATCTCCATCGCCTCACGCGAGTAGTATTCTAGGCGGAAGGTCACGCCGAAGCGGTCGCGCAGGGGCGAGGAAAGCATGGCGAGGCGCGTGGTGGCCCCAATGATGGTGAAGGGCGGTAGCGCCAGCCGCAGGGAACGCGCGCTCGGCCCCTTGCCGATCATCACGTCGAGCGCGAAGTCCTCCATGGCCGGGTACAGCACTTCCTCCACCACGCGGTTGAGGCGGTGAATCTCGTCGATGAAAAGGATTTCGTTGGCCTTCAGGTTGGTGAGGACCGACGCCAGGTCGCCGGGCCGCTCGATAGCCGGGCCTGAGGTGGTCTTGATGGGCACGCCCATCTCATTAGCAATCACCTGGCTGATGGTCGTCTTGCCGAGGCCAGGGGGGCCGTAGAAGAGCAGGTGGTCCAGCACCTCGGAGCGAGCCTGGGCCGCCTCCAGCATGATCTGGACGTGGTCCTTCAGCTTCTCCTGGCCGATGTACTCGGCTATACGGCGGGGCCTTAGCGTCTGCTCTATCTCTTCTTCGTTCTCTCGCGTCTTTGCTGAAATCAGTCGCTCTACCATCTCACAATCTCCACTCACGCACACAACAATAGAACATATTTGCTACATTATACCACAAAACCGAGCAGATTCATCAACTTTTCAGCAAGAGAATCACATACATATGCCGCCAATTTCCAGGTTCGCGCCGCGCCTAACTACTTACGACCGGGCAGAGGGATTACGCCGAACAGCTTACGCTTCTTGGCGCGGGGGCCGTACGCTCCATAGGTTTGCGCCGCTACTTCCTTAGTCTGGCTACGCTCCAACTGGTCCCAGTAGCGATCCTGGACAGCCTTCTCGCGGTCGTAGGTGAGCAGGGCGTTCAGCACGACGAACGGCAGCACGACACCCTGCCACTTGCCGAGCCTGCGCCACTCGAATTGCGCCCACTTATATAGCTGCACCGGACTTGTGCCCGCGTAGGGCGGCAGAGGGTATGCCAACTTCTTCGACGCCTTCTTGGCTTGCGACATAGCCTTGCGCGGTGGCACGGGGAAGCCCCTGTTCTCCCGCAACGCCTCCATTGCCGCGAACTTCGACTTCTGCCGCGTTTGCTTGAGCTTGTCTTTTCCGGCCATGATTTCCTCCGGGTGGTGATGTTGGTAACACGTAACGCGTAACACGTAACATGTAAACGGCTGCGTAATTACGTGTTACGTGTTACGTGTTACGTGTTACGTGTTACGTGTTACGTGTTACGTGTTACGTGTTACGCGTTACGTGTTCCTATGGCCCTTCCTCGAACTGTACATCCTTGTAGCCCAGTCCGGTGACTAGCGTGCGCAGGACCGTGCGGGCGTTCTCGGTAGCCTTGTCGAGGATGCCGTCTTCTAGTGCGGCGTCGAGGATTTCCTTCTCGGCCACGCGGCGCATTTCGCTCTCCAGGTTAGGGTCAGGCTTGCTGAATATGCCGGTCTGGCGGTCGTAGACGTAGGTCTTGTCGTTGTCCAGGCGGGTGTACAGCACTTCCGCTTTTGGCATCGTTATGGTCACCGTGTCGCTGAGGACCGTCACGTCTTGCGGCTTGAGTCTGCTTAAGTCGATACCGGCGACCACTTCGCCGTGGGCCACCATCAGTATCTTGTCGCTGGTGAGCAGGTCGGGTAATGGGCCGCTGCTCTTGCCGGTCACGACCTTCTCTAGCTGGTAGTTGACCGTTTCTAGCCTACTCAGGCCGCGAATCTGGCTGATGACTGCGGGCTGTGTGTTGATCGTTACGGTCGGCGTGACCGCGAGCGAGAAGTTGGGGAAGACGCCGCCGAGTTTGCCGAGTCTGTCCAGCCCCCCCTGGAAGGTGGCGAAGGCCAGCAGCGCGCACGACAGCGCCAGCACAGCGAAGGTGCCTGCCAGGATGGCACAGGCGGTCGGCCCACGCTTCACCTGCACTACCGTAGGCGGCGCTACGGGCGTAGCCTGGTAGGATGGGGCGGGGCGGGCTTGTGCCTTTGTGCCTACGTTTCTCATGCCCGTGCTGGCCGCTGAAGGCTCGTAAGGTTCGAGTCTGCCTGAGCCTGGCCCGGCATGGGGGTCGCCTGGAAGTATGCGCACGGGGTCCGCGGGGCGCGCGGGCTTACCGTCCACGTACTGCCAGTCGTCCCGCCCCCCGTTGCCTCGCGTCTCGTCCATCTCAGGCTCCCTCACTCGATTCTCGCGCCACTCCACCTCTACAACGATTATACCAGCGCGCCGTTACCCATGCATCTGCTTGCACCGTGTTGGAACACTGCCGTACCGTGGAGCGTTACTACATACGGATAGGTGTAGCTATGGGGCGCGTGGCAGGCTGTGGATTGTCTGCGCGGCACCTGGGGCCTGTGTTAGAATGGTTGTGTGGCACCTCGATTGCCATAGGCATGGTCAATTCCTTTTGGGGGACCGGATTATTGAGCACCGGCGACGCTCGCAGCGGCCGCAACGAACCGCTAGAGCCGCTTCTACCTGAGATTAGAGTAACACCCCGGCAGCGCGCCCGCCTGGTGCTGGTGGCCCTCGCCGTGTTCGTGGTGTGGTGGCTGCTCAACCAGTCGTGGGACGCGCTAGGGCCGTTTATCATCGCCCTGGTGCTCGCGTACCTGATGCTTCCCCTGGTGGACCGCCTAGCCCGCTTCATGGCCAGGGTGGTGGCTATCCTCGCGGTGTACGCAGTGTTCATCGGCATAGTTTGGGGCTTCATCGCGTGGCTGGCGCCTGTGGTGTCGCACCAGGTTGGCGAGTTAATTAAGGAGTCTCCGCGATTTTCTGAACAAGCCCAGGAGTGGGGCCGCGACTTCATGTCCTGGTACCAGGGGCTGCCGATTTCGGACGACATGCGGCAGTCTATTGAGAATGGGCTGCGCAACTCGGCGGGCGCTCTCGGCACCGCGGTGCAGGAAGGCGTGATGGGCACGCTGCGTGGGGTGACTCGCGCCATGGGCTTCATCGTGGGCCTGCTGATTATCCCCTTCTGGCTGTTCTACACGCTCAAGGATAAGGACCGGGGCATCAGCGCCTTCAACAACATGCTGCCCCCCACGTGGCGCACCGACGTGTGGCGCATCGTCCGCATCATCAACGGCGTACTGAGCAGTTACATTCGCGGGCAACTGCTGTTGGGCCTCATCGTGGGCGTGGCGACCTTCATAGGCATGCTTATCGTCGGTGCCCCGTACCCGATAGTGCTGGCGATCATTTCCGGCCTGACGGAGATTATCCCCGTCGTCGGCCCTGTGCTGGGTGCGATTCCCGGCTTGATACTGGCGGCGTTCCACCCGGAAGGCTGGGTGATGGTGCTCAAGGTGCTCGTCGTGTACGTGCTGGTGCAGCAACTTGAGAACAACTTGCTCGTTCCAAAAGTACAGGGCGACAGCGTCAAGCTGCACCCCTCGATAATCATGGTAGCCCTGGTGGTAGGCAGCCAGGTAGGCGGGCTGTTCGGCCTCATCATAGCCGTGCCGGTGGCGGCGATACTGCGAGACATCTACCTGTACCTGTACCGCCGGTTCAGCGAAGGCTACTCGCCTCGTCAGGCCGAAGCCAGCGTGCCTTCGCGAGAGGATGAACATACCGAGTCTGCCCTGACGCGGGAGCAACGCGAGCTAGCAGAGGAAGCCAAGCGCCCCGGCATCAACTCCCAGGACGAACTGATAGAGGGATTCGAGACAAAGCACGACGAACAGGCCGCGGCTAAACAGACTTAGATCGTAGACGAAGCAAGCGACCGGCACCGCCCATTCTCGCCGCCGCAAGAGGAAGCACCCAGGATTGAGCCAGACCAACCAGCGTAAGACACCTACGTCTGCCCACAACAGACCCAACCGTGGCAACCCCCGGCCCAACCCCGAACACCAACTACGGCGGCCCGAACCGACCTACAGGGCCAGGTCGGTTACCAGCGGTTACGCCAGACCTGCCAAGGCCACCCAAGCTGTTGCCGCACCGGCGAAATCGCGCGCCGCCAGCAGCCGGGGCAGACGGGTAAGGCGTATTCTACTGGTGCTGCTCCTGGTGGCGCTGGCGGCGGGCGGGGGAGCGTCTTACTTCCTCTTCAAGAGCACGATTGAGCCGGTGCTGAGGCTGCCCGGAGACATATCGAAGCCTCCCGTGGACGTGCGCGTGGTGGACCCTGACGGCACTGTGTCGCCCGACTCGACCCCGCACCTCGTGGTGGTCGAGCCTCCTGATTGGGAGAGCGACGAGCCGGTGAATATCCTGCTGCTGGGGCTGGATTACCGCCCGCTGGAGGAGGACACGCGAGCCGACACGCAGATCATCGTGCACATCGACCCGGCCGCCAAGACCGCGACGATGTTCTCCATACCCCGCGACCTGTACGTGACCATACCCGGCTTCGGCATGGGCCGCATCAACCAGAGCTACCAGATGGGTGACCGCGCCGAGCGGCTGGACCCCGGCAGCCTGCCCGGTGGCGGCCCCACGCTGGCTATGTCGACCATTTCAGCGACCTTCGGCATACCAATACACTATTACGCCGAGGTGAACTTCCAGGGCTTCGAGCGGGTAGTTGACGCGATGGGCGGCCTGAAGATCGACGTACCGGCTCCCCTGGTGGACAATGAATACCCCCTCGCCAGCCGCAGCTACGGGGCGACTCGCATCTACGTCCCGGCGGGCGTCCAGCACATGGACGGCAAGAGCGCCTTGCAGTACGCCAGGTCGCGGCACGCCGACAGCGACCTGGGACGCAACCAGCGCCAGCAGCAGGTGTTGCTCGCGCTCAAGCAGCAGGGCATGAACATCAACATTCTTCCTCGCCTCGGAGAACTGGCAGGCAAGCTGTCGGGTGCCGTACAGACCGATATACCGCTCGACCAGATTCCCTCACTGGCGAAGCTGGCCCAGGAGATAGGCCCCGGCAACATCACCACCTGCGGCATAGACGCCACGATGGTAGAGCAAACGATACTGGCGAGTGGCGCGGATGTGCTGATGCCCATCTGGGAGCGGATACGCCCGCGTGTTAAGCAGTGCTTCTCCGACCCCAGGCTGGTGAACGAGAACGCCCGCCTGTCGGTGCAGAACGGCACCACTGTCGGAGGCACGGCCCGTAAAGTGAGCGAGATGCTTGGGGAGAATGGCCTGAACGTGGCCGACCTTTCCTCTGCTGCCGACCAGGGCCAGCACCCACGCACCACCATCACCGACTACACCGGCGGGCAGAAGCCGCACACCCTGGACGTAATCAAGCAGACACTGGGCCTCACCGACGCTTCGGTGGTGCGGGGCGACCCGGCTGATGCGCCCATAGCCGTAAACCTCGACGGCCTGCCGGTGGACATCCTGGTGATGGTAGGCGACGACAGGCTGAACCAGCAACCGGCCAGGACGCCGACTCGGACGCGCTGACACATCGCCCACGTCGCCCTTCGCCTCGTCACACAAAAGGCAAACTGCTATAATGCGGGTAAGCGCCCCAAACAGGCTGCTCGCCCGTTGCTATTATGACCCTGACACTCCAGCCAACTGAAACTCATGCAGCACTGCGCGTCGATTCCTGGAAGCTGCTAACGGGATTCGGCCTTCCGGGGCTGCTCAACATGGCGATTGACGAGGCGCTCCTGGAGTCGGTCATCGCGGGTGGAGTGCCGGTGGTGCGGTTCTATACTTGGCAGCCCGCTACACTCTCGCTGGGCACGAACCAGCCAGTGGGTGAGATCGACCGGGTGGCGTGCGAATCGCGTGGGTTCGGCCTGGTGCGCAGGCTCACGGGGGGGCGCGCGGTGCTCCACCAGCACGAGCTAACCTACTCGGTAATTGCCCGCGAGAACGACCCCCGCGTGTCCGGTGGGGTGGTCGAGTCGTACCGCAAGATCAGCGCGGCCCTGGTGGATGGACTTGAGGCGCTTGGGGCTTCCGTGTCGCTGGCACCCCCGAACAAGGCCCTGTTGCGCGCCATGTCGGCCCGGCGTGCAGTGATGCTTGACGACGCAGACGGTGCGATGGAAGATAGCGGCGCTGTATGTTTCGATGCGGCTTCAGCTTACGAGCTAACCGCGGGCGGTAAGAAGCTGGTGGGGAGCGCCCAGGCAAGGCGAGGGGGTGCGCTCTTGCAGCACGGCTCGATTCTCCTCGACATCGACTGGGACTCGTGGGTGTCGGTATTCGCCTACGCGTCGGAGGTGGGAAAGCGGAGAGCTTACACGAAGCTACCGGAGCGCATGACTTCCCTGCGGCACGAGCTTGGCCGCACCGTCACGCGGGAAGAGGCGCTCTCCGCGCTGATTCCCGCATTCGCGACAAGGCTACACATCAGCCTCGACCCGGCCGCTTTGGACGCTTCGGAGGAGGCAACTGCCCTCAAGCTGGCGACGGAGAAGTACGGCTCCGAGGAGTGGACCGGGCGCAAGTAGAACGCGCCTCAAAACGTGCAATGCAGGTAATTGATATACTGGCGCGATGGAACTAGAGGCCGGAAACACGCAGGTATTGATCCTTACCGGGCCTGTTGGGGTTGGAAAAACCGCTGTGGCCGGGGAGTTGTCCAACCTGCTTGGCGCGGCGGACCTGGCACACGCGGTGATTGACCTGGACTGGCTGCGTTGGTGCCATCCCAGCCCCGCGCACGACCCGTTTCACACGGCTCTTGGCCTTCAAAACCTGGCAGCCGTGGCTGCCAACTATCGAGCGGCGGGTGCAAGCAGGCTCATAATTGTGGACATTGTCGAGGCGCGGTCGGCGCTCCCGGATTACGAAGCGGCGATCCCAGGTGCCAGCATCCTGGTGGTGCGGCTGAACGCTACGCTGCCGACGCTCCACATGCGACTGGAGGGGCGCGAGTCCGGCGACAGCCTGAGGTGGCACCGCGAAAGGGCCGCCGAGCTATTGGACCTGATGGGTGAGCAAGGGATAGAGGACTTGCTCATCGAGACTGAAGGCAAGACGGCGGCGGAGGTTGCGGCGGAAGTCCTGGCGCGAATCGGGTGGGGAGCATAAGGGAATAAGGGTGCGGGCGAAGCGGCTCGCGCAGACGATATTTTGCAGAGAGGTAAGTAATGTCTGACCAGCAGAGCAACACAGAGTACGATATGACGATCATCGGCGCGGGGCCGGGTGGCTACGTCGCGGCGCTGTACGGCGGCCTCAAGGGCCTCAAGATCGCCATCGTGGAGAAAGACCGCCGCCTGGGAGGCACCTGCCTCTTGAGGGGCTGCATCCCGTCCAAGGCGATGGTCAAGACCGGCGAATTGATGTTGCAGATGAGCCACGCCGAGAAGTACGGCCTGGGTGTGAGCGGCCAGGTGACCGTGGACTGGGAAAAGACCATCGCCCGCAAGGACAAGGTGGTGGACGGCCTGACCAGCGGCCTCAGCGGGCTGATGAAGTCGCGCAAGGTGGAGGTAGTCACCGGCACGGGCACCATCACCTCGCCGCGTACGGTCGTGGTGGATGGCCGGGAACTGCGCACCCGCAACATCGTGATCGCCACAGGCTCCGGCACGGTCCTTCCGACCGACGTGCCGGGCGGCGACCTTCCGGGCGTAATCACCTCCGACGACGTGCTGGATGCCGAGCTGACCATGAAGCGCCTGCCCACGATGCCGGAGAGCATCATTATCGTGGGCGGCGGGGTAGTCGGAATGGAGTTCGCGTCGATTTTCAACGCATATGGTTGCAAGGTGACTGTGGTAATTAGCTCGGCCCGCGTGCTCAGGCTGGTGGACGAGGAGATAGCCCGGCGCTTCGCGCAGATTGCCAAGGGGCAGGGGATCGAGATCATCACCCGCTCCGACATCGTGAAGATGGAAGAGGCCAAGGGCGGCAAGATCAAGGCGACCATCAAGAATGGCGATTCGAGTGCCGAGGAAGTGCGCGAGGTCAGTAACGTGCTTTGGGCGAAGGGCCGATACCCCTACACGCAGAACCTTGGCCTGGACAGTATCGGCCTGAGCACCGAGCGCGGCTTCATCCCCGTGGACGAGCGTATGATGACCTCGGTGGACGGTGTGTACGCGATTGGCGACGTGGTGCCGGGCGCGATGCTGGCGCACGTAGCTTCATACGAAGGCGAGATTGCGGTAGATAACATCCTGGGGCATTATCGCGCCGCCGACTATGAGGCGATACCCGACGTAATCTTCACCATCCCCGAAATCGCCTCGGTCGGTATGATGGAGCAGCAAGCCAAGGACCGCGGCATTGAGGTGAAGGTTACCAAGTTCCCATTCGCTGCCCTCGGTCGCGCCCAGGCCATAGGTGAGCCGGACGGCTTGGTCAAGATGGTGTGCGACCCAGGTTCGGGCGTCATATTGGGCATGCAGGTGATGGGCGCGCACGCTTCAGACGTGATTGCCGAGTGCACCCTCGCGGTGCAGCAAGGCATCACCGCCGAGGAGCTTGCCCACACCATTCACGCGCACCCCACGATGCCGGAAGCCGTGGCCGAGACCGCCTTCGCGCAAATCCTGGGTACACCGCTGCACGCTAACAGGTAAAGTCGTTGGCTGCCTGGTGAGCAGGAGACCATACAGGAAGGAGGACTATGCACCCAGTATAGTCCTCCTTCCTTCATCTCGGTTACCGCTTTACGTGCTCCTCTAGAAATTCGAGCGTCTTGTTTAGCATGTCAATCTGGGTGGGGTCGCGCTTGCTGGTGTCAAGATAATGCTCGATATTGGGGTAGAGCAGGAACTCGTGAGGGGTGCCAAGCCGGGATAGCTCGCGGTCCGTGATGTGGCTCTGCTCCACCGGCACGATGATATCGTTGCCCGCGTGCACCAGCAAAGTAGGAGGCAAGCTGTCCGGCCCCAGCGCGTAATGAGGGCTGAAGCGCACGTAGACCTCGGGCCGGGAGTCGGGCCGTCCGAACGCCACCAGCAGGTATTCCAGGTCGGAGATACCGGGGTCTATCACTATCTTGCCCTGCTCCCAGTCCAGGCGGTACCGGAACATGTCAAAGAGGCCGCCATACTGGATCGCCGCCTGCACCTGCTCCTCTACCCGGCTCCCCTCCATTTCTCTCGCCATCAGGTAGGTATAGACAGTGGAAACGCTGCCGCCGACCAGCACCATCCTGGACGTGTCGCCGCGTTCGGACAGTCTGCCACCGGCAGCCAGACTGGTCAAAACCCGCAGGTCATCCACGTCCCCCTCCAGGTCGAGCAGGCGCCGGGGGAAGTAGCTAATCACCACGTAACCGTTTGTTGCCAGGGGCACGGACACCCCCTCCCAGGCACTCGCCTCGCCCGGGTAGACTATTAGCAAGATGGGGAAAGGACCGGGTCCCAACTCGTCAAGTGGCTCGTGCACCAGGCCGCCCTCGAGCAGCAGCCCCTCATTACGGAAGGTGAAAGAGCGGCGTACGGCGGTGCTGGGTTGCGGGTTCGGGACGGTCACTTCTTCGGGCTGGCCCATGCTCATCTCTACTTCGCTTGCAAGCTCAAGAGGCCTGGTGCGCTCCAGCACGAAGTTGACCCCCGCGGCCTCCTGTCCCGGTCTGACCGTAGTAACGCGCCCACCAAACGTACCGGCCGCCGCTTGGCGGTGCGCCGGGGCAACGGACATGGGCAGGTAATTACCTGCGGGCACTCCCTGAATCTTGTAGCTTCCGTCAGGGGCCGTCCGCGCGCTGTACACCTGTCCGCTGACACCGGAGACTATCACCGAAGCCCCGTCCACCGGTTCCCCTTGCCTGTTGCTCACCTTCCCTGACACGACTCCGGTGGGCCCGACGTCAAAACGCTCGTCGCCGGCCACTCCGCGCCAGAAATTCATCGTGCCCCACTCGACGTTGTTCCTGAGCAACACGATCTCCAGGTCATCGGAGGTGGTGAAAAAGACCAGCCCCGACACAAGTAGCCCAGCGACGAGCCAGCCCACCAGCCGCAAGAGTGACTTTCCGGTGTGAAGTGCCGGGTTTGCGGCCTCATTCCTTGCTCGCGCCAGCACCGCCAGCGTAACTACCACAAGAACCAGGGCCAAGAGCGCGAACCTGTACCAACCCTCCGACCCTAACAACAAGCTGCCTATAAGCCCGAGCGTTGTCATTAGCAAAGCCCACCGTATCGCGAAGGAAAAGAGCATGCGCCATTGGGCTACTTGTGGAGTGGTGGACTCAGTCGTTGAAGCACGGCCCCGCCTCAGGCGCTCGAACAACCAGGCCGCAACCGGCACAGCGGCGAAGAGTAGCCCAAAGAGGAGCAAGAAGTCGAAACGGGAGGAAAGAAGTCCGGCTGTGGTGGGAGGCGGCGGGAAAGTAGCCTGCCGCTCGACCTGGCTCCCGACCCATAGGGCCGCCAACCCCAGGCCCACCGCCAGGTGAGGGAGCAGGCCGCTACCTCTGCCAACGCGAAGTGCCATCCCCAGCAACATGCCCAGGGCCAGGCCAAGGAGGGCCGCCCAGCCACCGAACCGGCCCAGGACCGGACTCACCCACTCGGCCAGGCCCGCGGGTAAGAACGCGCCCAGGGATAGCGAGGCCGCAGCCGCGAGTATCATGGCCCCAATACCTGCGCTGTTGAGCATGACGCATATAGTACTCAACCTCACCGGCAGGACCGTTTGGGCTAACAACCAGAGGGCCAGCCCCACCAGAGCAGTGGCGGGCGCAAACCCACCGGCCGAGTCAACCAGCAGGTGCCAAGCGGCCAGCCACACACCAAGCAGAGCCATCCCCAGCACGACGCCCAATAGACGACTCGCTCCGGTCCTCGTTGCTGCCATGCCCAATCCCTCCTACTGAGCCAGCATTACTGGACCTGATTATAGCACCACAAGTAGCGGCGCGGTATTTCTCGGTCATACTCTCGCATGCGAGATTTCAGCCGTGCGGAAAATGATATACTGGAACCGCATGTTTGAGCTGAGTGAGGGAGCTAAGTTGTACGATCTGATAATAATTGGGCTTGGGGCGATGGGCAGCGCCACTGCATATCATGCGGCCTCGCGCGGGCACAAGGTGCTCGGGCTGGACGCTTACGAACGCAACCACACAAACGGGTCCTCGCACGGCCGCAGCCGCATTATCCGCGAGTCTTACGCAGAAGGGCCTCAGTATGTGCCACTCGTCCAGCGTGCCTACAAGCTCTGGCGCGACCTGGAGGAGGCGAGTTCCCGCCCCTTGCTGACGATAACCGGCGGCGTCTACATAGGGTCGCCCGACAGCGACATTGTCAGGGGAGTGTTGCGCAGCGCCGAAGCGTACGGTCTCGCTTGTGATTACCTCACAGCCGCAGAGCTTATGTCTCGCTTCCCCGGCTTTCGCGTGCCAGAAGACCTCGTGGCGGTCTTTGAAGCGCGGGGTGGTGTGCTCGATGCCGAAGCCTGCGTGGGGGCGCACCTCGACCTGGCCGCCCTGCGTGGTGCAGAGTTGCGGCATAACGAGCCTGTCCTGCGGTGGACGGCTGACGGCGGTGGCGTTCGCGTGGAGACGCCGACGGGCAGCTATGCGGGCGAAAGGCTCGTAATCGCGGCTGGCCCCTGGATTGGCGGCATGCTGGCCGACCTGTCGCTGCCCCTTACCGTCTGGCGGGTCTACAACACGTTCTTCGAGCCTACACGACCTGAGTTTGAGGTCGGAAGGTGTCCGTTCTACCTCCTGGAAGTGCCGGAAGGCACCTACTACGGGATGCCCTCGTTGCCCGGCCAGGGTCTGAAGGCAGGCCGCCACGACCGGGGTGAGGTAAGTACACCACAGAGCATCCGACGTAGCGTGGACCCCGATGAGGTAGAGGCGATACGCTCAGTGCTGGACCGCTATATGCCGGGTGCCGCGGGGCCGCTAAAGGCTACCACGACCTGCGTCTACACTATCACCCCCGACGAGGACTTTATCATCGACCGCCACCCGGAGCACCCGCAGGTAGTTTACGCCTCCCCATGCTCCGGGCACGGGTTCAAGTTTTCTTCCGCAATAGGTGAGTTGCTTTGCGACCTCGCGCTCAAAGGTACTTCTGAGTTCGACGCCGCTGTTTTTTCCGCCGAGCGTTTCGGGGTTCGTGCCGGTCTCAAGTAATCGCGCGGGCCCACGACTGAGAGCCTGGAACGACACCTGCCAGGATGGATTGGCGGCTGGACCGTTGCAATGGCGGCGTAGAAATGCAACAAAAGGCCCCGAAATCGCGTATAATTAGATAGAAACACGGCGAGTCCGTTCGTGCCCTTCGACGGTACCCGTGACAGTAAGAGGTTCTTAGGCAAACTAGAAAGTAACAAAGAGGAGACCAGAAGATGTTCTTCGATCCTAGATACATATTCTTCGTGATGATCCCCGGCATCGTCCTGATGCTGCTGGCTTCGTGGTGGGTGAAGAACGCCTTCGAGAAAGGCTCTAAGATCCCCAACTTGCAGCGGCTGACGGGCGCGCAGGTGGCCCGCATGATACTCGACAGCTCGGGACTGACTGGCGTTGTGGTCGAGCCAACCCAACCGCACGGCATGAGCCTTTCTTCCGGCGCATCACCCGACCTCGACGATCACTACGACCCCAGGGGCAAGGTGCTCAGGCTGTCGCCCAGGGTGTACGGCAGCGCGTCGGTGGCCGCAATCGCGGTGGCCGCTCACGAGGCCGGGCACGCGATACAGGACGCGCAAGGGTACACCCTCATGCGCGCCCGCACGGCTATCGTGCCGGTAGCCAATATCGGCTCGCAGCTTGGCGGCATCCTGGTAGTGATAGGCGTGATCTTTAGTTCGCCCCCGCTTGCGTGGTTTGGTGTGGCCGCGTTCGCTACGGCGGTGCTCTTCTCGCTGCTGACCTTGCCGGTAGAGCTTGACGCCAGCTCCCGTGCCATGAAGTTGCTCACCACGATGGGCATCGTGGACCGCACGGAGCACGGGCAGGCCAGGTCGGTGCTCACGGCCGCTGCCTTCACCTACGTGGCGGGCCTCGCGGTGGCGGTGCTCAACCTGCTCTACTACGTGATGCTCGTCACGGGTATGGGCAGGAGCGACGACTAACGCAGTTCGGGACTTAGGAAGTTGGAAGAGGGCTGGTATGACACCGGCCCTCTTTTTTGCATCTCCATGTGGAGGCAGGGGCACAGATTTTGGTTATAATAGAGTATGGAGCAAACCAGCACAGCATCGCAGCCTCTCACGCTCAAACCGCGCGATCTCAGGCCCAACATATACGACCTCAGCCCCGACCGCCTGACCGCCGTCATGGTCGAGTGGGGCGAGCCTGCGTTCCGGGCCAAGCAGGTGCTCCACTGGCTCTATAAGGAGCTTGTGACCGGCTTCGAGGCCATGACCAACCTGCCGCAGACGTTGCGCGCCAGGCTGGAGGAGACATACCGCCTCGGTTCCGCTGAGCTTGTGGCGCAGAAGATCTCCACCGATGGCTGGACGCGCAAGGTGCTGCTCAAGATGAAGGACGGCAGCACGGTCGAGGCGGTGCTGATGCTCTACTACGACCGGGCTACCGTGTGCGTGTCGTCGCAAGTGGGATGCGCGATGGGCTGCTCCTTCTGCGCCACCGGGCAGATGGGCTTCACCCGCAATCTCACCAGCGGCGAAATCCTGGAGCAGGTGCTGTGGTTCAACCGCTGGCTGCGCGAGCACCCGCACCGCGCTGTGCTCTCCAACGACGCACGCCCGCGCTACACTGGCGACAAGGCACCTCATGGCTCAAAGTCTACCGGGAAGCAGGACGAACTCGACCTCTGGCACGTGAACCAGGACGAGCAGTCGCAACGCACGCCGAATGAAATCTCTGCCGTGACCAACATCGTATTTATGGGTATGGGCGAGCCGCTGGTCAACTACGCGAACCTGTGGGGCGCGATCCGCATGCTCAACTCGCAGCAGGGGCTGGGACTGGGCGCGAGACGCATGACGGTGAGCACCGTAGGCGTGGTGCCGCAGATACGCCGCATGGCCCACGAAGAGGTAGCGGTGAACCTGGCGGTGTCGCTGCACGCGCCCAACGACGATCTGCGGAGCCAGATGGTGCCGATGAACTCACGCTTCGGCGTCGAGGAGTTGATGTCGGCCTGCCGGGAGTACATCGAGGCCACCAAGCGGCGGATAACGTTCGAGTACGTGCTCATAAAGGACGTGAACGATGGCCTGCATCTTGCGCATCAACTGGCGGGGCTATTGAAGGGGATGCTCTGCCATGTGAACCTGATTCCCCTCAACCCGGTGCCCGGCACGGACATGCTTGCCACCCCGCGCGAGCAGGTCTTCGCGTTCCAGAAGATAGTGCAGGACGCGGGTATATGGACCACCGTACGCATCGAGCGGGGGCAGGATATAGCGGCCGCCTGCGGGCAGCTAAAGGTGCAGGAAGAGCCCAACTCGCACCGGCGTTCCCTGAACCCGGAGCTTGTGCAGGCGCACGTTCAAGCCGACCTTGCCGCCGCTATGTAAGCGGCAGGCACGTTAAACCATAGAGGGCGCGGAACAGTGGATATAGTGGGCCGGAGGCATTGTCTTGCCTTCTTCCGCCCGCAGTCCTTGCTATACAGTCGTACAGGGGCAAAGTATGTCTGACAGCATCTCCGACGGCAGCCTCCACGCAGGCGATTTCTCTTCCAGGCCCACCAGACCGGCACGTCCCCGCGTGGAACCTGTACCCGTGCTCGATGCCGCCGAGCAGGTCACGGTGCAGATAGACCTCCTGCGGGAGCAATACGACTCTATCATGCGAATCTGCCGGGAGAACGAGTGGAAGGAGCAGGAAGGGCTGCTCACCGTGCTCATGTCGGGACTCGGCTACCTCGACTCTACATTGCAGGTGGAGAGTATCAACCGGAGCGAGGATGCGGGCGAACTTGTGCGCCGCGTGGACAGCCTGGTGCAAGACCTGGCAAGCTACCACTCAATGTACGCCGTGATGAAGTTCAAGGCGTTCAAGCTGTACAAGCTGAGCCAGACGCTTGAGTTCAACGTGGCCGGTTTGCGGGCCACCGAGCGGATGTGGGAGGAATGGGCCGAGCGTATGCGCAAGGAGCAGACGGAGTTGCGCACGGAGGTACTAAGGCTGCGCGCGGTGATGTCGGAGTTTGACGTGACGACTCGCACGGACGACGGCGGCACCGAGGTCCGCAAGTTCGAGGAGGTGCTGCCGTTTATTCTCCCCGCGCTACAGCAACCTGCCGCTCCCGCGGACGATTATAGCGCCTGGGAGCATGGCAACCGCCCCGCGCCCGCCGAGGAGTCGAGCCACAGCGCTGACACGGTGAGGCTCATCCCGTCGGGGCAGCAGTCGTCTCCTGGTTTGTGGGCGCGAGTGGTTCAGCGGTGTAAAGGGTGGTTCAGGTAGGGGTAATGAACTTGGAATAAGCAAGAGCCTGGTCCGAAGTCGTGGACCAGGCTCTTTTTCGCTTAAGACCAGGAATCCAGCAGATAGCGAAGTGCAACGCCCGCTAACGGGTACATTGGGGGCAGGTGTGAAGGCCGACGCCCGCCGAAAGAGGTGTGCTAGAGGCGGAAAATGAAGGCCGACGCCCAGCAGTAGCGGCGGATCGCAACATGGTGCGAAGGACGACGCCCGGCGATTGAAATCGCGGGCTACAGTCTGCAAAGTCCCCTTCGGGGACTGGCTTTGTGCTAAAGGGTTCTTATTGGGGTAGAAATGTTGCTAATGCAGTCCGCCGCAGGGCGGACTTTGCCTTGTGTAGCCCGCGATTTCAATCGCCGGGCGTCGGCTC
>JALZHI010000046.1:20840-32689 GCA_030913985.1 Chloroflexota bacterium | reverse complement strand
GTATTGACCACAGTAGGTATTGACTCCTTAAGTACAGTGTGTTACTATTCCAGTGCAAAGCGACAGCTGTTCGAAGACATCCTAGACCCGGTTTCAAGGTCCTTTCTCAAAGGGTTTGATGCGTCATGCCCGTACGGTAGCTCTGGAGGCAAGCGCCCTTGAAACGCACGTGTGATCGCGAAGGGGAAAAAGATGAAAGTGATTCGTAGTATACTAACTACAAGGAATGTGTTGCGCTTCATACCACTGGTGCTTGGGCTTTGCGCCCTGGCTACTATGACGGGCGGCACGGTTTTCGCTACTACGGCGAGCATAAGCCCAAGCTCTAGAACAGCATGTTATAGTACTACTGTAAACTTCAGCCTCAGTTGGAGCGGCAGCGCACCTTTCGATGCTGACTTTTATAGCGACGACAGCAACAACAGCTATGTCCTATACAGGAATACCTATGGAACGAGTGGCTCGCTGTCGGGTGCCTCTTACAACTCGCCCGGTGGCTACGTCCCTGATCTGTGGGTGTGGGACCTTGGCTGTGGCAACGTATGTAACTCTGCACATAAGTGGGGTTCGGTGCGGGTATATGGACCGGGCGAAGGTGGGTGCCCTCTATAGTTGTTGGGCGCGTACCATGCAACACCACACCCCTCTCAGAAAGCGCCACCATAGATGTTTCACTATGTAATGCGAATGATGTTCCGGCGTAGCAGCCGGAACATCATTCTCCTCGTGGGTCTATTAGCCGTCAGCTCAGGGCTGTCTACTTATGTAGCGGCCGATCAGAACGCGACCGTGCGAGCCAGTGCTACGCTGGACGAGCACTGGCGGGGTACTTACGACATACTTGTACGCCCGAAAGACGCCGTACAGGCCACGGAGCGCGAGCACGGAGTGGTGGAGAGCAACTACCTGAGTGCGGCTTCGTCAGGCATTACCGTCCAGCAGTGGAAGGCGATAGAGAAGATAGGGGGCGTCGAGGTTGCCGCACCCGTTTCTACAATAGGGTACTTACGCAACGCCTACGGTCGAATAACCTTAGATGTTCCACCGCAGACCGAATCGTCTTTGTACAAGTTCAGTATGGTGGTAACGTCCACCAACGGCTATCGTGACGTGGGCCTTCACCAATATGAGAAGTATCTTCTAATCGGCTCCTCCAGCATAACGAATGCAACTACGTCCCAAGCACTAGATGCACTCGTCAGGGATGTTGATCTTGTAAATGTAGGCGTCGGGGCTATTATGCCTGATGGCTCCGTAAATGCGTGGGTCGCTACGCCGCCCATCATCTGGACGCTCGTAGCCGGAATAGACCCGTCGGCAGAGCGCCGTCTGACAGGGTTGGATGCTGCTATTGTGGAGCGTAGATACCTGCCCGACAACGATGGTGTGACAACAGCCAAAGTAGGTGAAACTTACTGGGGAGACAAGGCCGACGCGCTGGACCGCCACCAGGACGCAGCCAACGGCCGTATCAACCCGGACGGCCCGGATTTACCGATTATTTCCGCTTCCAGCACCTACGCCGCCCTACCTGCTACAGTCCAGGTAGACAAGCTTGAGATGCTTAGTGACGAAGAACTCAGCGTGTTGCGCGAGACCATGCAGCAAGCGTATCTCGAGGCGAATAGTCCAGATTACGTACCGGTCCCAGGACAGTTACCTCACGTTGAAGCGCAACAAGAGTTTCTCGAAAATCTGGGTAGGCCTGTGCTGCAAAGGCTTGTTGACACTTTCTTCGACCTCGGCAGCGTGCTGAGGCCAATGTCTGAGCGTCCTCTAAATATAAGTATCTATCCAGGAAAATCCCCTTTACAGACAGATGCCGAAGTTGTGCAAGGTGAATCGAAGGGCCTGGAGAAATCATACTCTCCGGGCAGCGTGACTTACGAGCCACATTCCGCAAACTTCGCTACAGACGGTATGCTTACGCTGGCCGCCGTGCCGAAGATGGATTCCCAAACTATCATCTCCTTGACAGGAGAGACAGCCTTCAGGTCGCTATCTCCTTCAACCCCAGCCATGCTGAAACCGGGCTGGGACGCCAACATCAAGGCACGCAACAAAAGCCCGTACACGTTCCACGAGATCGGTTCTTACGACCTGAGCAAGCTGCCTGCCAGCATCACAAATCCCGATCCCCTTACGTACGTGCCTTTGGGCATTTACCAACCTCCCCTGGTCAGCCTGGTGCGAGACGCGAACGGCGATCCGCTACCCGGCGGCCCTGTGCCTTTGCGCCCGACCATCAACCCGGCCTCCTTCATACCGGGTCCGCCCCTAGCCTTCACCAACATAGCGGGCGCTTGCTTCTTCCGTGGTGAGAGCTGTATAGACGCTATACGCGTGCGGGTGGCGGGGATCGACCAGTATACTCCGCAGAACGTGCGCAAGGTGGAAGAGGTCGCCCAGCGGATTATCCAGTCTACCGGTCTGCACGTTGATATAGTGGCGGGCAGCAGTCCCCAGAAAGTGTTGGTATATATTCCCGGCTCTCCCGATGGCACGGTGCCACCCCTTGGCTACGTAGAGGAACCCTGGACCACCCTGGGTGCTGCTGCCGCCATATCCTCCGGCATCGACCAGGCGAGTATTTCAATGCTGGCCGCAGTGGGAATAGCAGGTCTGCTTTACCTGATGGGCCAGTCCCTCCTCTCTACCCTTGCCCTGCGCCGAGAGCTGGCGTTGCTGGGTGCGGTTGGCTGGCGGCGGCGGCACATAAGCCTCCTTGTTTTGGGCGAGGCCGCAGTGTTGGGACTGCTTGGGGGATTGTGCGCTACGGTGTTGGCGGTGCTGATAGCTGCGGGCTTGGGGCTGGCTGCGCCCATCAGCCAGGCTCTGCTCGTAGGGCTGGCGGTATTGTTGCTATATGTATTAGCGTCCATCGGACCTTCCTTGTGGATCGTACGCCAGCCCGTAGCCGAGTTGCTCCAGCGCGGCGAGGTAGCGCTGCCTGTCAGAGGCCCGCGCTCATTCTCTACAGTACTGAGTGGCTTGCGATTCACCCGACAGAAGGAGAAAGCTGGATCCATACCTTTCGGGGGCGCAGGACTACGCAGTCTAACGCTTTTCGCCTGGCGCAACTTGCTACGGCGGCGCGTGCGGACGCTCCTGGCGGTTGGCAGCATTGCCATTGCCTCCACTCTCCTTATGCTACTTTTCGCTGCCTTGCTCGCTTTAGGTGGTACGTTACAGGTAACGCTGTTAGGACAGTTCATGAATCTCCAGGTGCAGCCATATCACCTCATCATGGTAGGTAGCGCCTTGTCGGTGGGTGTGCTGGCGGTGGCCGATCACCTGGCGATGGGGGTGCTGGAGCGGAGGCATGAATTAGCGCTGCTCCAGGCGATTGGCTGGCGCAAAGCAGCTGTGCAGTGGAGCATCTTGTTAGAAGGTTTGCTGATAGGGCTGATCGGTGGCCTGGTCGGGCTGGTGGTTACCGTGGTAGCGGCGGTCTTTTCTCGCAGTGAGTTGATTTTGCAAGCGTGGTGGATACTGCCTCTTAGCTTGCTGGCCGTGCTGCTGCTATGCAGTCTCAGTGCGATATATGCCATGCTGCTGACCCCGCGACGCGCCCCGATGCGGGTGCTCAACTAGAGGTTACAAGCAGGCGGGAACGGGGCGGAGAGCAAGAGATCGAAAACGCAGCCTGGAAAGAGAGGCGTAAGTGAGTCAAGTTGGTAGAGAAATGTCACCTAACCAGGTGACCACTGAGGCAAGCGGGCCTATCGTGGAGGCACATGCCTTGAGTAAGGTGTACAAAAGCGCTAATGGTCCGAACGTAGCTGCCCTACAGGATGCCCACTTCAACATAGAGCGAGGAGAGTTCGTAGCTATTGTCGGGCCATCGGGTTCAGGCAAGAGTACATTGCTCAACTTGCTGGGAGCATTGGACACACCAACATCGGGCAGGTTGAAAATAGATGGGGTCAGCATAGCCGGTCTAAGTAGCAATGGGCTTGCGGACTTCCGCCGCAACACTGTTGGCTTGATTTTTCAGTTGTTCAACCTCGTGCCCGTGCTCTCGGCATTAGACAATGTAAAGCTGCCTTTGGTTCCGTACCCACCCAAGAAATTCAAGTTGAACGAGCGGGCGCAGGAACTGCTGGCAGAGGTGGGTCTGGCAAATCGCGCCCACCATCTGCCAAGCCAGCTATCCGGGGGAGAGCAGCAGCGGGTCGCGGTGGCTCGCGCCCTTATCAATGGTCCTAAGTTGTTGCTGGCAGACGAACCGACAGGTAACCTGGATAGCCGGTCGGGTGCCGACCTGATGCAGTTGTTCTCCAAGTTGCATCGCGAACAGGGTATGACTGTAGTTATGGTGACGCACGATATGGCAATGGCTGAATACGCCCAGCGTCTTATCGAGTTGCGCGACGGCAAGGTGGTGGAACCTACCGCCGGTGCTCCAAGGACGCGGAAAGCAATACGGATAACTAGCACAGCCACCCCATGAGCGGGAAATGACATGCGCGCATAGACTACTAATCTCTCAGGGTTAAAAACCACTCAGAAGGGGCCGGTATCGCACTGGCCCTTTTTCTCATCCCCATTTTGGATGTGGTATACTATTACCCCTAACAGAGCCTATGTTTGCAGCCACCTTATACCCAGTCTAACTCCTATTGCTATGCGAGGCTCTTGTTGTGTCGGGCGCGCACTTCTGTCCAGGTAAAACTGGCGATCTAGACTTCATTCAGAAAGGGAGTAGCGCAGTGTCTGTCCAACAAAAGACCCAACGTGCCATGTGGCAAGGTTTAGCTATCGCGGGCCTCATGGGGCTTGCCCTGGTGGGAGCAAGCCAGCCGTCGGTATCTAACGCCCAGAAATCAACAGGTGAGACTTCAGCAGCCCCTTCATCTCCCATGGCCCCGCAGGCGGCGCTAGAGCTTATCAGCGTCAGCTCCAACGAGGAGCAAGGTAACGCGGGCAGCGGCAACAACGATTTGCCTAGCGCGGTTAGCGACAATGGGCGCTTCGTGATGTTCATCTCGGCTGCTACAAACCTGGCACCGGGCGACACAGGCAGCGACCTCGACGCCTTTGTGCGCGACCGCACCAACGGTACCACTGAGAGGGTCAGCGTCTCCAACACGGGCGCGGAGGCCAACTCCCAGACCCAGGAAGCAGATATGAGCGGCGATGGGCGCTACGTTATCTTCCTGTCGGGCGACAACACGCTAGTCCCCAACGACAACAACCCCGGCCAGGACATCTTCATCCGCGACCGGCAGGCGGGCACTACGCAGTTCGCGCTTCCTGGAATCGGCGGGACCGCTGAGTTTGGCTTCAGCGTCGACCGGATCGCCATTAGCGGCAACGGTCGATACATAGCCTTCCATACCTTCGGGGCACTATCGCCCGAGGACGAGGTGGGAGTGCGCGATATCTACGTGTACGACCGCGAGGCCGCCACCGTGGACTTTATCAGCGACAACAACAGCTCCACCGCACGCGGGCATAGCTTCAATCCCAGCATCAGCGACGATGGCCGCTACGTGGCCTATCACTCGATGGCAAATGACCTGGTGGCGGGCGATACCAACGAGAGGATGGACGTATTTGTCTTCGACCGCCAGACTCGACAGACCGAGCGCGTCAGCCTGACCCAGGGCGGTGCCCAGACCAATAACGACAGCCTGGAGGCCAGCATCAGCAACGACGGCCGCTTTGTGTCGTACAGCAGCGAGGCCAGCAATATCGCCCCGCAGGATACGGACGCGAACCAGGATATCTATGTATACGACAGGCAGAACGACACCACACAGTTGGTAAGTCTGCGTAGCGACGAAACCCGGCCCGCCCCCAACAGCGCAGGCTCGGCAAGCCGCGACTCGCGCATCAGCGGCAACGGGCGCTACGTGACCTTCCAGTCGGACCTGCCGCTCGATTCAGGCGATACCAACATACTCACTGATATA
Source organism: Chloroflexota bacterium (assembly GCA_030913985.1). GTDB lineage: Bacteria > Chloroflexota > Chloroflexia > QHBQ01 > JADMIH01 > JADMIH01. The sequence goes on along the minus strand of JALZHI010000046.1, from coordinate 26,771 downwards.
TACGTCCGGGACCTCACGACCGGCACGACCGAGTGGGTCAGCAGGAGCGGTGGGGGGTACAATTACGCCCCGGCGATCAGCAATGACGGGCGGTACGTTGCGTTCTCGTCTACCTCCGACCGCATGTCGTCAAACGACTCCAACGACAGGGCCGACATCTTCCTGGCCGACCGCGCCCCCGCCTGCACGATCAACTTCAGCGACGTGGCGGAAGGAAGCACCTTTTATCCGTACATAAGGTGCCTGGCGTGCGCCGGTGTGCTGGGCGGTTACGGCGACAACACCTTCCGCCCCGGCGACAACGTGACACGCGGGCAACTCTCCAAGATAGTGGCTAACGCAGCCAACTTCAACGAGCCGGTATCCGGCCAGACCTTCACCGACGTGCCTACGGACTCTCCCTTCTACCCGTTCATAGAGCGCATGGCGCGCAGGGGGTATATCGGCGGCTATTCGGACAACACCTTCCGTCCCGGCGCATTCGCCACCAGGGGACAGATAGCCAAGATCGTCTCTAACGCGGCGGGCTACAACGACACGCCCACGGGCCAGACCTTCTCGGACGTGCCGACCGACAGCGCCTTCTACGTGTTTGTCGAGCGAGTGGCGGCCCGTGGGGCTGTAGGCGGCTACCCGGACGGCACCTTCCGCCCTAGCGCCAACACCACCCGCGGTCAGGTGTCGAAGATTGTATCGGTGGTGTTCTTCCCAGGTTGCACCACCCCGTAACGCCGAACAAAGCCCAGGTGTCAGTAACAGAAGGGGCAGACGAGTGCTGCCCCTTTTGCTTGGCTCGGAGCCTCTACAGTCGGTTTGGCACATTTTTTGCCTTATGTAAATCTCGGAGCAACATTGATACTAGCATCAGGGCGCAGCTCCTTCCGGGTCTTTCCCCTCTTCTTTCCCCGGTATCTGTAAGGCCGTTTCCACGTGTCCAGCAATTGAGCCTCGCTCAGTTGTCTCTTGGGGGTCGTCCTAGTTTGGAATGTGGAATGCAGTCTTCGCACGTGGGTGTCTTTCGCGACTCAGGCGGGTAGTCGCGCATGGCAGCCCTGGCTGCGACGTGCCGGGTGGTCGAGTAGAGTGGAGGCCGGCTTTTCAACACCTACGCTTACCAGTACACGTCACCAACATCGTCCGGGCGCAATCATCTATCTACGGGCGCACGTGAATAGCCAAGGAGGGTTACGTCGTGAACAGTAGATCCAATAAGGACCTCACATCCATCCGGCGATGGATTATCATCTCAGCGAGCGTGTTCGCGCTCTTGCTGTCAACTGGGCCGTTTATGTCGTTGGTGGGCAACGGCTCCGGCGGAGTAGTCGCGGCCAGCGCAGTGCAAATGCAGCCTGCCGACAATGGCAACGGCAATGGCAATAACGACAAGGACAAGGACAAGGATAAGGATAAGGACGAAGAGAAAGACAAGGACAAGGACAAAGACCCAAAGCCGACGAAAGAGGCCAAGGAGCCGAAGCCTACCGAAGAACCCAAGCCGACCAAAGCAGCGGACGAACCTAAACCCACCAAAGAACCCAAACCTACTAAGGAGCCTGAGCCAACCAAAGAGCCGAAGCCTACCAGAGAACCTGAGCCGACCAAGGAGGCCAGCGATAATGGTGGTGGTTGCCAGTTCGCCATCCTCAGCTTCAAGGCTTGCATGGACGCGGACCGCTGCGCCACTTATTCTATCCCTCTCAAGAACGAGGGCGACACACCCATGACCGTGGACGGCACCGTCGTGCTGGAGGGCCGCTCGAATACGCAAATAGGGCAGGGCAGCTTTGCCGGTGTTGTGGTGCCTCCCAAGAGCACCGTTTACGTAGATGGGACCGTGTGCGCCACCCTGGCGGGCCAGGGACCTTACAAGCTCTATGTGACCGTCAGCGGCACCGGGCGCGTCTGCGAGTCGAAGCACAAGCAGCAGCCCGTGAAGGACAACTGCGCTGTGCCCCCACCGCCCGCGGCCACGAATACCCCCGTTGTAGTGCCGCCGACTAACACCCCGATGGTCCCAACCAATACCGCAGTTCCAACCAATACTACCGCTCCCGCCACCGCAACCCGGACGGCAACGTCTACCCCTCAACCCACCAACACAGTGGCCGTCGCCACCAACACTTCGGTGCCAAGTGCCACCGCAACGGCACCGCCGACCAATACAGCCACTTCTACGTCTACGGCTACGGCGCAGGTTGAGGAGCGCACCGCGACCGCAACGGCTACGAACACGGCTACGAACACGGCTACAGCTACCCCGACCGCAAACTCAGGTGTCTCACGTGACACCGCTAGGATCGCAGGGAACAACTCTACAGGGTCTAACCCTTCGAACAGCAACCGGACGGGGCAATCGGAAGTGCTGCCTTTCGTGGGCGGCCCCGAGACTACCCAGGACCAGGCGCAGGCACCGCAGGGTCCGCGAGAGGAAGTCCTCGGCGTTAGCTCGGAGAACCCTGACGCCGTCCGGGCTGGACAGTCTCCCTTCATGGGGATATTGCCGGTGACCGGCGCGTTGGGCGCGACCCTGTTGCTCGTGCTGGCGGGCCTCGCCCTGGTCCTGCTTGGTGGCGGCCTCCTGCTCAAGCGACGCCGCATGGCCTCCGTCGAGACGAATCAAGACTAACTCTAAATAGGCGCACAGTCCTCCGTTTTGGGGGCTGAGTCTCTAGCAAAAAAGTCCTCATGAGTACCGGAGTACTGGTACTTATGAGGACTTTTCACGTTAAGGTGGGTGCAAAATGGCTGCCGCTACGCACGAAAGCAACCAAAAGTAGTAGATGGATAGGAAATAAATCCCAGGGACCAAGGTACTAAGAACTCTACCACTATCGCGTAATAGTAGTCACGGTATCTACAGAGTACGATGTAGACGGTATCGCTAATGCGGTTCCGAGTCTTTTTATGCAATGTTGTGCTCTTTAGTTGGCATCATCTTCTATTACGCTGAAGAAAAGGAGTAGAGAATGGGAAACAGTCTCAGTGGGTCGGCAGGATCACCCTGGCGGCGCACCATGCGGGCCTTTATGGCGGCAACGATGGCCCTGGGGGTGCTCGGTGTCATGCCTGGCTCGACGGCATTGCAGACGCGGCAGGCCGAGGCCGGGATCAAAGCGCACCCGATGTTGCTACAAATGGCACAGCAGCGGCCCGATCAGACGGTGAGTGTGATCGTGCAGAAGTGGGGCAAGGACAGCAGCGTCGAGCAATACGTACAGGCTGCGGGCGGCAAGGTCACCAAGGACCTCAGCATTATCAACGCGTTCGCGGCGGCCATGCCCGCAGGTTCGGTGGACGACCTGGCAGCTACCGGTGGCGTGCGCTGGGTGTCGCCTGACGCGGCCATGGAGGCGGCGGGCAAGGAGACAAGCAAAACTCCCACGCCTACACCCACCCCGGCATCAACCTGCACCGATCCGAGCTGCATCGATACCAAGCAGTTGAAGAACTACTACATCTTCGCTACCAAGGTAGACCAGGTGTGGAACTCTGCCCCCTATCTGCAAGGCCAGGGCATGACTGTAGCGGTGGTGGACAGTGGCCTAGACACCACCCATGCTGACTTCTCTGTAGCAGGAGACATGAAGACCCCTCGGGTCATAGGCAAAGAGAAGTTCAACAGCTTCACCAGCAGCATGTCTGACGGCTACGGGCATGGAACCCATGTGGCAGGCATCATTGCGGGCAACGGTAGCAGCGATCCAGGCAAGATGATAGGGGTGGCACCAAAGGCTAACCTGGTAAATGTCAAGGTGTCGGATGACGATGGCCGGGCGACGGCCTCGGACGTGGTAGCAGGCATGCAGTGGGTGCTGAACAACAAAGCCACCTACAATATCAGGGTTATGAACCTGTCCCTCAACTCCAGTGTGTACGAGTCGTACCACACCAGTCCTCTGAACGCCGCGGTGGAGGTACTGTGGTTCAACGGTATCGTGGTCGTGGTGTCTGCCGGCAACAACGGCACCGCTACCCTGTTCCCTCCCGCCAACGATCCTTTCGTCATCACGGTGGGTGCGGTGGATGATAAGAGTTCGGCCGGACTATCTGACGACTACGTAACCACCTTCTCCGCTTATGGCACCACCCCAGAGGGCTTCGCCAAGCCCGACCTGGTGGCTCCGGGTTACAAGATACGGTCTACCCTGGCTGATAGCAGCGATCTATCCAAAAAGTATCCGGCCTACCTGGTTGACGATACAACTGCATATGGCGAATACTTCAAGATGTCGGGCACCTCGATGGCAGCGCCAATCGTGGCCGGTGCGGTAGCCCTGTTGCTACAGGACGAACCCAACCTGACACCCGACCAGGTGAAGTACCGCCTCAAGGCTACAGCCTCAAAGAACAAGGGCACCCCTAGCCTGTGGCCTAACTACAACGCCACGAGGGCAGGCGCGGGCTACCTGGACGTGAAGGCTGCTGTAAATGGCACCACCACCGCCTCGGCCAACACCGACATCCAGGCCAGCCAACTGCTCTGGTCCGGCAGCGAGCCGATAACCTGGGGCAGCGTGAACTGGAACTCGGTCAATTGGAACTCTGTGAACTGGAACTCGGTCAACTGGAATAGCGTGAACTGGAACAGTGTGAACTGGAACAGCACCTACTGGGAACCGTAAACCCGCATAGGCACGAACGAAGGAGGACTACTCGCAAGGGTAGTCCTCTTTCCTTTTGCGGGTCAGGCTCCTCTCCCACCGCCGGACTTCCGGTATGGTATAATTAGTGCGACCGTTCCTATATATAAGGGTGTCCAACTATTAGCCGCTGACCAGCAACCTCCAGCCACCCGCGCTATACATCCGCAATGCTTGCCGAACTGAACATCTCCAATTTTGCGATTATAGACAAGCTATACTTGCGCCTCGGCCCCGGCTTTAACGCGCTTACGGGCGAGACGGGCGCGGGCAAGTCTATCATCATTGACGCGCTCGGCGCTCTGCTCGGCTCCAAGATCGGGCCTGAGTTCGTGCGGCATGGCGCTACCTCGGCGCGGGTGGAGGGCATGTTCGACCTGGCTTCCATGCCCCCGGAGCCGCTGCAAACCCTGCGCGCCATCCTGGCGGACGGCGGCCTCTCGGACACGGACGACGGCAGCGACGACTCGGTGATCGTCACCCGCGAGATAAACCCCAGCGGGCGCACGGTGGCCCGCGTGAACGGTCGCATGGTGAACCTGCCCATTTTGCAGCAGATTGGCGAGTTGCTGGTGGACGTGCACGGCCAGAGCGAACACGTATCGCTGTTGCGCTCGGCCACTCACATCGATTTGCTCGACCAGTACGCCGGGCTTTCCAGGGAGCGCCGCGAGATGTCCGAGTTGGTCGCCAGGCTGCGGGCCATACAGAAGGAACTGCGGGACCTGCAACGCGACGAGCGGGAGCTTGCCCGCCGCGCCGACCTGCTCACCTATCAGGTGGAGGAGATCGAGAAGGCAGGGGTGCAGCCGGACGAAGACACAGAGCTTGCGGTGGAGCGGGGCCGCCTCGCCAACGCCGAGCGCCTGTCGTCCCTGTGCGACCAGATTTACGCCCTGCTCATCGAGGCGGGTGACGACGATTTCGCGCCCAGGGGCAGGACGGCGGCACCCCCCACTACTTCGGTGCGCGACGCATTGGGCGAAGCTTCGGGGCAGATGGCGGACCTGGCCCGCCTCGACCCCTCGATGGAGAAGCACCTGCCTACCCTGGACGACCTCTACGAACGTGTGGAGGAATTGGGCCGCACTATGCGTGTGTACCGCGAGACGGTGGAGCACGACCCCGCCCGCCTGGAGGAGATAGAGGAGCGCATTTCGCTGCTGCACGAACTCAAGCGCAAGTACGGCCCCAGCCTGGAGGACGTTATCACCTTCGGGGAGCGGGCGGCACAGGAGCTTGAGGGTATTTCCAACAGCGAGGAACGCGTGGCGGCCTTGCAGGAGGAGAG
>JALZHI010000046.1:0-20830 GCA_030913985.1 Chloroflexota bacterium | reverse complement strand
CCATAGGCGAGCTAGGGCAGCGCATGTCGGAAGCGCGTAGCGTGGCCGGTGAGAGCATGGCCCGCGACGTTGAGAAGTCGATCAAGGACCTGCTGATGGGTTCGTCCCGCTTCCAGGTGGAGATCACCCAGCAGGCATCCGAAGACGGCGTGCCGGTGCCCGGTAAGAGCGGCCGCTTTGCCTACTCGGACAAGGGCATAGACCGGGTGGAGTTCCTCATCTCGCCCAACCCAGGCGAGCCGCTCAAGCCGCTGGCTAAGATCGCCTCCGGTGGCGAGACCTCGCGCCTCATGCTGGCCCTCAAGTCGATCCTGTCAGAGGCGGACATGACCCCCACGCTGGTGTTTGACGAAGTGGACGTGGGTGTGGGCGGCAGGAGTGGCGGCGTAGTTGGCGAGAAGCTGTGGGGTCTCACCACTAGCCACCAGGTACTCTGCATCACCCACTTACCGCAGATAGCGGCCTTCGCTGACAACCACTACAAGATCACCAAGCAGGTGGTGGGCGACCGCACCCGCACCCAGGTTGACGAGCTTACCGGCGACGACAAGGAGTACGAAATCGCCGCCATGATAGCGGGCGCGCCCCCTTCGCAGCCCTCAATGGAAAACGCCAGGGACATGCTGCGGGAGATCACCGAGATCAAAGACGGCATGCGCGAAAAGAGCGCCGTCGGGGGCAGGAAAGCATCCTAGTCGCTGAAACGTGAAACGTGATGCGGCTTGCTCGATAGAGTGCGTGAGTAGGATACTGTTGGTGTAGCAGGACCAAAACCTCCCCCTTGTCATTCTGAGCGTAGCGAAGAATCAGGTGGGGAAGCGAGAGTCCTCAACGTCTAGGATGCTGAAGGCAAGAGGAACATCGTAGCGTCATTGGGAACGGTCAAACACGGGCCACTGATCCTTCGCTACGCTCAGGATGACAAAGGGGAGCAGGGTTCCGCAGTAGAAGCAGGTTTCAGAAAGCAAACTTCAATTTACGTGACGCCGTTCAGCAAACCGCATCACGTTTCACGTTTCTCGTTTCAGAACCAAAGGAGACAGATTTGCTTACAAGGGTAGGTCAGTACGCGGATAGAGTGATAGAGATGGGTTGGCTGGGCGCGGCTATTATGGTGCCGTTGTTCTTCAACGTCTACAGCAGCCGCGTGTTCGAGCCGGACAAGATTTCGGCGCTCAGGTCGCTGGTGCTCATCATGCTGGCGGCCTGGATCGTCAAGCTGGTCGAGGCAGGCTACAGGGCCATGCTGGAGCGCAACGCCGAAGCCGCGCCGGTTGGTAGGGGCGGCAGGGCGGCGGCCGCGGCTGCGGTTGACGGGGCCGCGCGGGCGGGGATGCCCGACTGGCTAGGAGTCCTGCGCGTGCCGATGCTCATCCCTATATTGGCATACGCCCTCGTCTACCTGGTTAGCAGCATCTTTACCGTTACGCCTTTTGCCACCTTGTTCGGGTCGTACCAGCGGTTGCAGGGCACATATTCGCAGTACAGCTACATGCTGCTGGCTATCCTCATAATAGCCAACCTGCGGACGCGCCCGCAACTGGAGCGGCTTATCAACTTCATGCTGCTCGCCTCGCTGCCGGTGGCCCTCTACGGCCTCTTGCAGGCCAACCGGCTCGACCCGCTGCCCTGGGCGGGGGATACCGCTACTCGCGTGGCCTCTTCGATGGGTAACGCTATCTTCGTGGCGGCCTGGCTTATCATGGTGGTGCCGTTCGCCGCCTACCGCCTGTTCGTGGGTCTGAGCGCCAGCATAGCCGCGAGGCAGGCCAACCGCGAAGCCGCCGATGCTCCTCTCACCGACGCCGAGCGGCGCAAGCTGGCCCGCGCCCGCGCCTCGGAAGCGCCCGGCTACGGCTGGGCGGTGGTCACGGGCGGCCTGGCTATCATCTTCATTCAGCTATTCTTCCTATATATGGCCCTCAAGATCGCGGCGGGCCTGCCTCTCCCCGATGCGAGCACCTGGTGGGTGCTGCCGCTGGCACTGGTAGTCTTCTTCGTGGGTTGTTGGGGCCTTGAGTGGCTGGGCAACAACCGGGACAACCCTAGCGTGGTCTCTCCCCTGTTGCCTATCCTGGGCGTGACGCTGTTCCTGGTTACGACCGCGGCCCTGGTATTCAACTGGACGATAGAGCGCAGCGGGTCGGCGGGCCAGGAGCAGTTCGGTGCCGCTATCAATATGGACGGCGGGGCGTTCCTGTGGGTGATGTTCTTCATGTTGCTGTGGGGCACGGTGGGCGCTGGGGCTTACGCCCTGGCGGGTAGCGAGCGGATGTCGGGCAACACCGGACCCGACCGGGGCATCCTGCGCGCCTTTCTCAACGGGGCCTACGGCCTGCTCATATTCCTGCAACTAATCTGCATCTACCTGAGCCAGAGTCGCGGCCCCTGGCTCGGCTTCGGCGCGTCTCTGTTGACCTTCGTGGTGGGTATGTGGCTCATAGGGCGCAGGCGCAATATTCGCTGGATGGCGCGCATAGGCGGCACCGTATCGGCCCTGGCACTGGTGGCGGCCCTCTTCGTGGCAGCCCTCAACATACCCGGCTCTCCTCTCAAGGCCCTGGACAACCTGCCGGTCGTCGGGCGCGGCATCGAGCGCCTGAGCACGCTTACCCAGACCGACGTGGGCACCGGGCGCGTCCGCGACCTTATCTGGGAAGGCGCAACCAGGCAGACCCTGCACGACCCATTCCGTGCCGTCTTAGGCTGGGGGCCGGAGTCGATGTACGTGGCCTACAACCCGTTCTACCCGCCTCAACTGGCGCAGGTGGAGCTTCGTAACGCCACGCCCGACCGCTCGCACAACGTGGAGTTCGACCACCTCGTAACGATGGGCGTGGTGGGCCTGGTCGCCTATTACTTCCTCGTCGGCTCCTTCTACTTCCTGGCTATCAAGGCGCTCAAGCGGGCGACCGGCGTGCGAGACTCGCTGCTGTTGCTCACGCTTCTCTCCGCCATGACCGCGCACTTCGTTGAAATTCAGACCGGCATCCAGATTGCATCCACCTGGACCTACTTCTACCTGATAGTGGCCCAGATGGTGGTGTTCGGCTACTTCCTCAACCCCTACCTGCGCCGCGAAACGGTGGACGAGGATGGGTACGTGCCCGCAGCCGTGCCCGCTGGGGCGAGCGTTTTGGCTTCGGAAGCCATGCCGGTGGAGGACGCACGCCCGGTCGCGGCGGGCAGGGGGCCCTCCCGTGGGGCGGCTGCGGCTACCGTGCAGGTGGCTCAGGCGCAGGGTGGCAACGGCCGGGCCTCACAAGGCTCCAGGGGAAGGGCGAGCGCGAGCGTGGCGAACGGCCAGTCCCGCACCGGCACCGGCCAGACCTCCGATGGCAGGCGCGCACCGGGCCAGGGACAGGGCGCGCGCAGGTATGGCACGGAGCGCAACGGCGACGGCCGCTACAGCAATATCGACTCGGATACGGTGAGCAATCCGTTGTTGCTGGTGCTGTACGGAGGGCTACTGCTAGGGGCTATAGTGCTGGGCTTCTTCTGGAACGCTTCGGGCGTGCATGCCGACACCATCTACAAGCAGGGCCAGGCCTACGACAGCGCGGGGCGGTGGCCCGAGTCGATAGAGCTATACAATGCGGCTATCCGCATGCAGCCGGAGCAGGACTATTATTACCTCTTCCTGGGCCGCGCCTGGCTGGAATTTGCAAAGCAAGCACGCAGCGATACACAGGGCAACATGCGCACCCGTGTGCAGTACCCGAACAGCGACAAGGAAGCGAGCGACCCCGCTATCGCGCAGAGTAACAACAACCTCCGCAAGGCCGAGGAGACAGAGAGGCTCCGGAGGGCCGAGCAGACGTTGCGCAAAGCCAACCAGCTAAGCCCACTCAACAGCGACCACTACGCCAACCTGGGCCGCCTCTACCTCTGGTGGGCCGACCCGACCGGCGGCAACGACCCATCAAAAGGCCCGGTGGCGGTGCAGGAACTGGAGAGGGCGGCCACCCGTTCGCCCGGCAACGCGCAGATACGTGACGAGCTGGCGGTGGCCTACGCCCGCAACGGCCAGTTCGATAAGGCGATGGAAGCGTTGCGTATCTCGCAGGAGGAACTCGACCCCACGTTTGCCCGCACCCCCTTCATACGCTCACAACTGTTGGGCGAGCGCGCGGGTACGATTCGCAGCCTGCTCGACCAGGGCCAGCCCTTGCCCACGGACGGCGAGACCGACTACGGCAAGCTGATGCTGGAGCTTGGGCGGGCCTACTCTGAGACGATAGCTCTAGACCCGGCAACGGTGATAGACAACAACTTCGCCAGCAGGATCGATGCGTTGCTTCAGGCCACCGCGCCGTACACCAAGACCAACACCACCCTACCCGAAGCGCAGGTGACTAATATTGTCACCAACACGGTCATGCGGGCGCTGGAAAACGAGCTTGTCGAGGCCGAGGAGGAGGTCACCAGGTATCTGCGCGAGCGTGGCGGATTCACCGGCACCGACCGATTTGTGCCTAATGACGTGCTGCTGCAACTCTTCCAGGACCCTAACTGGGCGGCCTTACAGGGCGAGAACGGCACCCAGGTCTGGCGCGACCCCGACCTGGTCTCCCGCGTCCACAACGCCGCGATACTCAACTTTGGCCTGGGCTACCTCTACGGTAAGCTAGGACGCCCCGGCTACCCGACCGAGGCTGTTGTGCGTGCCACCGCGCTCGAACCGTACGGCAATTTCCAGATGCCGAACACTCCGCAACAACCAACACAACCTTAGCCGACATGAGGCTTGACACTTCGAGTACGTGAATGTCACTAAGCCTGTTGAATGAGACCTAAGTCCCTTCTGTCATCCTGAGCGTAGCGAAGGATCTCAAGAAGGTGAAGAGGGGCACTGCTGAACTATGCCAACAGTGCCCCCGGTGTTCGATGTTTGGGCAGTCCCAACATCTGAGATCCTTCGCTACGCTCAGGATGACAGGGGGGAATATGGTCCCGGATAGGGAGTAGAGCCATACTCACGCTCCCTGTTTCGTAAGCCCCATCACGTTTCACGTTTCAGAACCATGTACCAACTGCTCAACCCACAACCCAACATCAGCCTCGGCCCGCTACTCCTGATCTTTCTGCTGGCGCTGGTGTTCACCTTTGCGGCCACGCCGGTAGCCCGGAGGCTGGCGCACAGGTATAGCGTGGTGGATGCGCCCTCGGCACGCAAGATACACGCCAACCCCGTGCCCTTGCTGGGCGGCATCGCGATCTATGTAGCGGTCATGCTCAGCCTAGTGCTGTTCGGACACTTGCAGTACGTACAGCAGACAGCCTCCATCCTCGCCGGGGCGACCCTCATGTCGATGATGGGGGTGTGGGACGACAAGTGGGGCTTGCGGCCCCTCGCCAAGCTGCTGGGGCAGGTCGTGGCGGCTTCGCTGCTCTTCTTCTCCGGCATCTCGGTCGAGTTCCTCCACAACGATGTGCTCAACTACGCCGGGACCGTGCTGTGGGTGGTGATTATCACCAACGCCCTCAACCTGATGGACAACATGGACGGGCTGGCGGGCGGCGTGGCTGCGGTGGCCTCGGTCTTCTTCTTCCTCATCGCCACCCTCACTGACCAACTGCTGGTCGCGCCCATGGCCGCCGTGCTGGTGGGGGCGTGCCTCGGCTTCCTCTACTACAACTTCAACCCCGCCTATATCTTCATGGGCGACACCGGCTCGCTCTTCCTCGGCTTCATGCTGGCGGCGGTGGGCATCAAGCTGCGCTTCCCGGCCAACTTCGACATCGTGACCTGGATGGTGCCCGTGCTGGTGCTAGGCGTGCCGCTGTTCGACACCATGCTGGTCACCCTGTCGCGCATCCGCCGAGGCATCCCTATCAGCCGAGGAGGCAAGGACCACCTTTCGCACAGGCTCGTGACGCTTGGCTTCACCCGGCGAGAGGCGGTCATGATCCTCTACCTTATCCAGGGGATGCTGGGCGTGGCCGCGCTCGTGGTGATGCAGGCAGACCCGCTTGAAGGCTATGTGGTAGGCGCGGTAGTGCTGGTTGCCGCTCTCTATGGTGCCTACAGGCTAGAGCAACTCGACCTGTCGCAGACCAACCCCACACCCGCAGGCTCGCCGGAGCCTGTGCCCCTCGGTATGCGGCTGCAACGTTTCAGGCCCGGCCCCTCCTCGAAGGTCGCGGCTGCGCCCACAGCATCAGGTGGCGAGGTCGTACCCCAGGAGGAGCACTCAGGCTCTGTCCGCTGACCGTCCCATGTTCGAGCACGTCCGCGCGGTCTTCCTAGACGCGGGATTGACCCTCGTCTACTCCGAGCTGTCGCTGTCACACCTCTGCTACGAGGTGGGGCGGGAGCACGGACTGCACATGCGGGTCGAGGCGTTGGAGGAGGCCGTACCGCGTGCCTCGGCCTTCCTGCACCACACCCAGCGTAGCGACCCCGATCTATGGTCCTCGGACGAGCGGGTAGAGAGGCTGTGGTTGGGCTATTACACCGCCGTCTTCCGGGAGGCCGGGGTTGAGGCCGATGAGGATACGCTGGACGCCTGCGCGGTCGGCGTCTACAGGCGGTATTTGGTCCCCGGTGCCTGGAAGCTCTACCCAGACGTGCTGCCCACCCTGGTGCGCCTGAGCGACAGGGGCTACAAGCTGGGCGTCGTATCGGACTGGGGGAACACGCTCACCGGCAAGGTGCTGCTGCCCTTGGGTGTGGGGCGGTACATCGACTTCATGGTGGTGTCCAGCGTGCAACGCGAGGCCAAGCCCGGCTCCGGCCTCTATCGCGAGGCGCTGGCGAGGGCGGGGGTGACGGCCAACCAGGCCGTGCACGTGGGCGACAACTACGTCACCGACGTGCTGGGCGCTCGCTCGGCGGGGATCGCGGGCATCCTGCTGGACAGGGAGGGCGTGCGGCGCGGCATGGCGCTGGACTGCCCGCGCATAGAGTCGCTGGAGGAGTTGGTCCACCTACTGAGATGAAAGCTTCACCGGCACCCGCAAGCAGAATATACTACCTCGGCCCGGAAGGCTCGTTCAGCTACATCCTGGTTACCCAACTTTTCGGCACGGGTTGCGAGCTTATACCCTGTGCTTCCTTCCCCGAAGTAGCTGCCAGGCTCAGGGAAGATACAGCAGCGGTGGGCGTGTTAGGCATCGAGAACACGAACAGCAGCGACGTCCACGAATGCGTAGACATAATGTTCGAGGAGAAGCTCAGGATACTGGGCGAGGCCAGCCTGAAGATCAGGATGCACTTGATAGGGCTGCCAGGCGCTCGCCTCTCGGATATCAGGGAAGTCTATTCTCACCGCCAGGCCATTCTGCAATGCGCGGACTTCATTCGGGAGCGTGGGCTATCCGTCCACGCGGTCGATAGCACCTCGGCGGGCAAGCAGTTAGTCATAGCTTCGGGCGACAGAAGTAAGGCGACAATCGGCAGTAGCGCGCTTGCGCAGGATGGTAGCGTGCGGATTCTCGCGGAAGACATAGCCACGGTGTCGCACAACATGACGCGGTTTATCTGTGTCTCTCCAACGCTCCAGGTGATAAACAACCTGAACGAGAAGGCGGAGAAATTGACCTACATCTTCCAGCTAAAACACGAGCCGGGCAGCCTGGCGAGCGTATTGAACGCGCTGGCAGAGCACAGAGTCAACCTTACAAAGATACAGTCTCGACCCATCCCCGGCACCGACTGGGAATACATTTTCTGGGCCGACATGGAAATCCCGCATGCGACCGAAAGCGAAGTCAGTCAAGTCCTCGAAGACCATGCAACTAACTACACGTTGCTGGGAGCGTATCAAAAGGGCAAAGTATATCAGAGCTAATAAGAGGTCATTCCGAAACCCTGAGAGGCATGTCCCCATGCTTGCCCTTTCAGGGTCCGGCGTCGGGTTTTGAAATTAGCTCTTGCATCAGCCCGTTTCCGTCTAGTTTTGCTACATATATTGACAAGCACTGCTATTTATGCTAGACTAACGGACACACCGGGATTGCCTATAATCTCGGTCAATATCTTATTATGTCTTCGGCACTCATCATAGAGTTATAGATGAGGCTGAATCGTCATGGGCGGACTATGCTCTTAGCAGTTCGCTGACTTTACTTACGTAGCTTGCTCCTTTACACCGAAGACACAGCCTTTGAAGGCTGAAATCCGCTTCGAGAGTCTATCTCCGAGGCCAAATCACATTCAGCGACAGGAGGTGAAGATGCACTGACATTCCAACTTGACCGGTACCCGATGGCCGGTGCCGGCCCCGGCATTTCTCAACAAACAAGTTTTTTCACCCAGGAGGAAATATATGTGTGCACAACCTTCTAACGGATGCGTCGCTCTTTACAGGGCGGATATTGCGGCCGAAGCGGTCGGGCTTATGAACGCCAGGCGGAGAAACAACAACCTTGCGGAATTAGACACGCCTGCGGCCTTGAGCGCGGTTGCAATAGCATACGCAGGCGATACGCTCTGTGGCAACCCGACTGGCAACATCGCGGAACGGTTACAAGCCCTTGGCTATAACGAGTGGGAAGAGTTCGGTGGGGATCCAATGGGCGGTGGGGGTCCGATGAGCGGTGACGATTCGACTGCAGGGTTAGAAGTGTGGATTGCTGGGGAGTCCATCTCCCAAAAGTTGCTCAACAGCAGTTACACCTCTGTCGGTGTGGGGTGCGTCGAGCAACCTGGAACAAAAAGCTACTGGGCTTGGATATTCACAGAACGAGCAGTATCAGGCTAATGCATCTAAATTGCTGAAGAAACCACAGCAGCAAGAGAGTGCATAGCCTCACGTCACCATCCTGGTGGATTTGCTTACTGCAAGTGCTCGCTTACGACCGGCCTGCTACAGTCTCAGGCCGGTCGTAAGCGTCAAGTTACCCAGATGCTCTTGACCTGGTGTGTGCCTGAGAAACGTCGGGTGCCGAACCAGGTCAGGAGCATCTGGGTAATTTATTGCTTCGGCAAAGCTCCTGGCTTGTAAAGCAGCCAGCGCCAGCTCACGCCGACCCTACCATACTGCCCAGGAACCAGGTCTACCACAACGGTACGGAAGAGCGCTTTGACACTACACGGTCCTAACTAGCGTAATCCTCGAAGATAACACCTGGCTTCCTTGACCCTGTTCGCACCCAACAATGAGGCGACCAGAGTCCGATATGAGGCTGTGAATCTCTTCCGCACCGGCGTTTCGGACGGACCAGAAGCCTCCCGACGTTCCTGGAGGACCGCAGCCGCACCGGTGTGACGCAGGTAGCGGACCAGCTTTTCCTCCACTCCATAGAAAGCAACCCCCCGATGCGCGTCTTCTCCAACCGCGGGTCATAGCCCTCACAGTTCAGGAAGCGAGTTCCGCACGCTCGACTGTGTTGTCATTTGTTGTTGCTGGCGTTTGGCAAAATCGCTCCGAAGAAGGATCACAATCCCTTCTATAGTGTGTAGCCAGTGTGTGGCAGGTGTGTAGCAGAGCAGGTTTCGATACATTCCGAGGGCATTTGCTGGGCCGGCAGGGCCTGATTGCTATACTATATATAGTACCTCAGTGAATTAGTTGGAACTGTCGGCACGGAGACCCGTCCCTACAAGAATATCGCCGCAGGTTTTGAGATCTGCCCTCAACCGGACCTGTTATAGGAGCACACGACAATATGCAAGACACCTTTGATGAGGCCGCCTGGCGCGCCAACCTGGAAGCCGCACGCGAGGAGGCCGCCGATTACTACCTCAACAGCTTCAACTGGCGCGGCAGCCCCGTACCGGAGGGCTTCGAGGGGCCGCGCTACTTCCCGCCCAACCCCAGTTGGCGCGTCGAGGCTACGCTGGACCGCGAGGCCCCCGGCACCGGCATGCGCGTGCAACTGCCCACCTCGATTGGCGACCTGCGCGACTTCGACGTGTACGGCACCTTCCGCTTCACGGTGGACGGACAGGAGCACCGTCTTTCAGCCTACCGCGCGGTGCCGGAGCACCCCGGTTACGACTACCTTTTCCTCCCGTTCAAGGACGCTACCACCGGGCGCGAGACCTACGGCGCTGGCCGCTATATAGACGTACCCCGGCGCGACGACAGCAGCTACGTGCTCGATTTCAACGAGGCGTACAGCCCTTCCTGCGCCTACAGCCCCCGCTACAACTGCCCCTACCCGCCGTCCCAGAACACGCTTACTGTGCGGGTGGAGGCTGGGGAGATGGTGCCGGTTGAACATTGATTTGGAAATTGGAATTTCGAATTGCGAATTTGAGGCGGAAAGGGTGGACTGGTGGCGGAGTTAGATATAGCACGACGGCGGTTGTACAGCCAGGGGCTTGCAGGTGGCGGGTTTGAGAGGCCGGAGGAGGTAGTGGGCTGGATGGGGGCGGTCCAGGCGCAGGACTACCCAGCGGCGAAGTGGGCGCTCGGCCTGCGCTTGCGTGGTGCGGTAGACGATGATGTGGAGCGAGCGTTTGCGGAGGGGACCATACTGCGCACCCACGTCATGCGTCCCACCTGGCATTTTGTGCTGCCCGCCGACATCCGCTGGCTGCTTGCGCTCACCGGGCCGCGCGTGAACGCGGTCGATGCCTCTAACTATCGTACGCTCCAACTGGACGAGGCCCTATTCGCCCGCAGCCACAATGTACTGGCGAAAGCGTTGGAGGGCGGGCAGCAACTTACACGTCCCGAGCTTGGAGCCACATTGCAGCAAGCCGGTATAAATACCCAGGACTCGCGCCGATTGGCACACATAATGATGCGGGCCGAACTGGATGGGGTTGTATGTAGCGGCGCGAGACGGGGCGCGCAGTTTACCTACGCCCTGCTGGACGAGCGTGCGCCCCGGGCCAGGAGGCTGGAGCGCGACGAGGCGCTGGCCGAGCTTACCCTCCGTTATTTCAGGAGCCACGGCCCCGCACAGGTAAAGGACCTTGTATGGTGGTCCGGACTGACCACCGGCGACATAAAGGCCGGCATCGAGATGGTCAAGTCCCACCTCGCGTACGAAACAATAGAGGGGCGGACCTACTGGTTTGCCGAGTCTACGCCCTTCGAGAGTGCCCCATCCCCGACCGCCTATTTGCTGCCCAATTTTGACGAGTATAGCGTAGCGTACAGGGACCGTAGCGCCCTCGTAGACCCCTCCTCCGAAAAGCAGGACCCACAGGACAGCTTCTACCTTGGCAACCTGATTGTCATAGATGGGAAGGTTGTTGGTTCGTGGAAGCGCACGTTCAGCAGAGGCGCGCTGGTCATCACCACCCAATTAATCACCAGGCTCAACGAGGTCCAGAAGGAAGCCATTGCCGCAGCCGCCAACAAGTATGGCGCGTTTCTTGGTATGCCAGTCATCCTATCATAGACCACCGCCCCTCAAATCGCGGCACCCCCAACAAATTCGCAATTCCAAATTCCAAATCCAAAAGGAGCCTATTGTGAGACCGAAGTTGCCCGGCTGCCTTATATTAGTCGTTCTCCTGGCCGGTACGTTGCTGGCCGGGTGCGATGCGGCTGGTTCTCCCGCGCCTGTCGCGCCCACTGCCACCCCTGCTGCCCCACTTGAGCCTGGGGTAGCTCTCATACTGAGGATGGTGCCGTTCGACGCCGAGCAAGCGGTCACTCCCGAATTGCAGGAGCAGGCCCACAGCGTAATGGAAGCCCGCGCGCGAGAGATGGGCGTTACTAACCTGGCCGTGCGCTCAGAGGAGCCTGATTTGCTTATCGTGGAGCTACGCGGCGAATCCGACTCGGAGGAGACACGCCGCGCCCTGGTGCAAAATGGCTTCCTTGAAATCGTGGACAGCGGCAGCGAGCCACTCCCGGAGGGCACGATAATAGTCACCAGCGAGGGCGGTCCCACCTCCGAGGAGGGCGCACCGCAGAGTCTGAACCCATACCAAACCATATTCACCAGCCGGGAAATACTGCATGACAAAGTGGTTCAGGAGGCCGATCCGGTGACCGGACAGCCGATAGTAACCTTTGCTCTCAACGAGGAGGGCGCGCGGAAGTTCGCCGATCACACCGCGGCGAACGTAGGGATGTATGCACCTGTAGTGGTAGACAAGCAAGTGATTAGCTCTCCCCGGATAGAGAGCACTATCTCGGATGGAGCAGGCATGATCTCGGGCCTGACCGAGGCTGAGGCCCAGCGACTGGTAGCAGTATTGAGGGCAGGGGCGCTGCCAACCAGGCTGGAGCTAATCGAGACGCAGCAGCTTGGCACCTCCACGAACCCGTAAGCGCAAGAACCCGTGTCAGGCAACTATCCTGAGTAGCGATAACCCTGATCTTAGCCACGACTCTCCGCAACGCTGCCGGAAGCGTCTGAGGAGGATATTAGCACCATGCTCCCCCTGTCATCCTGAGCGTAGCGAAGGATCAGGTGGGTAAGCGAGAGTCCACAACGTTGGGGGTGCTGGTGGCTTTAGGAACACTCGTGCCGGAATAGGAAGAGTCAAGAGCGGGCAACTGATCCTTCGCTGCGCTCAGGATGACAAGGGGAAGGCCCAGGATGACAGAGGGAGTATGGTTCTGATGAGCCACACCCGCCGCAACCTGAGAAGCGCTGCCACGTTGTATGTGCAGGAGTCCTGAGAGCGGCAGGCTCACGTCCAACTTAGAAGGGAAAGCCATGCGTATCAGCCTCAGAAGCCCCGCTTTGGCAGTAGCCCTCTGCGCGCTACTGCTCTCCATCAACACCGGCTACAACAATTCCCCCTCCTACGCGCAGACCAACTCCAGGCACTTCCCCGAAACTGGGCATACCGTGCAGGGCCGCTTCCTGGAATACTGGGAGCAGAATGGCGGACTGCCACAGCAGGGGTATCCCCTCAGCGGGGTTATGCACGAAGTCTCCGAGACCGACGGCAAAGTTTACGCCGTCCAGTACTTTGAGCGCGCGATTTTCGAGCTACACCCGGAGAACCAACGGCCCCACGATGTATTGTTGAGCCTGCTGGGGGTGTCCACCTACGAAGGCAAGTACCCTGGTGGCGCTCCCGGCCAGCAGCCTAACACAAGCCCCGGCTCGGTGCTGTTCGAGCAGACAGGCAAGCGGCTCGGTGGTATCTTCCTGGAGTACTGGCGGTCTCATGGTGGCCTGGCACAACAGGGCTACCCCCTGACCGACGAATTTGAAGAGCGGAGCGATATAAACGGCAGGACCTATCGCGTGCAATACTTCGAGCGGGCCGTCATGGAGTACCACCCCGAGAATCAGCCTCCATACAACGTACTATTGAGCCAGCTTGGCACCGTCAGGTACAGGGCCGTGCACGCGGCCAAGCCACCCGCAATCCCCGCCCCTCCCGCCAGCGGACTGGACATGGTGCAGGGCCACCCTCGTGCGTCCGAACAGTATCTTGTCTGGACCCAGTCGGCTACTACCGGGGCGGGCAGGGGCCTGTATGGCACGTCCGATGTGTACGGGATAGACCTCACCAGCGGGCAGGTTATTACCGTGGCAGGGGGAGACCGCGACCAGCAGAACCCCTCAATCTCCGGCTCTATTGTAGTCTGGCAGGATTCCATCCCCGGCTGCGTGCCGGAGTGCAGCGTACATGGCATCTACGGCAAGGACCTGGCAACCGGCGAGCAGTTCAAGGTAACAGATTCCGTCGCCGCACCTCTTATCGCGGGCAAAACGGTCGCGTGGGTCGAGAGTATAGGCACGGCCGGGCGCTTAATGTCAAAGGACCTCCAAACCAACCGGACCGTCGAGATAGGCCCGAAGACGCTGTACCCGCTGGCGTGGGGACTCAGCGAAGAGTACGTTGTGTGGCTCGATACCCCTGCCGAGTGCAGCGCCCAGGCTTGCTACAACATCCTCATATATGAGCTAAAGACCGGCACAACGCGCACCGTGCTCGCCTTCAGGGGCCACCCCGACTTCAGGCCTGTCGAAGTGGTCTTGAGCGGCCATACCCTGATCTGGAGCAACGTGGAGAGCATCAACGTAGTGGATGTGCGCACCGGTACGGCTCGTTCTATTCGCACCAACAGCACCCCTCGCGGGCTGATAATCAAAGGCGATACGGTGGTGTGGTACTCATATAAAGGCGAGGACTACCAGACGATCCAGGCATTTGGGATGAAGCTAAAGAACCTCCAACCCGTGCGGCTGCTAATCGAGGGCCAGGAGGAGAACAGGATTGTGTTGGAACTGGCGGGCAACTGGCTTGTATACGCCAACACTCGTAGCAGGCCGGTTGGGCTTCAGCTCGCGTCCTTTGGCAAGGCTTACGCCCAGGGCCTCCCCATGCAGGAAGAGCCTCCGGTGCAGCCCACGGCAATCCCAACCCACCTGACAGGCACATACACGGTGCCCACCTACGAAGCCACGTATGTAGCCCCAGCCACTTCTCCCACTGTGGTACCTACCTCAGCACCTACATCTACACCGTAGCGAACCGGTGCCTCAATCGTGTACATGTAAGTTCCGTCCGAGTCAGAAAGGAAAGGCAATTACGTAGGCTCTTCATAGTTGTTGGGGTCGCGATGACAGTGCCCATCTTCATTAGGAGGCGACATTAGTATGCGTAAGCGCATGATTACTTTTACATTGGTAGCGGTATCCGGCATGTTCGTTGGTTCATTGTTTCAACCTTTCAGGTCTCTAGATGCCCTTGCTCAATGGGCTGCCCCAGGTGAACAATGTAAGGTCTTCGCGGAAACCCGGAAAGCTTTATGCGGCAAGTTCATGCACTACTGGGAGCGCAACGGTGGTTTGCAGCGGTTCGGTTATCCATCACCGCACCTCTAGAGGAGAGGTCTCAACTCGACAACAAGATGTACGTAATGCAGTACTTTGAGCGGGCCGTATTCGAACTGCACCCCGAGCATGCAGGCACAGAGTACGAGGTTCTACTCAGTCAATTGGGTACGTTTCGCTTCCATGAGATATACAAGGGCGTAGAACCACCTCCCGTCATGCTTACTCCCGGACCAAGCCCCTCGAATCGATAATCTCTGTGCCAGGTACCGAGGGGATATAAGAAAGAGCGAGTCCAAGTGAAGACTCGCTCTTTTCTGTCTCTGCCGAAAAGCCGTTACTCCATATAATCCCGCAGCTTCTTGGAGCGGGCGGGGTGGCGCAGCTTCCTCAGCGCCTTGGTCTCGATTTGGCGGATGCGCTCGCGGGTGACGCCGAACTCGCGGCCTACCTCTTCCAGGGTGCGGCTCCTGCCGTCTTCCAGGCCGAAGCGTAGCTGCAACACTTTGCGCTCCCGCTTGGTGAGCGAGCCGAGCACCGTCACTATCTGCTGCTTGAGCATGTTGTGGGTGGCGGCGTCGGCAGGGGCTATCGCCTTGTGGTCCTCGATGAAGTCGCCGAGGTGGCTGTCCTCTTCCTCACCGATGGGCGTCTCAAGCGAAATCGGCTCCTGGCTGATGCGCAGTATCTCGCGCACGCGGTCGGCGGGCATGCCCACTGCCTTGCCAAGCTCCTCCGGGGAAGGCTCGCGGCTGAGCTCCTGCATCAGGCGGCGCGAGGTCTTGAGCACGCGGTTGATCGTCTCGACCATGTGCACCGGAATGCGTATCGTGCGGGCCTGGTCCGCGATGGCCCGGGTGATGGCCTGGCGTATCCACCAAGTCGCGTAGGTAGAGAACTTGTAGCCCTTGCTGTAGCGGAACTTCTCCACCGCCTTGAGCAGGCCGATGTTGCCTTCCTGCACCAGGTCTAGCAAGGTCATGCCCCGGCCCGCGTACTTCTTGGCGACGCTCACCACGAGGCGCAGGTTGGCCTCGGCAAGGTGGGCGCGGGCGGCCTTGGCGTCTTCCAGCACCGTGTTCCAGTGCTTGTCGAGCGTGTCGGCGCAGTCGAGCAGGATGAGGGCAAGCTCCTCGCCGTCGGGCCACTGGCCCATGTCGAAGGTTTCTTGCAGTAACTCCGGCAGCATGGCGGTGGTGAGCAGGATGGTGCGCACCTCGTCGGCCAGCTTCTCCGGGGGCTTGCCGTCGCGCATACTCACTTTGCGCAGGAGGTTGGGGTCGAGGCTCTCGACGGGGGTGATGGACTGCAACACTTCGCGCCTGGACTCGGGTAGCTGCTTGGTGTCGTAGTGCCCCTTGTAGAGTGCTTCCAGGGCGGGCCAGCGAGCAATCAGCCCCTCGTAGATTTCCAGGCAGATGACCTCGCCGGGAGGGGTGAAGCCGTAGCGCTCCTCTATCTCGGTGATCTTGGTGCGCAACGCCTCGCCCTTCTCGATGCGCTTGGCTAGGGACACCTCGGCGTCGGCGCTGAGCAGCGACACCCGCCCGATCTCGCGCAGGTACATGCGCACCGGGTCGTCGGTGCTCACCCCCTCCAGGTCGAGCAGGGTATCAATCTGCTCCTGCGTGACCTCCGGCTCCAGCGCGTCGGCATCGTCATCCGCGATGCCGGGCATACCGGGCATACCGGGGATGACGATAGTGGGCATATCCACGGAGTCGTCTATGGCCGGTACGATGGCGAGATGCAGGTCGCTATCCGCGATCTCCGGCTCGTCCAGCGGCACCATCTGGAGGTGGGTGGGCTTGCCTTTGCGGTAGGTTGTTTGCATCGTTGAAACCGGCTCGAACTCGTCGTCCAGGCTGTGGGCTTGCAGCATATCTTGCCTTCCTCTCCTACGTCCTCGAAAACTCAGACTACACTCTCTACACTTCGCTCGATCTCTACTGTCCCGGCACGCCGGGTGTAACTCTGTGATCCTGAGGCCCTCACTCACGCCTTCGCGCCCGTTTGCCGCATGAGAGCCTTTATCCTGTTTGCCGCTGATTCACCTCCCCAGATTTTGAGCTTCAGCTACTGATTTGTTTAACTCCACCCTACGATTTCAAGTACCTTTGAAAAACTATGAAAAGGTGGAAAGAAGGAAGCTGGGAGGACACCCCCACGCCCCCGGCAGGGAGCACCCTGCACCCCTTCTTGTACCTCCTAACCCTTCATCCTCCTTGGCGCGTCCTTTGCGTCCTTGGCGTCTTGGCGGTTTCGTCTAGTCAGTCCCGGCTATCCCGAAAGACGGTGCTCGGCTTCGGCTGGTAGTGCCTGAAGCGGGAGAAGGACGCGCTCAACAGGGGCAGGAGCTTGCCTATCGTGTCCTTGTCGCCGGTCTCATGGGCCTCCTGCAACATCACCTGGCACTGGTGCAGCCACATCCGGTCGTTGTGCTGGCGCAGCCGCTTCAGCCTCGTTTCTAGCTCGTAGGGCAGGGCGAACCGGAATAGCTCCGGCTCGTCGCGCGCCGCTATGCGGTCGAAGTGGGGCGCTAGCGCCTCGTCCACTGCCTGGCGTGCGGCGGCACGTATCTCGTCGGTGACGGCTGCGGTCTTGTCGCTTTCCGCGGCTACCCTCGTGACCGTCTCAAATATGAGGCGGTTCTCCAGCCGCATGAAGTCCTCAGGCACGGGTGCGCCCGCCATCCAGGTCACCTGCGGGTACTTGAGTACCAGGCTCAACAGGTGCTCCTCCGCCGACGTAACCATGTCCACCGTGGTAGGCAGACTGCCGGAGGACCTTGGAGTCTGCACGGCAGCTTGATCGGCGGTGCGCGCTTCTTCGCGAGGCTTCCGGCTTTCGCGCTTCTGCGGGGTGGCCCTACCGATTGCCTCTCGCACCGCGTCTTCCGGCACCCTCAGCACCGAGGCCACGCGCTGCATGTAGTGGGCGCGCTGCACCGGGTCGCCAATCTCGCGGACGTAGAGGGCCATCTCGGATACGGCCTCGCTCTTGCCGTGCGCGCTGTTCAGGTCGTGCTTGGCCGCCACCACGCCGATTACGTGGTCCACCAGGGGCAGGGCACCCTCGCGCAACTGCTCCCAGCGTGCGGGTCCACCGTCCGCCAGCAGCAACTCGTCGGGGTCAACGCCCCTCGGCAACTGCATAACGCGGATTTCTAGCTGCGAGCGTCGCTCCACACCCATCAGCCCGCGCTCGCCACGCACCGGGATGCTGATCTTCTCGGCGTGCTCCTGTAGCACCTCGGAGCCTTTGAGCGCCGCCATGTCGCCCGCCGTGTCGGGGTCGAGGCAGAGTATCACCTTCTTCGCGATGCGCTTGAGCAGCTCGGCATGGGCGTCGGTGAGGGCCGTGCCAATCGTGCCGACCACGTTGGTATGCCCGGCCTGATGAGCCACCACCACGTCCATATAGCCTTCGACTATCACCACCTGCCCGTTGCGCTGGATGTTGGGGCGGGCCAGGTCGAGGCCGTACAGTATGTGGCTCTTGTCGAACACCGCCGACTGCGGCGAGTTGAGGTACTTGGGGGTCTGCCCGTCGCCCAGCGCGCGCCCGCCGAAGCCGACGACAGCGCCTTTGTGGTCGCGTATGGGGAAGAGCAGGCGGTTGCGGAAGCGGTCGTACGCCCCACCTTCATCCCGCTCGGCGGCCAGGCCCGCGTCCACACATTCTTGCACCGTGAAGCCCCTGGAAGTCAGGTGGTTCAGCAGGATGTCCCACGAATCGGGCGCGTAACCGACCTGGAATAGCTCCCAGGTGGAGGTGGTCAGCCCGCGCTTCTCGGCGTAGGCCCTGGCTTGTGCGGCCCCGGCGTGCTGGCGCAGCAGGTTGTGGTAGAAGAGGGCGGCGGCGGCGCAGGCTTCTTTGAGGCGCTCGCGCTGGCGGTCCTCGGCGGCGGCCTGCTCGTTGCGGGGCTTTAGCTCGACCCCGGCCTTGCGGGCCAAC
This sequence comes from Chloroflexota bacterium, assembly GCA_030913985.1. Taxonomy (GTDB): domain Bacteria; phylum Chloroflexota; class Chloroflexia; order QHBQ01; family JADMIH01; genus JADMIH01. The sequence continues at coordinate 2,221 of JALZHI010000046.1, read as the reverse complement.
TTCTCCAGCGCGCCCCGGAAGTCCAGCCCCTCGGTCTTCATGATGAAGCCGAAGATGTCGCCGTTCTGGCCGCAGCCGAAGCAGTGGAAGGAGCCGTCCTTGGGGTAGACCACGAAGGAGGGGGTCTTTTCGCCGTGGAAGGGGCAGAGGCCCTTGAGGTTGCGCCCGGCCCGGCTGAGGCGCACCTTCTCACCAACGACATCTTCGATGTCGATGCGGGACTTTATCTCGGCTATAACGTCATTATCCATGCAGCGTCATATCGTGGGTGCCGGGAGCGGCGTAAGGCTACGGATGGTCGGTAGGCCGAGGGGTCGTAAGGGGTGAATCACGGTAGCTAATCATGATACATGCGTGCTTGGTGATTACACGCTAGTATAACTCCGTAATGTGGAAATCTGAGTCGGCAGTTTAGCCGAGTTTTCCACAAAGAACCTTGTTGTAGGAAGATTTACGCAAAATGTGGCACCAAAAGCAGTAATTCTGCCCTATATCTAGTGTTGCTATGTTGTGGATGCGTCCTGCGACCACATGCAGCCATGTTGCATCCTGCTATGGTGGATGCGTTCGCATCACGTATATGGATGCCTCTTTGTGGAAATAGTGGATGCATTGCATCCATGTACGACAGGTCCGTACTCGTATCAAGCGGGGGACATTTGAACCCTGCCCCACCCTGTCATCCTGAGCGTAGCGAAGGATCTCAAGAAGTTGGGGAGGGATGCTGTTGAATGTCAGGGTACCTGATGCTGAAGTTCAACATAGTGGTAAGAGAAGCATCTGAGATCCTTCACTGCGTTCAGGATGACAGTCGGGAGGGTGGTCGTTACGCATGTTACTGTCTTAACGGGCGTAGCCCTGCCGAGTCGTTCGCAATGAAAGGTGATCTGCAAATCAACTGTATATAGCGACTTCAGCCTGGTCAATGCTCGGCGTTTGGTGGAGAGATGTGTTAGGTGGATTGCGCGACTAGACCCCTTCCACATCGTTGTATAATGGTAAGGTCTTCGTGGCCTTAGTAGGTGGTCTATGCAGGAGGTGGAGTTTCTATGCAAAGGCAAGCTGTAGACTCCAGTAACTTGCGCTCGGTGGGCTATGATGCAGACAATCAGATATTGGAGATTGAATTCAAGTCGGGGTCTGTGTACCAGTACTACGATGTCCCGGCGACAGTCTATGCAGCTTTGATGTCAGCGTCTTCGAAAGGCCAGTACCACATCCAGTGGATAAAGCACAGCTACAGATACCGGAAAATCAGCGGATAACGGTCTCAAGGGGCAAAATCATGTCGCTAGTCTAGGTCATAGCAGCCTAGGAAGGAGGATACTATGAAACTCCGCCGTATTATCGCGCCCGTCGTGGTGTTGGTTGCCATCGCGGGTATCAGCAGCGCAAGCTCTCAGGCCGCACCCAGCATGGCGCAGGCCCCAATCGTGCCGCTGGTCAACTTTAACGGTAGCGCGTGCATACTGGGTGGCTCGCAGGCCGGTAAGTGGGTTACCGCAGACAAGATGGCTGCTAATGTGAAGGCGGGTATCAAGTACCGCATGTACAGCCTGGCGGGTTTCATGGGCGTGTCCACCGGCACAAAGTCGGAGTCGCTCGGAGTACCCTGCGAGGATGTCTATTCCATTGAGGTCTCGCCCAAGCGCACCAGCAAGTACGAGGTATTTGGCATGGGTGGCAACTGGGCCGCCGTGCCGAGGGTGCCCCGCCTGGAGCGCACCAACCAGCAGGTATACATCAACGCGGTACGCGACGAACTGAAGCGTATGGGTCTCGCTAATCCCACCGTGAAGGTCTCGCAAGTAATCCGCATCGACCTCGAGGGCGACGGCTCGGCGGAAGTGCTGGTGAGCGCCACCAATTACGTCACCGAGTACGAGGGACTTGAGATAACCCCCAACGCGCAGGCAGGCGACTACTCAATCGTCTTCATGCGCAAGGTGGTGAACGGCAAGGTGCAGACGATCCCCATCGAGGGCGAGGTCTACACCGAGGACAAGGAGTTCGTCGCCCCCTCGGCGCACTCCATCGCCGCCGTGCTCGACCTCAACAACGACAAAGTCATGGACATAGTCACCCACGGCTTCTACTACGAAGGCGACTGGCACTCCGTCTACGAAGTCAAAGGCACGCAGATTGAAGAAGTGCTCGCGTGCGGTTGTGGTGTGTAATTAGACGAAACCGCCAAGACGCCAAGGACGCCAAGAGCGCGCCA
>JALZHI010000045.1 GCA_030913985.1 Chloroflexota bacterium | reverse complement strand
TTTGCGCTATCATTGCAGTTGCCTCCTGTTATTGGGTGTTAGCAACTGCAATGATATGGAGGTTGCTGCGCCAAGGCAACCCTTTGGCGCGGCTTTTTATTTATGACCACCCCTCAATTTATTCGAGGGCTACACTTTGCAAAGTCTGCCCTGCGGCAGACTGGTTCATCTCAACGCATCTGACACGTCCTAAGAGAATGTATCAGTCCCGCAGGGACTTTGCCTTGTGTAGCCCTCGATTTCAATCGACGGGCGTCGGCCTTTGCCAACTTTAGAATTCCAAGCCCTACCCAGGTATTTTCCGTCTCAACTAGGTCTCACATGCGAATGCTAGCGCGGTACCTCAGCAACGACATACCCAAGACGAGTATCATTAGCCCTATCACAATGGGCATCAGGCGAATGGGCGCGGCGAACAGCAGAGGAAAGGCCAGCGAGGTGAGCAGGTATAGCGCGAGCACCAAGGCGTACCATACCCTGCCTGGCGACTCCTGCTTCACGCTCTCGCGGAAGTAAGCCGCACCCAGGGCCGCCGGGACCACCAGCAGGCACAGGTCGTGAGTGTTGAGTTGCAGGTTGGTGAAAGCTGTGGCGAGGACGGTGAGGGACATGGCCCCATCCCACGCGGGCTTGCCCGGTCGCCAGGGGCCGCGCCACACCCATACAACCAGCGCCGCTGAGAGCAGGGTAACTGCCAGGGTGATGTTGCGGATTGTCTCGTTGCCCGCCGCGTTCACGTTCGCCCCGCTGCCAAAGATGAGCGCGGCCAGTTGCCCGGTCAGGCTGTGGCTCGCCCAGGGGGTGAGCGCCAGGGCCGGGTCGAATCTCTGCGCGCGTTGCAGCATATCGAGGAAGCCCGGTATCCAGCCGGTGCCCATCGTGAGGACGGACAGCAGGAGCAATGCGGCCCCGGTCAGCGCCATGCCAAGTAGCGCCCGCCACCTGCCCTTGAACAGCAGCACAAGCACCAGGAACGGAAGCCACTGTATCTTCAGCAGCAAGAGGCCCAGGGTCGCCCCGGCGCTCAGGTCGTTGCCGCGCCGCAGCAGGGCTATTCCAGCCGCCAAGCCGAGCATTATTACGCCGGAGCTTTGCCCCTGTTCCAGGTTCACGATGAATGGGAAGCACGTGAGGCCGCCCAGGAGCAGCCAGTAGCGGGCCGTCCTCGCCAGGGGCAGCGACGACAGCAGCACCCACAATCCTAATGCCATGCAGGCGATGTTGATTAGGTCCCATACAGCCATAGCGGTGAGTGGCGACAGCCCTGCGAGGGGAGCGTTGAGCACGGCGACGAAGGGGGCGTAAGGATAGGGGTAGAGCAGGTCGGCGGTGAGGGTCTGGTTGATGTAGCCTTCCCGGATGAGTTGGCGCTGGCCTTCGAGTTGCAGGTCGAGGTCGTACAGGTGAGCGCCCTGGCCGGAGGTTATCAGGCGGGAGGCGAGCGACACGGCGGGATAATCGGCCTGCGAGAAGAGGCCGGTGTGGCTGCCTGCTCCCCCCTTCGGCGACATGAAGAACTGCGCCCAACTCCACGCGCCCAATGTGAAGACGACCGCCATCAGGCCGAGGGCCAGCAGGTTGGTCAGCCTGTCGCGGCTCAATCTCTCCAGAGGATGTGTATCGACGGGGGGTGCAACCACAAAGATGTCTCCCACTTTCGCTCAGGGCTTCGTGTCGGCCCGCAACAATGATAACACTGTTGGGAGCGGGCCTGAATAGCACATTGGTGGATTGTGGATAGTATCTTTGGAAGGGGCAGATGTATGGCACTTGCACAGCACATCAGCCCCACCCTGTCATCCTGAGCGTAGCGAAGGATCTCAAGAAGGTGAGTATGGATGCTGTATCAGTGTGGCGACCAAGCCCCTTCTTTGTCATTCTGAACGCAGTGAAGAATCTCGTCCCTCACCACCCAAAGTATCACCTTTCTTACAGTCACAGAGTCCCAGGAGGAAAGGGTAACACTTGTATAAGGGACGAGATTTCTCACTTCGTTCGAAATGACGGGGTGGGGCTAGGGTGCCGTAAGAAGAGGGGTAGTTGGGTGCTAAAGGACGAGATTCTTCACTGCGTTCAGAATGACAAAGGTGGGGCTTGGTCGCTGTGCAAGGGAGTGTCAAGCACGGGCGGCTGATCCTTCGCTGCGCTCAGGATGACAGGGTGGGGAGATTTGGGTGCTTGGGAGAGGTGCTGTGGGTGGGGCAGGCGCCTTGGGCCTGGGGAGTGCGGCATTTACGTTACTCGGTTGAGTATTCGGGGAAGAACCAGTAGCGGGCTGGCTCGCCTGGGTGGGCAAGGTGATGGCGGAGGGGTTGGCCGAGGCTGGGGGAGGGGAGATAGAGGGGTAGTTCTTCCAGGGGGACGAAGCGCAGTTCTTCAACGGCGGGGTCCGTGCCTGTGGTGAGCGCGCCGGAGAGGAGCCGCACCCGGAAGGCGCAGGTGAGAAAGAGGCGGCGGTTGGTGGCGCTGCGGGCCTCTACTACGAAGGCTAGGTCCTCCACCTCGACGCGCAGCCCGGTCTCCTCCAGGAACTCGCGGGCCGTGGCCTCAGCCACACCCTCGCCGTCCTCCGCGCGCCCACCCGGCAGCGTCCATACCAGCGGCTTGTCCGAATACCACCTGTTGCCGCTCAGCAGCACCCTGCCATCCTCGACAAGGATGCCCTGCCCCACCCTGAAGTGCGCCCAGATGTGCTGGGGTGTTACGTTATCGTAAGACATACGGATTTGGGAATTGGGACTTCGGACTGCGGATTTGTTGGATACCTACTAACTCCGAAATCCGCATTCCCAAATCCCAAATCATCCTTTCACCTGGTCGAGGGGGAAGTGCTCCATGTGCCACTGGGCGGCCTGGCGGAAGCGTTCCTGGTCCATCACCTGGGGCGGGAGGCTCTGCACCTCGTAGAGCATGCGGGCGGTGCTCACCTGGGTGGCGGCGTCGAACACGAGGCGACGGGAGAGCAGCAGGCGGTCTTGCTCGTCGGCGAAGATGAGGTAGGTGCGGTCCTGGCGGGCTATCTGCTCCAGCATGTTCTGGCCCAACTGGCAGGCGTCCTCGTGCGGCTGGCCGGGATCGTGCGGGTTGAGGAACGTCTCACCGATATAGGGGTTCTCGGCCCCGTCGTCCACCACGATATAGAGGGCGAGTATGGGACCGTAGGGCGTGCGCGACAGGAAGAGCGACAGGCGGGCCTCCATCTCAGGCGTGGGCAGGTTCGTCCAGTCGCGGCGAGGGGTGCGGCTGAGGAAGGCGGCTATCTTGGTGCCACCCTCGCGCAGGAGCACCAGCCGGGTTGCCGGTTGCTGTCCGGGGGGCAACAGCCCCCTTATCGCGGCGGGCAGGGTCTCGTTGGCGTTTACGGGCGCGGGCGACACCCAGGCGGGGTATGCGAAGGCATCGTGCCAGCGCGGGCCGTACGCCACCTGCTGACGGGCTTCATAGTGGGTGGGGTCCTGCTCTAGCACCCGGCGCAATTCCGGTATCGCCACCTCGAAGCCCTCGGAGTAGCGCAGGGCAATCGCGTAGAAGTAGCGGTAGACTACGGAGGTCGGCACCAGTTCCACCGCCTGGCGGAAGAGGTTGGCGGCGGCGCGGGCGGGCCCCGGCCCTACATTGTAGCCGCGCGAGGTGGGCAGCACGCCGCCTTCCATCTGCGTGAGGCCCTCTTTGAACAGGGTGCGAGCGCGCACGGTGTTGGCGGCAGCCTGCTCGTTTTGCGCCGAGGCCGCAGTGCGGGCGGCGGTCTGCGAGACGATGCCTTCCTGTAGCGGCCCGCTGTTGAGCACGTCCGCCAGGTTGGGTATGGTGGTCTCGCCTATGTCGTGGATGGAAGCGGGCGACCTGCCGGGCTGCTGTGCCTGGCCCTGCTGCGTGGTGCCTGCCGCGCGGTCGGCGGGCGTGGCGGCTTCGTTGCGGGATGCTTCGCTCATGGATATCTGGATGGGATTGTAGGATGTATCCCCGGCGAGGTTCGCCATGCCCAGCGCGGGCAGTTGGCCTGCTGTGGGCTGTGGTGCGATGTCCTGCCGTGGGGGTCGGGCTGCTGTCGGTGCGCTGAAGCCGGTGTAGCCCGGCAGGCCCGCGGGGGCAGGCACCTGGGCCTTCTCCGGCACCACGAACGTCTCGGCTATCTTATCATGCAGCCCCTGGTGTCGCAAGTCGAGGGCAACCATAACCACACCCCAGCCGCCAAGCGAGATGGAGAAGATGTAGCCCACGAACCGGAGCACCGAGCGGCCCCAGCCGGGTGGGTTGCCGTCGGCCCCCACCACCTTGATGCCCATGAGCTTCTTGCCTATGGTCTGGCCCCCCATGCTCCACTGCACGACGTGGTACGCGCCGAACACGAGGATGGCGAGCAAGGCCAGCGAGCCGTACCTGCCGAGCCACGCTGCGAAGTCGGCGGGCGGCTCTGGAGGCGCAGTGACCAGGGCGATCACGATGGTGATTATCTGGAGGAGCGACATGAAGAAGAAGTCTATCAGCCCGGCGGACAGGCGCGGCCCGAAGCCGACGTAGAAGGGCCTGTAGCTTTCGAGGAAGGCGGAGTGGGCGGCCACGGTGGCTGCCATGTCGCCGCTGGTGGACATCGCGCCGCCGAGCAGCGGGCTGTAGACGTAGCTTTCCTGCACGGGCTGCTCGCTTGGGGGCCAGGCGATAGGGCCGGTGGGCGTCTGCGGATAGTAGGGCACCTGGGGGACCGGGGGTTGGGGCGTGCGCTGTCCCGAGCGGGAGGGTGCGGGCAGGCCCTGGCCCTGGAAGTCGGCGGCGGGTGCCGGTGCGTCCACGTCTATGACGGCGCGCCTGTAGGCTATGACCACGAAGATGTGGTCGCCGGTGCGCTGGTCGGTGCCCTGCCAGCCTGCGAGGTCGAAGCGGGTGGTATCGGTCAGGTTGGGGCCGCCCGCGCGATAGCTGATCGTCTGGAGGTCGGAGATGGCGCGCGCCCACTGGTCGCCGGGCCAGGGAGGCTCGACGGGGAAGAGGTGGACGGGGGGGTTGTCCCAGTCGATAGCGCGCGCGGCTTCGGGGTTGACCACGCTGAGAATCTGGCGCGCATAGCGGAGGTCCGGCGCGGAGCCTTCCTTCCATATGAACACCTGGGCCAGGCGGTTCCCGTCAACTGACATGAAGCTGGGTCTCTTTCATCGTAACGTAACAAGGATGCGCAAGTTTTACGCCAGCACGCGGCATAACAGCATGGCAGTGTGGCAACACGAAAGACAGGTACTCCAAAGCAGACAACTTCTACGGAGTGTCAAAATTGTAGCACAGGGCGAAACGGGTTAACAATGCTCGTGAGGGTGATAATAGGGGTATTCCGCCCGGTGGTATTAGTACCACCAGGTAGGGAATGGGGAGTGGCTAGTAGTATGCCACAAGTAATACTTTGTTGCTAGGGGATGGGCAGCCAGCTTGCGCGTCAACTGTCTGTTGATGCTGGCCTTCGCATATGCTGATAGATGAAGAAAGTTTGTCCTCAGCGTGTTAAGTAGATGGGGAGGTCGGCGCAGACACTGCAGACACTATTGTAGTCGTAGTGCCTAAAGGCAGAAATACATGTTTAGTCGTCTCTTGGTTTTAAGAGATCTGGGTCTGCCATTCTAATGTATTCGTCAGGTACCAGCCCTGCCGACAATCCATGAATTACAACGAATGGCTGCATGAGCGGGTTAAGAAAGCGGAATCGATATCGCCACTTGTCTCCAGTCTTTTGTAGAATTGGTCCTCTATCATCTTCGCAGAAGTCGTATAGATGCCGTGAAAAGGCAGGAATGTCATACCTCTTCCTCATGATTGCTGACATAGGCTCACGAACATCTGATGCTGTAAAAAAGCCAAGTTGATCTTTCGGCGCCAACGAACAAGCTAATAGTACCTGTTCGTACAAATTCTTTTGTGGACTGTTCACAGCTCGATAATAGTCTGACAGCACACTGCCCGCCTTCGCGACTGTGCCTCTAATCGCCGCTTTCACGTCATCCCAGTTTACTTCAAGTCTATCGTCGCTTAAGGCTCGTTGCCCCGAATGCAGGCCAAGTAAATGTGTATAGTGTGGAAGTCCTTGTGACAGCCAGGCAATGTAGTGCATTGCTTCGTGCGTAATCTTCATTCCTGCCTGCTTGTACCCCTTATCCAGAATCTCAAGCAACTCGTCCATGGACATACGTGGTACTGGGACCTGCTGTAATGCTCGCTCGATAGAATGATGTTCTGCAATCAACTGATCTACGGAGTCAGCTACTCCAACGAGGATAATGGTCGTATTTACAGCGTGATCGGACAGAATCTTTATCGTATCTGCAAGTAAGGCCGTAACCTCGCGATCCCGGATTCGGTCCACTTCATCAATAATAAGGAGCAATCGCACATTAATGCGCTGCAAAACATACCTGATATCATTGGGGGTAACGTTTTCAGGCAGAAGTTCATCCAACCTTAGAGTAGTTTGCCTCTCGTTCTTGAGGAATCCTAATGCTTTTGCAGGTAGTACGATCGATAACTCACGGAATAATTCACGCCAGATAGAACTAAATGTCGACGTCCCGTCACATGTAAGCTTCGCAGCTTGGACAAGCTGAACTTTATTACCCGCAAGTATGTCAGACAATACTGATGCGAGTGATGTCTTTCCGACGCCACGCTCTCCATATAGGATTACGTGCCTACCAGGCTGGACCACTGTGGAGAGTATATCCTGAACTTGTTCGCTTCTACCTGCAAATAGGGCCAGTTTATTAATTGGAGCACCAGGTCTAAAGGCACTTGAAAGGCTTACGGTATACTTTGCATGCTCTTTGACATCCATAAATTGCTGTCCTTTCTGATCAAAGGTTACTAATATGGCGGTTAATGTTAATAGTTGATTGCAGCACCTTCATAATATCACATGTATAGCTACTAGTCAACGGCCTAAGCCGTATAAAAGCTTTGCAATCTTTGTTTTGATGAGTAGTATTTTCTGCCAACCTAGTTTAGTTACCAGTGCAGTCCATCCACCCGCACAGCGCACGTGAAGCTCCGTTAAGTGCTGTTCGTTGGATAGGTGCTGTCTTTACCGGTCCAATTTGCTACTGCTCTTCCGGGTGCTGCTTGATCTTATTCTTAGCCCCAACCACCACCCCTACGCTATAATATCCTCATGCCGTTCCTTAGCCGAACCCGCCTACTGCGCGTGCCGACCGCGTCCGCCCGCCGCTCGCTTATCTTAGCCGTCCTCATGGCGCTCTCCGTGCTGGCGTCGGCGTGCGACAGCGACCCGGTGCCTATCAACCCTGGGCCTACCGCTACCAACGTCCCGCCGCCCACGCCCACCCAGCCGGAGCGCCCGCGTGGGGGCACCCTCACCATACGCCTGGGCGGCGATCCTGCTTCGCTCAACCCCTGGCTGGCACGGCGCGACCCCTCTACCAGGGCCATAGCGGGGCTGCTGTTCAACGGGCTGACGCGGCTGGACAATCGCTTGCAGCCCCAGCCCGACCTGGCCGAGCGGTGGGAGGTCTCGGAGGACGGCCTGTCGCTTACCTTCCACCTGCGCACCGATGTCACCTGGCATGACGGCACGCCCTTCACCGCCCAGGACGTGGTGTGGTCGTACCGGACGCTGGGGGCTTTCCCCGCCGACACGCCCACCCTGGCCCACATTCGCGGTAGCGTGGCCTCGGTCGAGGCGGTGGAGCCTGTGACCAGCACGGTGCGCTTCAACCTCCGGCGGCGCGACGCTCCCCTGCTGGCGCAACTGACCATGCCGGTGCTGCCGAGCCACATCCTCTCCAGCGTGCCCCTGGAGCAGTTGCCGCAGGCGGAGTACAACGAGGCCCCGGTGGGCACCGGACCCTTCGCATTCGAGAGCCGCGAGGTTGGCAGTTCTGTGTTGCTTAAGGCTAACGAGGACTTCTACCAGGGCAGGCCGTTCGTGGATAGTGCGGCTTTCCTGGTTGCCACTGACGCGCGGGCGAGCGAGGCCGTACGCAATGGTGAGTTGTTGCTGGCTCAGCTGCCCCCCGGTGCGGCGGAGCAGCTTGTGACGCAGGGCAACGGCATGAGGGGCGGGGCGTACAACGAGTACGGCTTCGACTGCGTGGTGTTCAACTTGCGCCAGCCTCGACCCTTCAGCGATACCCGGCTGCGGCAGGCTTTCGCGCTCGCCCTTGACAAGCCGGGGCTGGCCTTCGCGGCCACGGGCGGAGGCGGCGACCCGGTGTGGTCCACCGTCAACAAGGCGTCGTGGGGCTACAACCCCGACGTGCCGAAGCCGGGTGGCGACCCTGAGGCGGCCAAACGGCTGATCGCGGAGGCGGGCTGGGCCGATAGCAACGGTGACGGCATTGTGGAGAAGGACGGCAAGCCGCTGCAAATCGCACTGTACGTCCGGGCGGATAATATAGTGCGCCGGGGGGCCGCGGAGGCGATGGTAGGGCCGCTGCGCAACGTAGGGATTGACGCGAAGGTGGAGCTTGTGGACTTCGAGACGGCGCTGCAGGCCCGCCTCAGCGCCACTACCAACCCGCCCTTCGATTTCGACGTGGCGCTGATCGGCTTCAACCGTGCGGGCACCGACCCCGACTCGTTCGACCTGTTCCATTCGAGCCAGGCCCGCACCTCCTCCAACCCCACCCTGTTCAACTTCACCGGCTTCGCCGCCCCCGAAGTAGACGACCTGCTGGTGGAGGGCCGGTCCACTTACGATTTCAACCGCCGCAAGGAGATATACGCCCGCGTGCAGCAGATCGTAGCCGACCAACTGCCGTTCTACTTCCTTTGGTCGGAGAAGTTCGGGGTGGTGGCCGGGCCTAAGCTGCACGGGGATATAGACTTCGGCTCGCCTATGTATATGTGGAACGTGGAGCAGTGGTGGATAGAGTAGCTGTCAGGGGGTTATCGCGCTGATGATGGAGGCGGGCCGTGTGAGTTGCTCTTTGTCCCAGGTGAGCAGGGGTATGCCTACTTGCTTTGCCACAGCTACGTAAATAGCGCCAGCACCCCTAAGCCCATAATTGGCGGCTATATTCGTGGCTTCGGTTATTAGCGTGGCGTCCATTTGCACGATTCGCAACGGAACGAAACTGCTGAGGGTGCCCGCCGCATGCAAAGCAAACTGTGGCCGGCCTAGCCTTCGGGAAATGGCGGCGGCTACTTCCGCCAGCAGTAGGGCGGGGGCTACCAGCATGCCCCCGGCACCTGTGTGGTTATCCAGCCAGTTCCGGCTCGAGGTGTGGTTTGCGTCGGCAGCCACGAAGAAAGACACCCATACACTGGCATCTGTCACCACGGGCGGTGGCGTTGCTGGACTACCTGAACTGCCGATCATTTAGAGGTCACGTCTCACGTCGTTGACGGCATCCTGGGCGCTCACTCCATCAGGCCACAACGCGCTAATCTCGGCTGCCAGCTTGTTCAATTCGGTCCAGGCACCGTTCGCATCCCTATCTGCCGGCTGCGGTGGGTGCGCGGGGACCAGACGAGCGATGACCTGGCCGTGCCTGGTCACTTCGACGGTCTCTCCGGTAGAGTACACCGCCTGCAATAGCTCGCTGATATTCGCTTTCAGCTCGCGTACTCCTACTGATTTCATTTGTAGCCCCCAAGTTGCATGTAGTTACTCTGTGACTACATTGTACTGCATGGTGCTCTGTGTTTCTACCTGCAGATCCGATTCCCACTACGATTACTGTTCTGTACTAGATGCGATGAACATTTCCGGTTGGCATCGCACCGTGTGCTACAATGAGAAGGTCAGCAGGGCAGTAATTGGCAAGACAATGAAGCCAGAACGATCCTGGGGAGTGTACTACCTCCAGAGCTAGTACATGGGTGGGCTGAAGAATGGGAGAAAACGCATGGTAGCTAAGACACTGGACCAGCATATCGAGATCACCCCTGGTGTTGCGGGAGGTAAGCCGCGCATCACAGGTCACCGGATTACAGTACAGGACATCGCTGTCTGGCACGAATGCATGGGGAAGACTGCGGACGAGATAGCAACCGAGTATGATCTTACTTTAGCTGATATCTACGCAGCTTTGGCGTACTACTTCGACCACCGAGATGATATCGATCAAGATATTAGAGAGAGTGACATCCTCGTCGAGACCTTGCGGAACGGCACCCCCAGCAAGGTGGGGCAGAAGTTACGTGAGGAAGCAGCGGAGGGCTGAAGGACCCCATGTATAGTCAGCGGCTTCCAGGGAGTAACGGACCCGGAGTAAGGGCTAAGTGGGACAAAAGATCAAGTTCTACACTGATGAACACGTACCAAAAGCAGTAGTACGAGGACTCCGGCAGCGTGGAGCAGATGTACTTACTGTGGTTGAGGCAGGCTTGCTAGGTGCGTCTGATGCGGAACATGTGGAGCGTGCGTGGGCCGAGGGCCGAGTCATCGTCACGCAGGATGCCGATTTTCTGAAGTTGCATGCTGCCGGCTTGGCCCACGCAGGTATCGTCTATGCTCCTAGACAGGCCCCAATCAGTGAGATAATTCGCGGGCTGATGTTGGTCCACCAGATTCTGGACGCAGTTGACATGCAGGGCAATGTGGAGTTCTTGTGATGCTAGGTTCTGCACTTTAGCAGACTTTTTGTGCCCCGCATACCATCATATTCTTGCTCGCAGGCAGATTGTCTCCTCAGCTTCGCCCTACTCCGTCCAGGGTATAACCTGCAACGGTGCCCGGAACACTATCTCCGTAATGCCCTCCTCCGTCTTCAGCGGCTGGCCGGGTTGGCCTGGGGGATGGACTTCCAGGGTGACGGTGTAGTTGCCAGGGGTAAGGCCGCCGGGGAGGCGCAGGTCGCGGTAGTCGATGATGTGCCTACCCGGCTTCCATTCTGAGGTGCGCCAGTAGCCGTTGAGCGGGCCTGCCGAGTCGTCCACTATCACCTTGCCGGTGGGGTCTTTGATGCGCACGCGGAAGATGTAGTCCTGTTGCAGGCGTTGCGCGGTCATCCAGTAGAGGGTCAGGGGGAAATACGAGGCGTCGCGTTGCTGTGTGGCGTCGGCCCGGATTTCGTAGATGTAACCCTCGAAGATGAGGCCGTTGGGGTAAGTGTGGTGCTCAGGGTAGTCGGGCGCGGGGAACCAGGTCTCTCTCACTTCGTGGAATGAGATGCCGTAGACCGTGACGCCGTTGAACACCTTTGTGTCGAAGGTGTTCCAGTTGTATTGTAGCCACTGCTGCACCTGGTTGTCGGGGTCCTCGCTCTCCTGGCGGACCGGCGAAGTGATGAGCCACACCCGCTCGTGCCCCTTGATTGCTTCCCGCAGGGCCATCTCCAGTTCGCGCTCGCCGAAGCCTTCCGTGCGCATGCTGGGGATGCTGGCTATTACCGGCACCTCCGGCACCTGTCCTGGGCCGCCGGGCTTGTAGTAGGTGTCCACCGCCGTCACCAGGTAGCCGGGGAAGACGATGATGGCGTCACGCAGCCTCAAGTGGTCCTGCACGTATACCATCGCCCCGCGCCAGTCCTCTTTCTGCACCTCTTGCGAGTAGTTGACGCTCAGCAGCGACATGACGCTAGCCAGCCCCAGCACCCCCGCCGCGATTCCCGGTGCCGCGACATGTATTCGCCGCAGCCACAGCAACCCCGCCCCCGCCATGAGCAGGTAGGGGGGCAGCGCCATGATGAGGTAGCGCGGGTGGAAGAGGGGCACCCGCAGCGTCACCAGCCAGAAGACGAAGATGGGTACGAGCCAGAGGGCCAGCACGAGGGGACCTAGGGGAGTTTTGAGTTTTGAGTTTTGAGTTTTGAGTTCCGAGGGGGTTGGGGTCATACGGCTAGCTGTGGGGCGGAATAGCGCCCATGCGCCGAGGGCTGCCAGGAGGGCCATGAGGATAGCGCCGGTTAGTTCCCACTCGGGTGCGGAGCGGTTGACGGCGAAGGTGACGAAGATGGTGGATAGTATGTCGGTGAGGCCGGTGGTTTGGTACCAGTTGCCCACGTCCAGGGTGTTGTTGAGCAGGGCGGCGAGCCGCAGCCACGCTATGGGGAAGAGCGGGCCGAGGATGAGCAGCATCGCCCAACCCCAACGCACCCAGCGGGATTTTGGATTTTGGATTTTGGATTTTGGATTTGGTTGGAGGAATGGGGTGGCGGTTAGTTGGGCCAGGAGGACCAGGCCGGACATGCTGTGGACGGTGAGCATTACCCAGGTGGCTAGGACGTAGGCGGCCCACAGGGTTACTTTGTTGCGTTGGAGGGCTTCGACGTAGAGCAGGGTGCTGGTGAGGGCGGTGAGGACCAGCAGGGTGTACATCTTGGCGTCCTGGGAGTGCCAGATGTGGAAGGGGTTCACAGCCAGCAGGATTGCCGCCGTGAAGCCCAGGACGGTGCCGCCCACTCGCCGGGCTAGCGCGTACATGACCGGGATGGCCGCCGTGCCGAACATGGCCGATAAGCCGCGCACCGGGGCTTCCATGCCCGTGCCGAAGACAATGTGCAGCACGCGGTCGAGGGGAGGGAAGGCCTCAATCGCCGCGAGCCAGTAGTGCAGCATTAGGGTATATAGCGGGCCGTTTTCCCCCGCCTCGGTGAAGCCTTGCAGCAGCGTCGATACGGGTTGCATGGCCCGCTGGACGATGTCCGCTTCGTCGAACCAGAACGACTCGGAGCCGAGACGGTAGCGCCTGAGCAGGAAGGCGAGCAAGGTGAGCGCGGCCACACCCGCCCACGGCTGCCAGCGTCTGGCATCTTTGCGCTCGGAGGGCGCGGGAGCGGGCGCAGGGGCTGCCTGCGCGTCAGGCTCCTGTACTTCGGCTTCTACCATCCTGGTGGGACTTTGCGCGCTCACGCTAGGTATAACTCTTCCGCATGTCCGAGGTTGCACCCATGAGACCATTATACGCTCTCGGATGTAAGGGGTGAAATGCCGAGGACATAATAAGCATCGGTTGTGTCAAAGTAGAACTGCGGCACCAAAGCCCCTCCTGTCATCCTGAGCGTAGCGAAGGATCAGGTGGGTAGTTAGACTCTAGAACCTGCAGGATCAAGAGGCGGCAGGTACATTGTTGCTTCAATAGGGAGAGTCAAACACGGGGAACTGATCCTTCGCTACGCTCAGGATGACAGGGTGGGGCTTGGTTGCTGTGCTTGTTAGGTGATCGCTCTAGTGCGGCCCTGGGGAGAGAAGCAGCACTAGACTTGCGCTACTTGCCGCCTATCTGCGCTATCTTTGCGGCTAGGGCTGCGCACTCTTCCTCTATATCGCGGGGGTTGGGCCTGCCGAGGTCTACGCCCGCGAGGTGGAGTTGCTTGGGCGTGCCCCGCAGCTTGAGGCGGGTGGCGGGCATGCGCTCGAACCTCGGGTAGACTAGCATACCGGCCCTCAGGTTGTAGCGGTCCATGTACGCGCTAAGCTGGTAAAGGTCGGTGTTTGCGCTGGTGCCCGGCTCGTCCAGGTCGCGGTACTTGAAATCGAGCACGACGAGCGGCTCCTTGCCTCTGTGCGGCATGACCAGCAGGTCGGGGCGGATGCCGACGGTGCGCTCTTCGTCCAGGTAGTCGTGGCGTTGGGCGATGCCTCTCAGGCCGTGCCGGGGCAGCAGGGCGCGCAGCCTCGCCGTGAGGAAGCTCTCAAACAGGCTGGGCATGTTTACCAGGAAGGAGGCGAATGGGTAGGGTCCGGGCCGCTCCTCGAACGTGAGATGTTGCAGCACCAGGCGGCACAGCAGCAGCACGGCACCATAGGCCGCGTTCAGCCGGTGCAGACTGACCGTGCGGAGCAGGCCAACGGCCTCGTTTCGACTTACCTGTGCTACCCCCTCCAACCGCGCCACCTGCGAGCGGGCTTGCCTTAGCATCGCAGCTTCGGCAGGGTGCCCGGCGTGGAGGAGGCGCGGTACGTGGCGCAGCGCCGACAGGAGGACGCGGTTCTCCGGCGTGTCTGCGTTGAGTTCGGCAAAGGCGCATACGTGGCGGTGCTTCAACTCGCCGTAGCGGTGGACCTGCTCTCCCATCACGATGCGGCCGCGCACGGGGGCGGTGCTCTCCTGCCTGGATACATATCCCCTGAACAGCCCCTGGCTCAGCAGTCGCTCCGTCGCGTCTAGGAGGGCGGATACGACGAAGGCAGTGATATCGTCGTTGTAGGTGTTGCTTTCGAGGCCGGTCGGTGGGGGCTTTATCTCGGCCAGCCCGGCGTCGGCGCATAGCATGTAGAAGAGGTTAGCCACAGGCACCTTGGGGCGGATTACCAGCATGCCGCCACCTGGCAGCCCAACCCGCCCTACATAGTCCCGCGCCGCCAGCCTGTAAGTGCCCGCCCGTTCTGTGGGCGAAACATCAAGGCGTCCGGCATACCGCAGCCGCAAAGCCGCATAAATCTCCTGCGGCAGGGCAACCTCGCGCGACTCGAACTCACTCAGGGTGAGTGATAGGGAGTGAGGAGTGAGGGGTGAGTGAGCGGTTTCCATAAGGGTGGGATAGGGCTAAGGGTAGTAGGGTAGGTGAGGGCATTCTAAAGCAAGTGGCTGTTGAGTGCCAGGGTGGTTACTGTGTGTTGGTGTCGCTGGTTTTGAGGCTGGGTGCGAAGGACGACGCCCGTCGATTAGCAACATAGTCATCCGCGAGCATCTGGTCATGGATTAGCAGCATGGTCGTCAGCCGACGCCCATCGATTGAAATCGAGGGCTACACCTTGCGAAGTCTGCCCTGCGGCAGACTGATTCGGCTAAGAGCTATGTCGAAACCATACTGTCGAATATCGGCACCAAAGCCCCGTCCTTGTCATTTCGAACGCAGTGAGAAATCTCGTCCTTAACCGGGATGTGGCTCTTTGCTCAGGAGACTCTACGTTATAGGAAAGGTGCTATGTGGGTGCTTAGGGACGAGATTTCTCACTGCGTTCGAAATGACATCGTGGCGCCATGTGCTCATATTCCATTCTGTCATTCTTGAACGAACTTCTAATAGAAACTGAAGGAAGCTAATAAGATGTAACAGTTCCAGTTGGGGGACTATGCAGAATGTAGCCCAGGAATTTATTGACTAAGAATCGTTCTTCGCATTCAGCGTCACGCGTAGCATGTCCATAGACATACTGGCGCAGTCCTCAGTCCTCATCCCTCCTCGCCAAGTTCCGCGACTGCTTCCGCGAACAGCGCCCTGTACTCGTCCACCTCGCCGCCGGGCGGGAGGAAGTACTCGGTGATTAGGGGCTTGATGGCGGTGCGCCAGAGGCGGTCGAGCGTGGCGGGGGTGAGTGGGTCGAGCATGAAGTAGGTGTGGCCCAGGCGGTGGTCGGGGTCAATAGCCTGGGTGAGTCGCTCGTTGGTGTCGCGGAAGAGGTCGAGTATGACGTGCCTGGCGTGGGGGCTATTGCCTCTCGCCGCCAGCCATTGGTCCAGCACTTCGGGATTAGGCTCGATTTCCACGAAGCGGAAGCGGCGGCGCAGAGCGTAGTCTACCATCGCCAGGCTGCGGTCGGCTGAGTTCATCGTGCCTACCAGCAGCAGGTTCTCCGGCACGTAGAACTGCTCGCCACGTCCCATGCCCGCCGACACCGATAGCTCGACCGCGCCCTGCGGCCCGCGGTACTCTAGCGCGTACAGCAGCTCGCCAAATACCCTCGATAGGGGCGCGCGGTTGATTTCGTCCACCAGCAGCACGTAATGGTGGTCCGGGTCGTTGCGGGCTTGCTCGCAGAGGCGCACGAAAACGCCCGGTATGACGGCGTAAGTGACCCGGCCCCAGGCATCCACCTGCGGCTTGAGGCCCTCAATGAAGTCCTCATACGTGGTGGAGGGGTGGAACTGCACCACCCGCACGCGAGCAGCCCCGGCAGGCCCTCCGGTCACCAGGGAAGCCAGGCCCCGCGCCAGCCAGGTCTTGCCCGTGCCGGGCGGGCCGCTGAGCACGATCTGGCCTGTGTCCTCCAGCAGGTCGCGGGTCTCCTCCAGCACCTCCAGCGGCAGGCTGGTCAGCGCCTGTAGCTCGGCCAGGTTGCGCACGGTGGGGAGGGAGGACGTGCCCGGGCGCAACGCGGGCTGTGAAGGGTCGTAGGCCGGTGCCTGCTCCCTGAGCCTCGTCTGGGCTATCTCCGGCACTCTCTCCGTGTCATGGCTGTCGTCTTCGTACGGGTAGGTCGCCTGGGGGAGCATCGCGCCCGCGTCCACGGAGGCGAAGGCCCCGGCAAGCTCGGGGTTGCGCACTATCAGCAGGGCCTCCAGCGCGCCGTACTCTTGCTCCGACAGCCGGGAGAGGGTGGCGCTGCCCCGCTGCTTCACCGGCTCGGCGTCGGAGAGGGCGGGCACGGCCAGCAGGTCGCGCCAGGAGAGCGGCGAAGGCACCTCGAAGGCTAGCTGCACTTCGATCCAAGGCTCGGGCGATTTTGGATTTTGGATTGCGGATTTTGGATTTGTTGTAGGAGAAGTATCGGTGATGATGCCGATGGCGCGGATGGCGTGTTCGGGTTTGGAGACGTAGAGGACGATGGGGTCGCCTTTGTTGGCCGATTCGAAGTAGGCGCGGGGCCTGCCGCAGAAGGTCGCCAGCCCGGTAGCCATGAGCGACTGCCACTCGGAGCGTCGTCGGCGCGTGGTGAGCCACCAGGCGTTGCGGAGGGCGGGGGTGGGGCCTTCCTGGGTGTCGTCTGTGGGAGCTTCGGCTTTTTGGTTGGCGGCTGTGTCGCTCATGTTCCCTTGCATGTTACGGCAAGTGGGATGGTGACGCAAGAGGCTAGATGTGCAACTACCCTTGGGTACGTAGCGTACTAAATTATGAGGCCGGATGTAGATGGCTATTGAGTTGGAGCAGTGAAAGGAGTTAGTACCTTGAAGGATGGTATTTGTGTGAAGTGTGGCTCCAATGAAATTTATTTCGATCCTGTAGCGGGCAATTTGGTGACCATCGGCAATACGAACGCCGCAATGAACGTCATACCAGTCAAACGAGGTTTCTTTAGTTCATCTGTCGCGGTGTTGGACAACTATGTTTGCGGGCGATGTGGCTATGTGGAAAGCTACATTCTAGACAACCGCAAATTGCAAGAGATTGTGCAGAACTGGACGAGAGCGGCAAGGGAGTGACGACCTGGCACGCACCCTGTTAGACGCACCACATAACACGCCCTTACATAAGACGTGTTAGCCGTGATCATGATCGCCAGCGGACGCCCAGCGATTGAAATCGCGGGCTACACAAGGCAAAGTCCCCTGCGGGGACTAATCCCTCCTTCTAAGTCTCTAATACGTTCTATGAGATGAACCAGTCTGCCGCAGGGCAGACTTCGCAAGGTGTAGCCCGCGATTTCAATCGCTGGGCGTCCGCTGGCGGCACATGTTACTTCATCGGTGGGAGTCCCCTGCTAACCATGCTGGTACACCAGACGCCACAACCACCCGCTGCCTTGCACCCCCTAACCCCCTTGTGCTACTATAACCTGACAGTCCCACGGCCTTAGAGTGGCGCGACCGTGGCGTTCTTCTTCCCTCTAATTACGTACTGAAGCCCGGTGTCGGGCAGACGGAGCAGACCTTTTTATGCCTACCGACCCTTCGTCCAAGAGACGAATCGCCATGCGGCGGCTTGCCAACCCGCGCATGAAGCGTGTCAGGTCGCGCCTGCCGCACCCGGCTTTTGTCGTCATGGCGGCGCTCCTCGTGACCTGGGTTGCAATCGCTCCTGCCACCTTCACGCAGGCGCAGCAGGGGCAGCAAGGCTTTGCTAACGACGCTTTTCGGGCCAAGTGGGACCGCACTGACGGTCCGGTGGCTGCCGGGGCTACGTTGCGGCCCTGGATATGGGGTCCGGCGCCCGGCCGTACGCTGACCGAGCAGTTCGCGGGGCTGCCGGGCAACAACCACCTCGTGCAGTACTTCGACAAGGGCCGCATGGAGATCAACGACCCCAATGGCGACCCCCGCGACCCCTTCTTTGTGACTAACGGCCTGCTGGCGGTGGAACTGATCTCAGGCCAGATGCAGACCGGCCCCGACACCTACGAGAACCGCGGCCCGGCCACTATCAACCTGGGGGCCGACCCCGACGACCGCACCGCGCCCACTTACCAATCGTTCAACGGCGTGTCCAACATCCCCGGCGCTCCCAACGAGCGGCGCACGACAAGCCAGGTGGGGCAGGTGGTGCGCACCGCTATCGACCGCCAGGGCCTCACCCAGCCGTGGCCCGCGAACCACCCCGACTATAGCGTGCGCATTGCCGCCTTCGAGCCTGCCACCGGGCACAACATCCCCAACGTCTTCTGGGACTTTCTGAACGCGGAGGCCGACATATTCGTGGGGGGAGACCTGGTGCCTGGCAGGCTGTTCGAGCCGTGGTTCGCTGTCACGGGCTTCCCTATCTCCGAGGCGTACTGGTCGTACGTGAAGGTGGAAGGGCGCTACATGGACGTGCTGACGCAGGCGTACGAGCGCCGGGTGCTCACGTTCCTGCCGCAACTGCCCACCCCGTTCAAGGTGCAGATGGGCAATATAGGCCAGCACTACTACGAGTGGCGCTACCTGCGCTCGGCCAGCACCGGCACGCCTGCCCCACAGCGCCCCGTGCCCACGCCCACCGCCCCGGTGAGAGCGCCCCTGGCGAACGTCACGATAGACGAAATACATCCGCGCACGTCGCTGATCGATTTGAACAGCAACTACTGCGTCATCACCAACCGGGGGCAGACGCCGGTCAACTTTACCGGCTGGTGGCTCGATAGCCCCAAGTGGACCGTGGTGGACCGCTATTACTTCCCGGCGGGCTTCACTCTCCCGGCGGGTGCCTCGGTCAACGTGAACGCGGGCGCGGGCACTAACACCGCTACCGACCTGTATATGTTCCGCACTACGGCCATGTGGGACGGCCAGCCATACGACCTCGCGGTGCTCTACGACAACTTCGGCAGAGAGGTGAACAGGCTCTTCCCGGCGGCCGACGGGGGCGCTCCTCCCGCGCCCACAGCGCCGCGTGTAAGCCAGACCGCTACTCGCGTGCCGGGTAGCACCACGGTGGCGACCGCCGCAGTACCCACCAGGGGCCCGGCCACGACAACGACCACCGTGGTACCGACATCCGGGATACCCACCACCGAGAGTACCTCCCAGGCCACCGTCGGCACCCGCACCCCCACAGCCACGGCCACAGCCACCAGCACCAGGGGCACTACCACCCCCACTATGACGAGCACGGCGACTACCACGGCTACGGCCACGCGCACCTCTACACCCTAGGCTGAAACGTGAAACGTGATGCGGTTGGCGGTACTGGACTCGTGAATATGATAGAGATTCTTGAGTGGGACAAAAGCTCCTTCTGTCATCCTGAGCGTAGCGAAGGATCAGTAACCCGCTCTTGACTTTTACTATTGTGGCACCAATGTTCCTACTGCCGCTATCATCCACAATGTTGAGGACTCTCGCCTACCCACCTGATCCTTCCCTACGCTCAGGATGACAAGGAGAGCAGGATGCTGTGACACCCACCGTGTCGCATTCACGTACCCTATTCCCAAGCCGCATCACGTTTCACGTTTCACGTTTCAGCCCACCGTTCCAGTAACCCGCCACGTCCAACATCGGCGGGCGCTCTACGTCGCGGACGTTGCGGACTTCGAGGGAGAGGTGGTCCTTCTCGAAGCGGATTAGCTTCATGGTGGTGTTGACTTCTTCGAGGAGGGCGGTGCGCTGGCGGCGTTCCACGCGGCCCATGATGACCTGCACGATGGCGAAGGCGGTGAGGGAGAGGTCCGACAGCGGGCGGTTGCGGTGGACGCGGCTTTCGAGGTTCACCTGGCCTATGGCGTCGAGGCCGAAGCTCTCCAGGATGTCGATCAGCATGCCCACTTCCACCCCGTAGCCGGAGAAGAAGGGTATCTTCTCCAGCACGCTACGGCGGCCAGCGTACTCGCCGGCCAGGGGCTGCACCAGGCCCGACAAGAGGGGAAAGAAGAGGTTGATGAGCGGCCTCGCGGTGAGTTCGGTCACCCTCCCGCCGCCTTCCTGCTGCATGGCGCGCTCGGTGCGTATGGGCCTGTGGTAGTAGCCCTTCACGTAGCCGATGCGTGGCTCCCTCAACAGCGGTCCCACCAGGCCGTACACGAACTGGGGCTGCATGTTCACCACGTCGGTGTCCACCCAGGCCACGATGTCGCCCTTGAGCACCTGCAACGACTTCCAGAGCGCCTCGCCCTTGCCGCTGTGAGCGCCTTCCTCCGGCAATACCTCCTGGTGGATGTGGACGGGCACCCCAAGCTCGGCGGCGATGTCGCGGGTGCGGTCCGTCGAGTTGGAATCGATCAGCACGATCTCATCTACCAGCGGCACCTCCTCCATCAGCGTCCTTTTGAGCACCGAGATCACTTCGCCTATGGTGGCCTCTTCGTTCAGCGCGGGGAGGCCCAGCGAGATGGTCACTCCCTGCTGGCGCTTCAACTCCAGCATACGGCGCAGGTCGGAGAACTCGCCCGCGTCGAAGGTATTCTCCGCGAACCACTTGTCCACGAGCAGCGAGAGGGCTTCGGGCGCGATGGCATGCATGCGGGCGCGGGCACGGGCGCGGGCTGCCTGCACCTCCGGCATGACCGGTGTCTTGGTCTTGATAGCCACCACCGCCGAGGTTACTCCCCGCGCCACGCCCTCGGTGAAGCTACCCAGGTCCGCGGCGGCCCGGCCCCCGGTGCCCATGATGATAAGGTCCTGGCCCGCAGCCGCCTTGATGATGTTTTTCTGCGGGTCTTCGCCCACCACGAAGGCCCGCTCGAACCGCCTGGCGCGGGGGTTGTTGCGCCGCTCGGCTCGCTCCATCTCGTCCATGAACTCAGCGAAGGGCGCTTCCTCGGTGGCCCGCGCCAGTTCGGGCATCGTTTGCAGAACGTGCAACACCGTGACCTGAGCGCCCACCTCGATTGCCAGGTCTCGCGCCATCTCCATCGCCAGCACGGCCTGCGGTCCACCACGGGCGGGGAGCAGCACCTTCATCCCCTTGTGGAAGGGCTTGCTTGATTTGCTGTCTGGCGCGTTGTCTTCCTCGTAGTTGGCGGGAGGGCGCGCCCAGGCCACGTCGCAGGGGAGGGGGTTGCGCAGGGCCTTGCGGATCCAGGGATTCGCGGCTTTGGTCAGGCGGCGGAATGGTAGCAGGGCCAGCCCGCCGTCTTCGCCACGCAGGAAGTGGCGGGCGTCCTGGGCTAGCTCACTTTCGGGGGCCACACGCACGACGGGCGCTATGTGCACGTTGGAGGGAGCGTGGGTGGCGTTGCTCAGCTCGGCCTCAATCTCGGCCAGCGCGGCCAGGGCTTCGCTTTCCAGCTTCTGTCGCATCGCCTGGGCCGCCACGGAATAGCTGCTTACCGCCTCACCTTCGGGCACGGCCAAAAAGCGGCACAGGAGCACGCGCCCCCGCGCTTCCTCGCTACCGGCCAGCAGCACCGCCAGCCTCAGCAGGAACAGCCCTTCCGAACCCGGAGCGAAGTAGCCCTTCTTTTCGTCTGCCTGGTTTAGGCAGTCCATCAGTATGACAACGGTATGGCCCATTAAAGCTCGACCCTCACGCCAAGAAAAACGCCGGTCGCACATGCAACCAGCACTCTTTTACATGATATAGCGCGCTATGGCAAGGGAACGACCAGGAAGTAACGCGTAACGCGTAACACGTAAAGAAGTAGTAAGAAACAAGACAACTTACCAAGCGCGCAATCTCTTGAGCCTCGTTACGTGTTACGTGTTACGCGTTACGCGTTACTTCCTCACGCCAGCGTACCAATTGCCTCCTCGGTGGGTTCGAGTTCGGCGCTTTGGAGAGGCGCGGATTGAAGCACGCCGTCGGCTACCAGCACGGCTGTGAGGGCGGCTATGCCTACCTCTATCATGGAGAGGTCGGGCGGGCGGGTGGTCATCTTCTGGAGGGCTATGCCGGGGGCCATGATGGCGCGGATAACGGGGTTGCCGTACAGGTTCGCCATGAGCCGGATGAACTCGTAGGCGATGGAGGCGATCACCGGCACCAGCACGATGCGGGACAGCACCATGAACACGAACGGCAGTTTGCCAATCAGGATGAACACGATTGTCGCCATGAGCAGCACGACCAAAAGGAATGTGGTGCCGCAACGCGGGTTGAGCAGGGTGAACTTCTGCACCGATTCGGGAGTAAGCTCCGCGCCCGCTTCGTAGGCGTTGATCGTCTTGTGCTCGGCCCCGTGGTAGCCGAACACGCGCTGGATGTCGCGCATCTTGCCGATACCCCAGATGTACGCGATAAAGAGCGTCAGGCGCACCACGCCCTCGACTACGTTGTGCACCACCGTCGATTGCGTGCCTATAAGCGCCTCAAAGCCGCTGGCCGCCAGCACGGGCAGCACGAAGAAGATACCGACCATGAACGCGAGCGCCATTGCCACGGTGGTCCAGCCGACCGCACCGCTGAAGGCATCGGGGGTTTTGGGTTTCGATCCGGCGCTCTGTTCTTTCGCACCGTTCTGGGCAGCTTCAGTGGGAGCAGGCAGAATGGGCGCTGCCGTGGTAGCCAAGGCCCCTTGCGCTTCGTGGCTGACCTTCTTGGGGTCCTCCTCTTCTTCGAGGGCCACGTTCGCGGAGAAGAAGAGGGCGCGCATGCCCAGCCCCAACGCGTCCCACAGGCCGAGCACGCCCCGCAGGAACGGCAGCTTCATCCATGGACTCTTGTACAGCCCCTTGTCGAGCGACTCCTCGTGCAGCACGATTCTGCCGTCGGGCGCGCGCACCGCCACGGCCATGTGCCGCTGCCCGCGCATCATCACACCTTCAATTACCGCCTGCCCGCCGTAGTAGAACTTTGCCAATGGGGTCCTCGGATTTGGAAATTGGAATTTCGAATTGCGAATTTGGGTTAGCAGTGCTCTATGAGAGCTTATGCGTCTTTGTTGGTTTATTCTACCAAAGGATGCCCGTTCATGCATTGAGGGCACGGTGGCACCTATTCAGATGCACCACCCAGGCAGCCCTCTGTCATCCTGAGCGTAGCGAAGGATCTAAAGAAGGCGAGTAGGGACAGTGTTCAATTCGAGAAGGGGAGGAGCCTTCCCAACACTAATCCTCGTGTTGCAACAAGAACGACGGTAACCTTCTTGAGTTCCTTCGCTACGCTCAGGATGACAAGGTGGGGCTTGGTCCCGCTTCTTGTAACAGATGGGCAGGTAAAGGATTAATCTGTCTCAACATCTCCCACTTACCAAATTCGCAATTCGAAATTCCAATTGCCAAATCGTCTTGACTGCCCTTCTGGCCTGTGACATACTTGCAGCGCCATGCTTCCCCTGCAAGAGACTCCCGCCCGCAATACGCAGCCCTTGGCCGATATCCGCGTGCTGGACATGTCGCGGGTGCTGGCGGGGCCTTACTGCGCGATGATGCTGGGCGACCTCGGAGCGGACGTGATAAAGGTCGAGTCGCCGGAGGGGGACGATACCCGTAGATGGGGGCCGCCGTACCAGGGTGGGGAGTCGGCTTACTACCTATCGTGCAACCGCAACAAGCGCAGCATCGTGCTTGACCTGGACACCGAGGAGGGGCGGGACGTAGCCAGGCGGCTTGCCTCGCGCAGCCAGGTGCTGGTTGAGAATTTCCGCACCGGCACGATGGAGAAGTGGGGCCTCGGCTACGAACAGCTTTCGCGGGACAACCCAGGCCTGGTCTACTGCTCAATTTCGGGCTACGGACGCACGGGGCCGCTGTCGCACCTACCCGGCTACGACTTCGTGATGCAGGGCGTGGGCGGCGTGATGAGCTTCACCGGGGAGGCGGACGGCCCGCCGCAGAAGGTGGGTGTGGCGATAGTGGACCTCACCGCCGGGATGTTCGCCCTTTCGGCCATACTCGCGGCGCTAAGGGTGCGCGACCTCACCGGCATGGGCCAGCACATCGACATCTCCCTGCTCGATTCGCACCTGGCATGGCTAGCCAACGTGGGCAGCAACTATCTTGTATCGGGCGAAGTGCCGCCGCGCTACGGCAACGCCCACCCCAACATCGTGCCCTACCAGGCGTTCGCGACTAATGACGGCTGGCTCATCGTCGCCGTGGGGAACGACCGGCAGTGGGGCCGCCTTTGTGACGCGCTCTCTCGCCCCGAACTGGCGACGGACCTTCGCTACGCCACCAACTCTGCCCGCGTCGAAAACAGGTCTGCGCTGGTGCCGCTGCTCGAAGAGATGTTCGCTCAACGCAGTACCACCGAATGGCTCTCCCTGCTGGAGGAGGCAGACGTACCCGCCGGACCCGTGAATGACGTGGCCCAGGCATTGAACCATCCCCAGGTAGCGGCCCGCGAGATGGTGCGGGAGGTAGCCCACCCCGGCATAGGGGCCGTAAAGATGGTCGCCTCGCCCCTGAAGCTATCGAGCACGCCGCCCGCGATACGCAGGCACCCGCCGTTGCTGGGAGAGCATACGGGGGAGGTATTGGAGGAGTTGGGGCTGAAGCGGGGTGCTGAAACGTGATGTGGCTTGTGTTAGTTGGTACGTGAGCGTGTCATGCTTGGTGTTGCAGGACCAAAGCCCCACTCTGTCATCCTGAGCGTAGCGAAGGATCAGTAACCCGTTCTTGATCGTTAGAATTGAAGCACAACTAGTCCTAATGCCCACATCATCCCTAACGTTGAGGACTCTAACATGCCACCTGATCCTTCGCTGCGCTCAGGATGACAAGAGGGACTGGGGATCGCAGGGAGAGGCTAGGGTTGGCGAGAGGGAGCTTCGGGGTAAGATGGGGAGTGGCGCTGGCCGTTTAGCACCAGGGACCAATATTTTCTAACCAACTATGGCAAGACGCATCACGTTTCACGTTTCACGTTTCAGGGCCGCACCCAGGCGGCAGGTAAACCCTGCTCTCAAACGCGCCTTTCGCCTGCTGCGCGCCACCTCTAAGCTCGGGGTGCCGGGGGCGTTGCCAGGGCCGCCTCAGTTGCTGCCCGCCGGGGCGAGGGTGCTGGCGCAGGGGTACCTAAACCGCTTCTCAATGCCGCTGTTGCGCGAGTGGCTGCTGCCGCCCTGGATGCGATGGCAGTCGGACCCTTCATCGCCCCTGTTCACACCCAGGAGTGTGGTCAACCTGATGGTGAACCAGACTGCCCGCAACTGGACGGCGCTGGGCATACCGGGCGGCGAGCATCCTGTGGAGAGCCTGGTTGACCGGTGGGGCCTGCTTACCCCCGTGCCGGGTGGGCCATCGTTCGACTGGTGGGTGGACGTGGAGGGGGGCACCGGCGGCACGATGTCAGCGGCCACGCAACCCGAGGTGGTGCAGCGGCTCCAGGGCGACCTGCCGGTGGTGCTTACCGCCTATGAAGCCAACGGCCTGCGGGTGTCGAGCGAATCGTGGATGCTGCCCCTGCCTGAGGGCGACTGGGCCGCCATGCAGGCGGTGTTGTTCAACATCGCCGACGTGCGCCTGCGGGGCACCTTCAGCCTGGCCCTGCGCCCCTACAACTCAGAAGGCATATCTCCCATTTACAGCCTGGCATACGACGGTGCAACGCTGATGGCTGACGGGCGGCCCGGACCCGTCACCTGGCCCGCGCCCGACGGTTGGGCGCTCTCGGGCATGCATCGTGGCGACCTGTTCAACCTGGGACCTGGGGCTACGTGCGACGAGAGCAGCATTACCGATGCCAGGGGCTTCGCTCACGGAGTGCTGCGCTACAACTTCAACATCGAGCCGTGGGAGGAGGCCGAGTTCCTGGCTTTCTTCCCGGTCCACAAGCGACACGCCGCTGACGGCCACCGCCCGGCCCCCAGGCTCTTCTCCGTGCCTCAGATAGAGATGAAGCAGCCCGACTCCCTCTACTACAGCCGGGCCAAGGCGTCAACCACGCTGGCCTGGCGGGAGTTGCTGGACGGTGGGATGCGCGTCAGCCTGCCCCACCGCGACTTGCAGGCGTCGTGGGAGGCAAACCGGGCGCACCTGCTGGCCCTGCACGACGGCAGCGTAATCACCCCCGGCCCCGACCTGTACCATAGCTTCTGGCTGAGGGACGCGGCTTACATGATGTACGCGCTCTCGATCTGCGGCCACGGGGAGGCGGCGTCCCAACTTATACGTGGGCTGCTCGCCTGGCAGCGGCGCAACGGGGCCTTCGTGTCGCATAACGGCGAGTGGGACGGCTCGGGGCAGGCGCTTTGGGCGATTGAGAGGCACCTGGCGCTGCACCCCGATCCCGCCCTTAAGCAGGATGTGCTGTCCGCCGTTAAGAGGGCGCGGCGCTGGATTATACGCATGCTGGCAGCCTCGGAGGACGGCCTTATGCCGCCGGGCATCTCGTCCGAGCACCTCGGCCCGCCCGACCACTATTACTGGGACAGCCTGTGGTCGCTGGCTGGGTTGGTGGCTGCCGACAGGCTGCTGGGCAGGCGCTCCCCAGGCTACGGGCGGGCTGCGGCCAGGTTGCACGACAACATAATCAAGTCCATCGAGCGAGATAGAAGCGCATTGGGAGACTACATCGTGCCTGCCGCGCCTGGCCGCAAGGTTGACCTGGGGATGGTGGGGTCGCTGGTAGGTTGGTTCCCGTTGCATGTTCTGACCGGTAACGAAGACGAGCCTTATGGACCTTCCACGCTCAACGCGCTCGAAGCGGCCAACTTCCACGAGGGCGCGCTGTTCGTCAATACGGGCCATTCGGGTTGGGGCACCTACCTCAACATGCGCATCGCCGGGTGCAGGCTGAAGATGGGTCTCGACGGCGCGTGGCCGCTAATGAAGTGGCTGCTGGACCACGCCTCGCCCACCTACAACTGGCCGGAGGCGGTACACCCCCACTCGAAGGGCGGCAGCGCGGGCGACGGGCACCACGGCTGGGCCTCGGCGGAGTGGCTCATGCTCGTCCAATCGATGTTGTTCGCTGCCTCCGACGACGGTGTGCTGGTGATAACGCCCTGCCTGCCGTTAGAATGGGTGCGAGAGCCAGGCAGGATCGAGGTGGAACGCGCACCCACGGTGCTGGGCACTCTATCCTATGTCATCGAATGGGACGCGGGCGGGAGGCACCTTCGCCTGGACCTGTCGCCCGACTGGCACACGCCCCCGCGCTTCACGTACTGGTCCCTTCCCGGCTTCCCCGGCTACGCAGGGTACCCCAGTGAGGCGGCCCGCGCTATCATAGATGGTAGGCAAGAGCGCCTTACGAGCCACCACATAGGAGTAAAGGGAACTGTCAGCACCATAGAAGTAATCCGAGACGAATAGTACACCTAATCACATCACGTTTCACGTTTCACGTTTCAGAAACCTCATGCCCATTTCTCTAATCATGACCGTGCGCAACGAAGCGTCCAGCATAACCCGCTTGCTGGATAGCATCCGCGAGCAGACCCTCCAACCCGACGAGATCGTTATCGCTGACGGCGGCTCGACGGACGGCACGCAGGAGGTCGTCACGTCGTACATGGACCGGCTGCCGGTACGCTTGCTCGCGGTGCCTGGAGCCAACATCTCGGAAGGGCGAAACGCCGCGATACGCAACGCCAGCCACGACATTATAGCGGCCACCGACGCGGGGGTGCGCCTCGAACCGGGCTGGTTGGAGGCGCTGGTGGGGCCGTTGCTCGATGATGCAGCGGGGGTGGACGTAGTGTCGGGCTTCTTCCTGCCGGACCCGCAGACGCCTTTCGAGATGGCGATGGGGGCGACTGTGCTGCCCGCCGTAGAGGACATCGACCCAGACAAGTTCCTGCCGTCAAGCCGGTCGGTGGCCTTCCGCAAGGGAGCGTGGGAGGCGGTGGGTGGCTACCCGGAATGGCTGGACTACTCGGAAGACCTGGTGTTCGACATGCGGCTGAAGGAGTTGGGCTACCGCTTCGTCTTCGTGCCGAAGGCCCGCGTCTACTTCCGACCCCGCTCCAACCTGCGCGCGTTCTTTCTGCAATACTACCGCTACGCGCGCGGCGACGGCAAAGCCGACCTCTGGCGTAAGCGCCACGCGATTCGTTATGCCACTTACTTGCTGGGGCCACTCCTGGCGGTGTGGGCGTGGTGGCGTAGACGTAGTTTGGTGGGGAAAGCCTTGTTCGGGGTGATGGGCATGGCTGCCGCCGAATACTGCCGCAGGCCATACATGCGGCTGTTGCCCCTTCTGGGTAGATTACCAATAGGGTCCAGGCTATATGCGCTTGTGCTGGTGCCGGTAATCAGGCTCACGGGCGATGTGGCTAAGATGCTGGGCTACCCGGTGGGGGTGTGGTGGCGCATACAACGTCAGGAAACATCAGACATACCAGGCACCTTAGCGTCAACTACCCACTTATAGAGGAACAACCGGCAGAGGGAAAGAGATAATCCAGGGCTCATTTTACCACAACGACTCTTTCCATTGTAAGCAGCCCCACCGTCCGTTGCTGGACAATAACGTTATCGCTCTAGACTATTGTCAGCACTATCAATGTTAGACTAAGGAAAACGAAGAGCCATAGGTTACCACTGTACATCACGAATGTTACAAGGAGCAAAGCCATAATTATGAACAGGATTGATTCAGCCACACTCACTGCTATTACTTGCCTATGCCGCAGACCGAACCTCTTTGGACGGCGTGTTCGCCACTCGTGCAGCCACTCTGTCGTCGACTCAGACATATGCACTACTATGAGTATCAGTGCAGCATACGCCCCGCCAAACAGTACTGCATTACCTATGTCAGAGAAGGAGAACCACAATAGTGGTGATTGTTCAGGTAATTTCAGAACATCGCTGGCGTACTGCTTAATAGTAAACCCTACTGCTGCTATAGTTAATGCTATGCCTATCATGCCGCTGTCGGCACGCTTTGCTGATCGTGGATCTACAGGATCTACCTTATCAGTATCAGTATCAGTATCAGTGCCCATCACATTATCCCTCCTCTTAGTATTTTCTCTCCTCATTTAGCATTCGAGTTGTAGTAGCCCCAAGCCGGAGCCTCATAGAGAAACTTACAAGCAGGACTCTATAACGTACATACGTTCTAAAATTGTGATTTGTTGCAATATTGGCGAAGGCAAAATAAAAGGTATGAAAATGGCGATGATTTAGCCATTTTCATACCTTTTATTTTGCCTTCGTAGGACTCAAGAAACTTATCGAGACATATTACCTGTCATCGGCGAGGACGTAAAACTTACATCAGGATAGCTGTCTTATTTGTGAAACCAAGAAACTGTAGAGCCATTACTAGTTGTGGGTCCACACTATCGTGCCTACGTTGGCCCACTTGTAGAACCACTCGGACATCGGGATGCTCAGGTTCACGCAGCCGTGGCTGCGCCGGTAGCCGAAGTTGTCGTGCCAGTACGCGCCGTGCAGGGCCTCGCCGGAGTTGTGGAAGTACTGCGGGTAGGGCACATCCTTCAGGTGGTAGTAGTCGCCCGCCGCCAGGCTGCCGCCCTTCATGTCCTGCTTGGGCAGACGCCAGTATATCTTCCAGACGCCGAGTTCGGTCGGGTTCTTGTCCGTGCCTGTGGCGACGAGAGTGACCTTCACCGGCCTACCGTCCTCATACGCGGTCGCTACCTGCTGGGTGATATTGATGTTCACCCACTTGCCCTTGTACTTAGCGCCTTCGTAGAGCACGGGAGCGACCTTGCCTATCAGGCTTGAGTGCACCCACATCGGCTCCTCGGGCGGGTCGGACACGCGGTACCACAGGCCGCCCGTGGCGTCGGTGGCCGACTGGTAGAGTATCACGCGCCTGCCTACCCACCAACTCTTGATGACCCTGCTTTGCAGGCTGGGGCCGCTGCGCACGTTGCCCGCGTTGGACATCTGCCCGATCCACAGGTTGCTATAATCACCGTTGGCGGGTGCCAGCACTTCGGGAGTGTTGGTAGGCCCCGCCTGGGTGGGCACTGCCTGTGTGGGCTGGGTGGCGGTAGTGGCCGTAGCTACGGGCTGGGTGCCGGTGGTAGCGGTCGGCGGCACCGGCGTATTGGTGGGTCGCGCAGGGACGGGGGTGTCGGTGGGCCTGGGGGTCTCTAGCGCGATTGGCGTCCAGCTCTCGTTCACTTCCACCAGCTGCCTGTCCTGCACGTAGCCCCGGTTCGCGCCTACCTCAAGCCAGTACCAGCCCTCGTTGAAGGGGCCTCCCAGGACCATGCCCTGAGTGTTGACCGGGAGGGCCGCCAGCGCGGCGCTGCCCGTGGCGGGCTGGTCGAGCAGGTTGGTGTTGGTGTTGGTGGCGACTATTGTGCCGATATTGAAGCGCCGCCCCTCTTGCGCCTGGACGCGCCCCGTGCCGAACGCCCCCAACACGCTCGACATAACAAGCGCAAGCATCGCTATAGTGGCTACTATATAAGCAGCGCCCCGCTTGCCCTTCCTCGGCTCGTTACTATATTCCATGAGAGACATTCTTTTCCTTCCTTGATTTGCGAAGACAGCAACATTTAATGACTGAATATGTTCGCCCTTTATTGGTCGGCGTGGCTCCTGTTCGCGTGCCGGGCTTTGTGTATGCATGCCGGCTTCTATGTTTGTGAATGCGCGGAACCTTGCCCAGGTTATAACGTGTAAGAGAGTTTGTGGTTACTCCATCCTCACTACATAACATGATAACAAATACCACGCGTGTACGACATGATACATTGGGGCTAATAAGCCTAGTCCGAAGGGCCTATTTGCCGCTCGGTCCGCGCCCGTGCTATACTCGCCTTAATACCATGCCCGCGTATAGCCGCGCCCCGGCATAACTCGCTTGCACGTACTTAGTATACATGTTCATGACATAATTAACCCAGGTTTTTCGCCATTCTCTGAATTTGAACGGTCCTGGCATGTTACAGTCGCACCGCCAGGCGTGGCCTCTCGCATAGCCTATCCGTTACGGGTTACATCCCCACCCCTTACGTAAAACCTTCCAACATTGGAGCCGTTATGAAGAAGCTACAATTTGCGTGTGTCGTCTTTCTATTCATGCTGATGCTGCCGGGTATGGGCACCGCGCAGGTGCAGGCCCAGGCAGGCTCGCGCACGTTCCCGGAGACCGGCAAGACAGTGCGCGGGGTATTCTTGCAGTACTGGGATAGACATGGCGGCCTGGCGCAACAGGGCTTCCCCATCTCGGAGGAGATGCAGGAGGTGTCGGAGACGGACGGCAAGGTGTACACGGTGCAGTACTTCGAGCGCGCCGTGTTCGAGTGGCACCCGGAGAACGCGCCTCCTCACAACGTGCTCCTGTCGCTGATGGGCAACTTCCTTTACAAGCAGAAGTACCCCGCTGGCCCTCCCAGGCAGACGGCCAATACCTCCGCAGGCTCGGTGCTGTTCAAGGAGACCGGCAAGCGGCTCGGCGGGCGGTTCCTTGAGTACTGGCAGCAGAATGGCGGCCTCCCGCAGCAAGGCTATCCGATCTCGGACGAGTTCGTGGAAAGGAGCGCCCTGGACGGCAAGGAGTACCGAGTGCAGTACTTCGAGCGCGCCGTCTTCGAGTACCACCCGGAGAAGCAGCGCCCCTACGACGTGCTCCTATCGCACCTGGGCACCTTCCGCTGGAGGGGCAAGTACGAAACGCAGGCCAATTGCGGCTCGCCTATCCTGCCCGGTTTGTGGACTGGGCAATTGAGATGGGGCTTTACCATGAGCGGTTCGTCTATCGCGGGGAACGGCGAGGTGTCGGGGCCTGTGCGGCTGAACGTGGCCTGCGACGGCACCTTTTCGGGCACGGTGCAGATAACCAGCTACAACACCCGCATCGGTAGCGGCAACCTGGCTATCCTGACCTGTTCGCAGTCGCAAGTCACGATAGCGGATATAGCGGGGCGGGTGGAGCGTGCGGGCGGCGACAAGCGGCTCAACATCCTGGGCGGAGTGTTCAAGCAGGGCGTGTACACCTGCGTCAATCCCATGGTGCCGGCCCGCCCGACCAACCTGGCGGGGAACACGGTGCCTCCTACCATGGTGGAGATCGAGCAGGAGAGCCGCAACAAGATCAGCGGCAAGCAATGGGTGCCCGACCCCTCCTACGTGAGCATGATCGAGCAGTTCCGCACCGCATACCGGGACGTGAATATCGTCTATACGGGCCAGTGGGAGCTTAACCGGCAGGAAGTCAACACGCCGTAGCTGAAACGTGAAACGTGAAACGTGATGGGGCTTGCTGGTCTTGGTTCTTGAACACCAAGCTTATTCCTTTTTGCGTACCCTGTTCCCCCTTGTCATCCTGAGCGCAGCGAAGGATCAGTAGCCCGTTCTTGACTCTTGCTGTTGAGGCACATGGTTCCTGATGCAGACATGATCCTGAATGTTGAGGACTCTTGCTCACCCACCTGATCCTTCGCTACGCTCAGGATGACAGCGCCGGAAGTGGTCCCACCTTCCTGCGGAGTTCTATTCACGTACCCTGTTAAGCGAGCCGATCACGTTTCACGTTTCAGTACCCCCCTACTAGCCGTTTGTCCAGGTGTATCACTGCCTGAAAAGGCGATACTTCCGAACGGTCTCGCATGTATATTGATATCGAGCGCAAGAGCTTATACCGGCATATACATGCGAACGAGGCTTATCACGGAGGAACACCCAATGGACAATACGAACGGCAACGCGGGCATACTTAGCTCCCTTTCTAACCAGCTCGCGGACGCGGTCGAGCGCATCGGCCCGGCGGTGGTGACTGTTTATGGGCGGCAGAGGTTGCCGTCTAGCGGCGTGGTTTACAAGCAGGGCCTGGTGCTCACCGCCGAGCACGCGATAGAGCGCGAAGAGGACCTGTCAATCGCCACCCACGACGGCCGGAAGCTGCCGGCGCAGTTCGTGGGACGCGATCCCTCCAGCGACCTGGCGGTGCTGCGTGTGGACGATCTGAACGTGGAACCTGCACAGGGCAGCGGCGAGCCACGCGTGGGCCAGTTGGTGCTGGCGGTAGCGCGGCCTTCCGAGGACGGCCCGATGGCGAGCCAGGGCATCGTGAGCGCGGTAGGCGGCCCGGTGCGCACAGGTCGCGGCGGGATGCTTGAGAAGTACATCCGCACCGATGCCACGCCCTACCCAGGCTTCTCCGGCGGCCCCCTGATTGACACCACGGGCGCGGTGCTCGGCATCCTGACTACAGGGCTTGCGGGCGGCGTGGCTCTCGCGGTGCCCACTTCCATCGCCTGGCGAGTGGCCGACACGCTGACGGCGCACGGCCGTATCAAGCGTGGCTACCTAGGCATCAGCAGCCAGCCCGTTTATCTGCCCGAGGCCCAGCGCGCCGGACGCGAGCAGGAGACCGGCCTCATGCTGGTCCGCGTGGACAAAGACACCCCCGCTGAGCAAGGCGGCCTCCTACTGGGCGACATCCTGGTGGCCCTCGACGGCCAGCCCGTCAACGACGTAGACGACCTGCAAGCCCTCCTCAGCGGCGACCGGGTAGGCAACCCCGTCCCCGTCGAAGTAATCCGAGGCGGCCAGGTCCAGACGCTGACCGTCACGATAGGACAAAGAGATTAGGAGATTTGGGATTTAGGAATTCGGATTTCGGATTTAGTAGGTATCTATC